>NZ_CP159534.1:905500-1207334 GCF_040529335.1 Streptomyces sp. HUAS MG91 | reverse complement strand
TACAAGGAGCTCGTTGCCACCGCGCAGGGACAGAATGCCCGTGCGATGCGCCGCAAGGACTTCTCCCGCTTCCCGATTCCTTGGCCGCCGGTGTCCGTCCGGCAGGACTTCGCCGAACGCGCGGCAGCCCTGCATGACCTCGCTCGCTCGGTGACGGCGGAGAACCGGTCTTTGGAAGATCTGGTCGTCCACGACATCGCCGAGTTGATGAACAGGAACAGGTGAACTGTGCCTCCGCGCAAGAAGAAGCAGACATCGGCCGTCGACCTTCTCTGGAAGGCCGTAGACCTGCTGCGTGGCTCCATGGATGCGGCGCAGTACAAGATCACGCTTCTCACGTTGTTGTATTTGCGTCACCTGCCTGCCGAATCTACGGATGGGGAGGATGCGACCGCGCCTCCGACAGTTACGTGGTGGCGCACTTTCAGGGAGAGGATCTCGGCTCACCCGGATGAAGCCGTGGCCGTACTCGATGAACTTGTCCAGGAGCTGACCTCCGCCCGCCCCGACCTCAAGAACATCGTTGCTCCTGCTTGGTCTGTGATGGGGGGACTGGCCCCTCAGCAAGTGAAGGACCTGGTGCTCCTCTTGGACCGGGCTCCGGACGAGGCAGGGACCACCCCCGCCGAATTGGCGACGCTGTACACGTCCTTCACCACCTGGTTTGCAGAGGCGGAGGGTAAGAAGGGTGGGGAGTACTACACACCGACGACCGTAGCCCGGCTTCTCGTGGAGCTGCTCGGCCCGATAAGCGGGCGGCTGTACGACCCGTGCTGCGGGATCGGAGGCACGCTGGTAGAAGCGACGCGATCGGTGACCGCGAACGGGGGCGATCCACACACCAACCTCACGATCCACGGCCAGGAAGTGAACGAGACCACCTGGCGGCTGGCACGCATGCACCTGGCGATGAACGGCCTCGGCACCGCGGGCGTTCACTTGGCGGACACGTTCGCCCAGGACTGTTCGCCGGCCCTCAAGGCGGATGTCGTTCTCGCGCATCCACCCTTCAACCTCAGCGACTGGGCGCGCGATGAGGCGGACCCCCGTTGGCGTTATGGGGCGCCACCGCGTGCCAACGCCAACTTTGCGTGGCTGCAGCACGCCGTCCACAAACTCAACGACTCCGGTAGTGCTGCGGTCGTCCTGGCCAACGGATCGATGTCATCCAAGGCGCACGGCGAAGCCGCGATCCGCGCCGCCATGGTGGAGGACGACCTGGTCGCCTGCATCGTGGCATTGCCCGGCCAGCTCTTCCGGAGCACTCAAATTCCCGCCTGCGTATGGATCGTGGCCAAGAGCAAGTCGTCCGGCGGAGGCAGGGGAATGACCGATCGGCGGGGTCAGACGCTGTTCATCGACGCGCGCAGCCTCGGCGTCATGGTCGACCGGGGTCACCGCGCGCTGACGGACGATGACGTCAGCAGAATCGCTGGTGCGTACCGCGCCTGGCGCGGAACAGGTGCGGCGCCGCACCGATACAGCGACGTTCCCGGCTTCTGCCGCAGCGTGGACCTCGATGGCATCCGAGAGGGCGAGTACAGCCTCGCTCCCGGCCGGTACGTAGGCGTAGAGGAGCCGGTCGCGGAGAGCGCCGAGCCGGTTCAGAACAGTATTGACGTACTCACCCGCGAACTCCTTGATCTCATGGCTCAAGTCGAACAAGGAGAGGCCGAGCTGCGGCGGCATTGGTTCGACTGAGTCCAGAGCTGAAGCAGCAGGCTGGTGGCCCCAGGATGCGACACAGGCCCGAACGACCTGCTCGTTGAGACAACAACTTGGTTGAAGACGGGACACCCTTTGCGATGGGCGGTGTCAATTTCCCGCCCCGGGATCCCTATTACTTCACGTCAGCGCCAGACGGCATCCTGCACCCCGGACGCCAATCACCGATGCCGACCACCCCATACCGCGCCACCCTGCGCAGCGACAGCCCGCTGCCGACCACCCTCTGGTTCCCCACCTCCGACACCTCGGATGCCATCCCTGCCCCTGGTGCGGTCCTGCCCACCTGGGCGATCGAGAAGATCCGCGCCGAGTTCACCCACCGCCCCGGGCATCTCCCACAGGGACTGCTGCGTCTGAACATCGGCGACAGTGGCCCCGGCGTGGACGCCCGCATTCCCTGCGCCGCTCACCCCGACGGCGACGCAGCCCCCGGCGAGGTCTGCCTGACCCCGGTGATCCTCGCCGAACTCCACCCCGCCTCTCTCCCCGCCCCCAACGACGCCCTGACTTCCAGCCCGGTACCCGGAGCCCTGGACGACGGCTGGCCAGGCTTCTTCCATCGCGTCCACCGCCTCTTGGGCGCCGATGGCCTGCTTCTGATCGCCACTCGACAGCGCCGCGAGCACGGACGGCTCACTGACCCGCTCGGCCTGCTCATCGCCGCAGCCCGCACCGCAGGGTTCCGCTACCTCCAGCACATCGTCATCGCCCACGCCAACCCCAGTGGCAACCAGCTCGTCCCCGCCCCGCTGCCGGACGCAGACCCCGGCGTCACCCACAGCGACCTCATCGTCCTCACCGCAATCGACCACACCTGATACCCGAGGAGTTCACCGTGCCTGCTGCTCCCGCCTCGGTGTGGAACACCGCACCCACCTCCGCCCCCGCCAAGCGCAAAGGCCGCTACGTTCCCGGCTCCGCCGCCCACCCCGCCAAAATGCACCCCGGCATCGCCCAGCACGCCATCCGCACCTACACCCGCCCTGGCGAGCTGGTCCTGGACCCGATGTGCGGCATCGGCACCACCCTCGTCGAAGCTATCCACCTCGGCCGCCACGCCCTCGGCACCGAATACGAACCCAAGTGGGCCCACCTCGCCGGACTCAATGCCGCCTCCGCCCAGCACGAGGGCGGCACCGGCGCCGGACAGGTCTACCGCGGGGACGCCCGTCACCTCACCAACCTGATCCCCACCGCCTTCCACGGTCAGGTCTCCCTGGTTCTCACCTCACCCCCGTACGGGCCGAGCGTGCACGGCCAGGTCCGCTCCACCCGCGAAACCGGGGAGCGCGGTGTCGTCAAGAAGCACTACCGCTACAGCCACGACCGCCACAACCTCGCCCACGTCCGCGTCGATCAACTCCTGGACGCCTTCACCGAAATCCTCACCCAGTGCCGCACCCTGCTCCGCCCTGGCGGCACTGCCGTCATCACCACTCGCCCCTGGCGCGAACGTGGCGAACTCATCGACCTGCCCTCCGCCGCCCTCGCCGCTGGACAAGCAGCCGGTCTCACCCCCACCGAGCGCAATGTCGCCATGCTGGCCGGCATCCGCGACAGCCGGATCATCGCCCGCCCCTCCTTCTTCCAGATGACCAACGTCCGTGACGCCCGGCGCCATGGCATCCCGCTCTCGGTCGTCCAGCACGAGGACGTGTTGGTGTTCTCCAAGCCCGGAAATGCGGTGAGTTCTCGCGAACCCAAGGGCGAACCGGAGCAGCCCTCCACCCCCTGCGAGCTGAAGCCGCGTATGGCTTTCCGCTCCCGCACCTGTGCTCACGGACGCCGCCATGCCGACCACTGACCTCGCCATCGGCTCCCTATGTTCTGGAATCGGCGGCCTGGACCTCGGTGTTCAGGCCGCCCTGGGCGGTCGCATCGCCTGGCACGCCGAAACAGACCCGCACGCCTCCCGCGTCCTGGCCCGACACCGTCAACCACCACGACGTACGCACCATCGACTGGCAGTACGTCGAGCCGGTCGACGTACTCACCGCCGGGTTTCCGTGCCAGGGCCTGTCGGTGGCGGGCCCGCGCACCGGCTTGTCCGAGCGCTCACCCTCCGGCCTGTGGCCACACATCGTGACCGCTGCATCAGCCCTCCGACCCCATTGGGTAGTGATCGAGAATGTACGAGGCCTGCTCTCCACCCGAGCCGGAACCGACCCCGTTCGCCACGTGGAACCCTGCCCGACGTGTCTGGGAAACCCCGAGAAGATGCCCACAATGCGGGCGCTGGGAGCCGTACTCGCAGACCTGGCCGAGATCGGGTATGACGACTGCCGATGGACATGCGTACGCGCTTCCGATGTCGGCGCCTGTCATCGTCGCGAGCGAGTCTTCCTCGTCGCGGCCCGGTCCGTGCCCGACCAGGATCAAGCTGCTGAAGACCCCGACGGCGAACCTTGGAGTCAACGGCGGCTCCCAGCACCCGGACAAACGCAAGGCCGGTGGCCACGGACCTTCCCTCCAAGACGAGGTGGAGCATCTGCTGCCCACCCCGCGTGCGAGCGACGGCCTGAAAGGCTCCCCGAATCAGCGCTATCGCAACGGCGGACGCACCCTCGCCTCCACCGCCGCCGCGCTCTCCACCCCGCAGAAGCTGCTGCCCACGCCCACCCGCTGCGACAGCACCGGCGGCCCGGGCACCACCCCGAAGCGGCGCGGCGGCATGAATCTGCGCACCGCCGTCACTCGCCTGCCATCTGGTGGGGCGAGTACCTGCCTGCCATACGACGGTGGGAACACGTCACCGGAACCCCCGCTCCTGCCCCGACCGTCCCCGGAACCCGACGTCTGTCCGCCGAGTTCGTGGAGTGGATGATGGGCTATGAGAATGGCTTCGTCGTAGCCGTTCCAGGACTCAGTCGGGCTGCCCAACTTCGTCTGCTTGGCAATAGCGTTGTGCCCCAGCAAGCCTCTGAAGCGTTGGGGATGCTGCTTCGTGACCGCACGTCAACCTGTGGGCGAATTTTGTCATGCGAGCAATTCGGCGGCCCGCGGTGACAGCCGAATCGAAGCCTCGTTGCGGAGGAGCATGCAACTCGCCATGTACGGGTGCTGCGCCGGACAGAGGAAGCGCGGAGTGCGTCCCGCAGCTCGCGTGCACCTCCAAGATCCATACCGTATGGCGCGTTGCTGAAGAGCCCGACGTCGACTCCTACGTAAGGCTTTTGCGCCTGCTCTTCGGTCGCTGACGGAAAGCCTTCCCGACCGCGGATTCGGATTCCCAATACCCCAGTGAGCAGGGATGATTCGGAGCTACGATCCGCGCGTCTGAAGCGACGTCGGCAGCGGTGGAGCGCTGCCGACGTCTGGCCAGTCGCGGAAGGACTGACATGCTCGAGGTTCTCACTAACCCTCTGCGCGCAGTGGATTACTTGCGAGTTTCCACAGAAGAGCAGACCAAAGGGTACGGCATTGCCTACTCAGGAAAGAAGACCAAGCGGTACATCGAGAAGAAGGGCTGGGAACACGTAGACACGTTCAAGGACGAGGGCGTCACCGGCGCACTCGCCTGGCAGAAACGTGACGACGTACCCCGCCTGATGGCGCTCGCACGCCAGAAGCCGCGCCCGTTCGACGTTGTCGTGGTCGCCGAGACGCGTGCCATCGGACGTAAGGACCGGGTCTTCTGGCGCTGGGTGTGGGAGCTCCAAGACCTTGGCATCTCGGTGGCGGTTGTGGACAAGGACATTGACAACACCACAGAAGACGGCGAAGCGGCCATGCGGGAGGAGGCGAATTACGCCTTCAAGGAGTACGTGCGTATTCGTACCCGCACGCAGAGCGGTCTCCAGGAGAAGGCAGAGGACGGCGGCCATGTCGGGGGCGAACCCCGGTACGGCTATCGCATCGAGAACAAGGGGCTGAAAGGTGAGTCGCGCGTCGTTCTCGACCGCCCGGAATCCGCTTGCTCCTGTCCGAAGCCGCACGAGTACGACGTGCTGCACAAGGCGTATCAGCTCATCGTGGAGGACGGTCTCAACGTCCGGCAGGCGGCACTTCGGCTCAACGCCCTGGGTTTCGAGGGCCGTCGAGGTCCGTGGGAGCACCGGAACCTGCTGCAGCGGCTCCGCGCCAGCATCACTGATCCGGCCGTCGTCTTTCGCAATCTGGCGCGAGCCAAGTTGGGGGCGGACGGCCAACCGCGCTACGGGCCGACCGTCACAACCGTCCTTGAGCCGATCTTCACCCTCGATCAAATCGCCGGTCTGAAGGCCGCCCTTGGACGCCGTCGGCGTGGCACGAACCAAGGGCCCAAGGGCCGTGTGTATCCGATCTCCACACGACTGTTCGGCATGTGTGGGAAGCACTACACAGGCGCACAGATCAGCACTCAGAGGATGCGCCTCTATCGCTGCTCAGGGCAGAGCAGTGGCGTTGCTGATGGCAGTGGTTGCCAATGTCCTCGCCTCGACGCCGACGTACTCGAGCGGTGTGTGTGGCGTGAGGTGCGCGCCCTGCTCAGTGACCCCGCACGACTTGAGCGGATGGCGGAGGACTGGGTAGCGAAAGTCGCCGGATCGCCAACGGATCAGGCTGATCGGATTGCCGCCCTGGGCCGAAGCATTGAAGAGCAGAAGCATGCCATCGACTTGACGATGAGCGTGGCGGCGAAGCAGACGGCTCGGCGCCAACTGCACGGACGGGAGGCCGAGGCCGCAGTGGAGCGGGCGCTCAAGCCGCTGAATGACGAGCTGGCCGAACTGGAGCGGCTGCGCGCCGAAGCGGTCGCCTGGCAACGGGACGTGGAAGCGGCAGAACAGCGCGTTCGAGACCTCCAAGCACTTGCTGAAGTCGCCAGGACACAGCTGGAGGACATGCCGGCCGCAGAGCAAACGGAAGTGCTTGCTCTGCTGGACGTACGCGTGACGATCCAAGGGCCGATTCTCAGAACTCGGACGGGGGACTGTTCGGTGACCGCCTGGTTCAGGGACAGGTCACGACGTGTGCCCGTACTCACGGATGAAGGGTGGTCGGCGATCGAGCCCATTCTGAGGGCTGAGCACCGCTATCGACGAACAGATCGGCTTCCGGAACGCGACGTCGTCGAGGCGGCGCTGGAAAAGGCTCGTACGGGGTGTCCATGGCCGCAGGGCAGCGGTTACAAATCTCGATTCCAGCGCTGGGTGAAGGCAGGAACATGGGAATCCGTGATGGACGTGTTGCGGGACAGCGTCTTCACTGCCTCCACTCCCGTCCCTGACGCCCGACCGCTTCCGCCGCTCCTGATTGAGGGGCGAATCGATCCGCGCTTGCTGAATCGCGTCGTTGATGGGACCGAAGGAACTACCGCCAGCGGGCGCGGCACCGTCGTCACCGGCGCAGTCGAGCGCGGCCGTGTGCGGGTCGGCGACCGCGTCCGCGTGTACGGGACGGAGGACTCGGGGAAGGACACCGAGACCGTCGTCACCGGCGTCGAGACGTTCGGCAAGCCGATGGACGAGGCGCAGGCCGGGGACAACGTCGCGCTGCTGCTGCGCGGGGTGGCCCGCGACGCGGTCCGGCGCGGGCACGTCGTCGCCGAGCCCGGCAGTGTCCGGCCCGCGCGGCGGTTCACCGCGCAGGTGTACGTCCTGTCGGCGGCGGAGGGCGGCCGCAGCACGCCCGTCGCCACCGGCTACCGGCCGCAGTTCTACCTGCGCACCGCGGACGTCGTCGGCGACATCGACCTCGGCGACACGGCCGTGGCGCGGCCCGGCGACACCGTCACCATGACGGTCGAGCTGGGCCGGGCGGTCCCGCTGGAGCCCGGCCTCGGCTTCGCGATCCGCGAGGGCGGCCGGACCGTCGGCGCGGGCACGGTCACGACCGTGGAGCCCGTCGCCTGAGGGCGGGCCGGGCCCGGGACCCCTGAACCAGGGGTCCCGGGCCCGGCACAATGGGCGGGTGAACGCACCCGACCCCGAGCCCATACCCGTCGTCCGCGCCGTCGACCACGGCACGGCCAGACTCCTGCCCGACGTGGACCGGCGCCGGGCCTGGCTGCTCACCGTCGACGGAGCGCCCCAGTCGTACGTGGATCTCGACGACCCCGCCCACCTGGAGTTCGAGTACGCCCGGCGCCTCGGTCACGTCCTGGACTGCGCCGCCGACGAGGGCGTGCCGCTCGACGTGCTGCACCTCGGCGGCGGCGCCCTGACGCTGCCGCGCTATGTCGCCGTCACCCGGCCCGGCTCCCGGCAGCACGTCGTCGAGGCGGACAGCGGGCTGCGGGAGCTGGTCGCCGAGCAGCTGCCGCTGCCGGCCGGGGGAGCGGGCATCGCCGTGCACGGCGGGGACGCGCGGGCCTGGCTGGAGGCGGCACCGGCGGACAGCGCGGACGTGCTCGTCGCCGACGTGTTCGGCGGCTCCCGGGTGCCGGCCCATCTGACCACCCTGGAGTACGCGCGCGAGGCGGACCGGGTGCTGCGGCCCGGCGGCACCTACGCGGCGAACCTCGCCGACGGCGCGCCGTTCGCCTTCCTGCGCTCCCAACTGGCGACGTTCTCCGCGGTGTTCTCCCATGTCGCGCTGATCGCCGAGCCCGCGGTGCTGCGCGGACGCCGGTTCGGCAACGCCGTACTCGTCGCCTCCCGGGCCGAGTTCGACACCTCGGAGCTGGCCCGCCGCACCGCGCGCGACGCGTTCCCCGCGCGGGTCGAGCACGGCGACGCGCTGCGCCGGTTCGTCGGCGACGCGCGGCCGGTGGCCGACGCGGACGCGGTGCCGTCGCCGGAGCCGCCGGGCGGCTCGTTCAGCGTGGGGTAGCGCTACGGGGTGTCGCGGGCCGGAGCCGCGACCGGCTCGGCCGGGGTCACCGCCGCGGTGGCCGCGCCCGTCACACCGACCGCGGCCGCGTCGTCCGGGCCCGTCGCCGTCACGGCGCCCGTGACCGGGACGGACTCCCGGCGCCGCAGGTTCCGTACGTCGGGCACGAAGAGCACCGCCGTCGTCGCGACGACCACCATGGCCGAGCAGCCCCACAGCGCCGGCGTGAGGCCGAACGCCGACTCGGCGGGCCCGGCCAGCGCCGTGGCCAGCGGGACCATCGCGACCGAGCCGAACCAGTCGTAGGCGGAGACCCGGGACAGCTTCTCCTCCGGTATCTCCTGGTGCAGGGCGGTGATCCAGGAGACGCCGAACACCTCCATCATGATGCCGCTGACGAACATCACGGCCACCAGGGCCGCCAACGGCACCGGGACCGCGAGCGCCGCCGACGGCAGGGCGAGCGAGAACACCGACAGCGTCGCCGCGAACAGCAGCCGCTTCGGCTTCCAGCGCATCATCAGCAGACCGCCGAGGATCGTGCCGACCCCGAACGCGCCCAGCGCGAAGCCCCACGGCCCGGCGCCGCCCAGCTCGGCGCGGGCCACCAGCGGCCCGAACACCGCCTCGGCCGCGCCCACCACGGCGACGACCACCGAGAACTGGGCGATGATGCCCCACAGCCAGGGCCGCGAGGCGACCTCCCGCCAGCCCTCGCGCATGTCCGAGAGCAGCCCGCCGCCCGGCGCGCGCGGCGCGATGTGGCTCACGTCGAGGAAGCAGCGCAGCGCGCCCGCCACCGCGAACGCCGCCGCGTCCACCGCGAGCACCCAGCCCGGCCCGAGAGCGGCCACCAGCACGCCGCCGAGCGCGGCGCCGCCCACCGCGGCGCCCGACATCGCCATCCGGAACAGGGCGAACGCCCGGCTCGCCTGCTCCGCTGTGACCGACGACATCAGCATGCCCTCGGCCGCGGGACTGAAGAACGCCTGCCCCATGCCGCCCAGCGCGCTGAGCGCCATCATCTGCCACAGCCGCGGCTCGCCCGTGAGGACGAGCAGCGCGAAGGCGCCCTGGGAGAGGAAGCTGAGCGCGTTGGCCGCGACCATGACGTGATGGCGCGGCAGCCGGTCGGCGACGGCGCCGCCGACCAGCAGGAAGATCACCAGGAACAGCGTGCGGGCCGCCGCCACCAGTCCCACGTCACCGCCGTCGCCGCCCGCCTCCAGGACCGCGAACGCCGAGGCGATCAGCGCCCCGTTCGCGCCGAGCGCCGTGATGAACGCCGACCCGGCGAGCAGCGTGTAGTTCCGTCCGGCCCAGGCGGGCCGGCGCGGGCTCTTGGTTGAGGTCACTGGGGGACTATCGCCGCCGCGCGCGCATTTGCCAAACCATCCGACCGGGTCAGGGGCGGGAGCGGGGATGGTCAGGCTGGCTACCCGTGGGTAACATGCGGCTCATGAGCGCAGACCAGATGTCCATCGGCGAGATGCTCGCCGCCACGGTGCCGATGGCCCGCACCCTGAACCTCGACTTCCACGAGACCAGCCCCGAGAAGGCCGTGGTCTCCCTGCCCGACCAGGCCGACTACCACAACCACGTGGGCGGCCCGCACGCCGGAGCGATGTTCACGCTCGGCGAGTCCGCGAGCGGCGCCATCGTGCTCGCGGCCTTCGGCGACCAGCTCGCGCGTGCCGTGCCGCTGGCCGTCAGCGCGGAGATCGCCTACAAGAAGCTGGCCATGGGCCCGGTCACCGCCACCGCGACGCTCGGCCGCCCGGCCGCGGACGTCGTCGCGGAGCTGGACGCGGGCGAGCGACCCGAGTTCCCCGTCACCATCGAGATCCGCCGCGAGGACGGCGCCGTCACCGGCGAGATGCAGGTCGTCTGGACCCTCCGCCCCAACGGCTGACCGGGCCCCGGCCGACACGGACATGTCGGGGCGAGCAGGTAGGCTTCCCGGCGTGTGTACCCCAGGGGAGGGCGCACGCCGGGTACACCGAACTTGCGGGTCTTACGGGAGGCGGCTGCTTTGCACATCCAGGAGTGGCTCGACACGATTCCGGCGGTCGCCATCTACGCCCTGGTGGCGGGCGTCATCGGCCTGGAGAGTCTCGGCATCCCGCTGCCCGGCGAGATCGTCCTCGTCTCCGCCGCGCTGCTGTCCTCGCAGCACGGCGACATCAACCCGGTCGTGCTCGGCGCCTGCGCCAGCGCGGGCGCCGTCGTCGGCGACTCCATCGGCTACGCGATCGGCCGCAAGGGCGGCCGCCCGCTGCTCGCCAAGCTGGGCGCCAAGTTCCCCCGGCACTTCGGGCCCGCCCATGTCGCCACCGCCGAGCGGTCGTTCGAGAAGTGGGGCATGTGGGCCGTCTTCTTCGGCCGGTTCATCGCCCTGCTGCGCATCTTCGCGGGCCCGCTCGCGGGCGTGCTGCACATGCCGTACTGGAAGTTCCTGATCGCGAACTTCCTCGGCGGCGTAGTCTGGGCCGGCGGCACGACCGCCGTCATCTACTACGTGGGCGTGGTCGCCGAGGACTGGCTGAAGCGGTTCTCGTACGTGGGTCTGGGCGCGGCCGTGCTCGTCGGGCTCGCGTCCATGCTCATCGTGAAGCGCCGGGCCACCAAGGCCGCCGCCGCGCACGAGGCAGCCGAGGCGGAGGCCGCCGTCGTCGCCGACTGACGGCCCGCGCCCGGGCGGGCGCGCTCAGAGTGCGCGGTGCCGCTTCGCCAGCTCCACGTAGTGGGTGCCGTTCAGCGTGACGAGCTCGCGCTCCTCGTCCGTCAGTTCCCGCTTGACCTTCGCGGGCACTCCGGCCACCAGGGAGCCGGGCGGGACCACCATGCCCTGCGGCACCAGCGCCTGCGCGGCCACCAGTGAACCCGCGCCGATCACCGCGCCGTTGAGCACCGTCGCGCCCATGCCGATCAGGCAGTCGTCCTCGATCGTGCAGCCGTGCAGTACCGCGTTGTGCCCGACCGAGACCCGCTCGCCGACCGTCACCGGGAAGCCCGGGTCGACATGGACCGTGCAGTTGTCCTGGATGTTGCTGTCGGCCCCGAGCACGATCGGCTCGAACTCCGCGCGCAGCACCGCGCCGTACCAGACGCTCGCGCCCGCGCGCAGGGTGACGTCGCCGATCAGCGTGGCCATCGGCGCCGTGAACGACTCCTGGTCCAGCGCCGGTTCGTGGTCGCCGAACCCGGTGACGAGTGCCTCGTGGGCCATGCCTGCTCCTCTTGATTCCCGATGGTGGTCGGTCGTGGTGTCGCGCCAGAGCGAACCGTACCTGTGGGGTGAAGATCACAGGCCGGTGAGGTGGGGGCGGACGGTACGGGTGAGTAACGTAGCGCCGTGCCGATGAAATGGAACGTGTTCTCGTCCCCCGACGGTCAGGCCGGCCGGGGCGGTCGCGGCGGCCTCGCCCACCGGGCCGTCCAGGCCGGATGGCGCTGGATGCAGCGCAGGGGCGCGGTCACGGCGGAGCAGACCGGCGGCCACCCGTTCCGCGCGATCGGCCACGGGACCCGGCTGGCCTTCCCGCAGGGCACCCTGTTCGGGGAGCCCTGGATCCGGCTCGGCGCCCACTGCATCATCGGCGAACAGGTCACGCTGACGGCCGGGATGATGCCCGACCTCGACCTCGGCCCCGACCCGATCCTGACCATCGGCGACGGTGTCGTCATCGGACGCGGCAGCCATGTCATCGCGGACACCACGGTGACCGTCGGGCGGGACGTCTACATGGGCCCGTACGTCTACATCACCTCCACCAATCACTCCTACGACGACCCGGAACAGCCCGTCGGCAAGCAGTGGCCGCGGATGGAGCCGGTGGAGATCGGGCCCGGCTGCTGGATCGGGACCAACGCCGTGATCCTCCCCGGTGCCCGCATCGGGCGGAACGTCGTCGTCGCGGCGGGCGCCGTCGTGCGCGGCGAGATTCCCGACCACGCGGTGGTGGCGGGGGCGCCCGCCCGCGTCGTGCGCACCTGGGACAAAGAGGCGGGCTGGCAGCCGCCGCTGCGCACGCCCGCACCCCGGCCCATCCCGGCCGACGTCACCCCGGAGCAACTGCTCGCCCTGGCCGACCTGGAGGACACCGGCACGGACGTGACCGGCGGTGCGGGCGGCGGGTTGTGAACCTGCGCTCCGGTCCGGGCACCGGCTACGCCTCGTAGGGACTGCCGCGCGAGGACGACCAGGTGGCCGTCCTCGGCAAGAAGGGGCAAGCAACTCGACTAACTCGACCGACCGGAGGGCCGCAGGGCTTCGGTGGCCGCCGCCGTCACCGCGTCCGCCACCGCGGCGAGCGCGGGGGAGTCCAGCTTCCACTGCTGCCAGTGGAGCGGGACGTCGACCGGGCGGTCCGGGGCGAGCCGTACCAGGCGGCCGGACCGGAACAGCGGCTCGGCCTGCCACTCGGGCAGCATGCCCCAGCCGAGCCCCAGGGCGACCGACTCGACGAACCCCTCCGACGTGGGCACCGCGTGCCTGATCCGGCTCGCCCCGCGCCGGTCCCGGCGCAGTCCCCGCACGAAACCGTCCTGAAGGTCGTCGCTGCGGTCGAAGATCATCACGGGCGCTTCGGCGAGGGCGTCGGCGAGCGGTCCTTCGAGGTGGCGGCGGGCGAAGCCGGGGCTCGCCGCCGCCAGATAGCGCATCCGGCCCAGCGCCCGCACCGAACAGCCCGCCACCGGCTCGGGCGACGAGGTCACCGCCGCCATCACCCGGCCCTCGCGCAGCAGTTCCGCCGTGTTCGCCTCGTCCTCGCGGTGCAGCTCGAAGCAGACGTACGGGGTCCGGTCGACCCGCTCCAGGGCGCCGAGGAACCAGGTGGCCAGGGAGTCCGCGTTCACCGCCACCGAGACCCGGGTCGCCTCCGCATCCTCGGTGGTCAGGCCCAGCTCGGCGTACGCGTCGCGCTCCAGGCGGGCGAGCTGACGCGCGTACCGGACGACGACCGCGCCCGACTCGGTGGGCCGCACCGGTTTCGTACGGACGAGCAGCACCCGGCCCGTGCGCTGCTCCAGCGCCTTGACGCGCTGGCTGACCGCCGACGGCGTCACGTGCAGCGCGGCCGCCGCCGCGTCGAACGTCCCCTCGTCGATCACCGCGAGCAGCGTCCTGACCTGGTCGAGCGGCAGTTCCGGAATCATCACGAGCGCTAATGTTACGTAAGAATCTTTAGCTGTACGCGCGGTGATCGCGCCCGTAGCGTCGATGCCATGAACGCCTCACTCGCCGCCGCGCTCGCGGGCTTCGGCACCGGTCTCTCGCTCATCGTCGCCATCGGGGCGCAGAACGCCTTCGTGCTGCGCCAAGGGGTGCGGCGCGACGCCGTGCTCGCCGTCGTCGGCATCTGCGCGGTGTCGGACGCGGTGCTCATCGCGCTGGGCGTGGGCGGCGTGGGGGCGCTCGTCGTCGCCTATCCCCAGGCGGTGACGGCGGTCGGCTGGATCGGAGGCGCGTTCCTGATCTGCTACGGAGTGCTCGCCGCCCGCCGGGTGATCGCCCCGGCCGGGGACGCGCTGCGCGCCGAGGGCACGACGACCGGATCACGGCGGCGGGCCGTGCTCACCTGCCTCGCCCTGACCTGGCTCAACCCGCACGTCTACCTCGACACCGTGTTCCTGCTCGGCTCGGTGGCGGCCGGTCAGGGCGCGCTGCGCTGGACCTTCGGACTCGGCGCGGCCCTGGCCAGCCTCTGCTGGTTCACCGCGCTCGGCTTCGGGTCCCGGCTGCTCGGCCGCTTCCTGGCGAGGCCCGCCGCCTGGCGGGTCCTGGACGGGCTGGTCGCCGCCACCATGATCACGATGGGGATCCTGCTGGTCGCCGGAGGCTGAGACGCTGTTCCCGGCTCCGGCCGGTGCTGCGATAGTGAACCCTGCAGCTGATAGATGTACCGAGCAAGCAGGATGTACGTGGACACGAGCGACAGCAGTACCGACACCGAGGCCGAATCGCGGGAGCCGGAGGAGACACGGGCGGCGAGCGAGCCACGGCGCGGCTGGCGGCGCTTCGCCATGGACACCCGGCCGCTGCGCGTCCCCGCCTACCGCCGGCTGTGGACCTCCACCATCGTCACGGCCGTGGGCAGTCAGCTCACGGCCGTCGCCGTGCCGAAGCAGATCTTCGACATCACCGGCTCCTCGGCCTGGGTCGGCGCCGCGAGCCTCGCCGGGCTCGTCCCGCTGATCGTCTTCGCCCTGTGGGGCGGCGCCGTCGCCGACAGCGTGGACCGCCGAAAACTGCTGCTCGTCACCAACTCGGGCATCGCCGTCACCTCGTTGCTGTTCTGGATCCAGGCCGTCAGCGGGCTCGAATCCGTCGCCGTACTGATGGTGCTGCTCGCCCTCCAGCAGGCCTTCTGGGGGCTCAACTCCCCGGCGCGCACCGCCTCCATCGCCCGGCTCGTGCCCGAGGACCAGCTCCCCGCGGCCAACGCGCTCGGCTCGACCGTCATGCAGACCGGACAGGTCGTGGGGCCGCTGCTCGCCGGTGTCCTCATACCCGTGATCGGGCTGCCCGAGCTGTATCTCATCGACGCCGTCGCGCTGTGCGTCACGGTCTGGGCCGTCCACAAGCTGCCCGCGCTGCCGCCGCTGTCCGAGATCAAGCGCCGCGCCGGGGTGCGCGAGATCGTGGAGGGGTTCCGCTACATCTCCGCGCACAAGGTGCTGCTGCTGTCGTTCCTCGCCGACATCATCGCCATGGTGTTCGGCATGCCGCGCGCCCTGTTCCCGCAGCTCGCCGCCGAGACGTACGGCTCGTACGGGGAGGGGCTGGCGCTCGGGCTGCTGTTCGCCGCGATTCCGATCGGGGCGGTGGCCGGGGGGCTCTTCTCGGGGACGTTCTCGCGGGCGCGGCGGCACGGGTGGATGGTGATCGGGGCCGTGGTCGCCTGGGGTGCGGCCATCGCCGGGTTCGGGTTGAGCCGGAGTCTGTGGCTCGCCGTGGTGTTCCTGGCCGTGGCCGGGGTCGCCGACATGGTCTCCATGGTGTTCCGCGGGGCGATTCTGCTGTCCGCGGCCACTGATGAGATGCGGGGCCGTATGCAGGGGGTCTTCACCGTGGTCGTCGCGGGCGGGCCGCGGCTTGCCGATGTGCTGCACGGTTCGGCCGGGTCGGTGTTCGGTGCGCGGGAGGCTGTTGCCGGGGGTGGGGTGCTCGTGGTGGTGGCGATGCTGGGGCTGGCCCTCGCGGTGCCCGCGCTGCGGCGCTACCGCATCTGACCCGAACCCCGGCGGACGCCGCCCGATCGATTCCCCGCACTCCTGGGTCGTTCTCCGGGCGCGCCCCCCCGTCGCGGCTGCTCGCGCAGTTCCCCGCGCCCCTGGGTTGTCCTTCGGGTGCGCCACCGTCGTGGTTGGTCGCGCAGTTCCCCGCGCCCCTGAGATGCGCACTTCGTGCGGCATCTCATCGGAGTAGCACGCGTGGCGCACCCCCAGGGGGAGGCTGCGCGCAGCGCATGCCTCAGGGGCGCGGGGAACTGCGCGAGAAGCGGCCACCGGCCGTCAGCCGATGAACTACTCAGGGGTGCGGGGAACTGCGCGACCGGCCACGACGGAAGCCGTGCTGGGGTCGCGGAATACTGCCACGGCGTACCTCGCAGTACAGTTCGATGAACGCTGAAGTGCATCGCACTGCCCGCCGCCCGCTCCCCGCTCACCCCTGCCCCATGGACGGAATGTGTCGGATCTCGACCTGCTGACCCAGTCGCTCGCCCGCAACGTCAAACACTGGCGCTCCGAGCGCGGCTTCACCCTGGACGCGCTCGCCGCCCGGGCCGGAGTCAGCCGCGGCATGCTCATCCAGATCGAGCAGGCCCGCACCAACCCGAGCATCGGCACCGTCGTCAAGATCGGCGACGCGCTGGGCATCAGCATCACCACGCTGCTCGACTACGAGCAGGGACCCAAGGTGCGGATCGTGCCCGCGGAGCAGGCGGTGCGCCTGTGGTCCACGGAGGCCGGCAGCTATCACCGGCTGCTCGCCGGGACCGAGGCGCCCGGCCCCCTGGAGATGTGGGACTGGCTGCTCCAGCCGGACGAGGGCAGCGCCTCCGACCCGCACCCGGACGGCACCATCGAGCTCGTCCATGTGACCGAGGGGGAGCTGACCCTGGTCGTGGACGGCGTCCGGCACCAGGTGCCCGAGGGCGCGAGCGTCACCTTCGAGGCGAACGCACCGCACGAGTACCGCAACGACGGCACCGCCCCGGCCCGGATGATCATGGCCGTATCGGTGCCGCCCGTACGCTGAGACGCCCGATTCATCCACGCGCGGCGGCTGTTAGCGTGCCGCCATGCGCGCACCCATCGGAGATTTCGACCACGTCCGGCCGGCCCCCGAGGCCCTCGACCTGCTCACCCGTCCCGTCGCCGACGCCGTACGGCACTGGCGCGGCACGGTGCCCGCGCAGGACCTGATCCACGTCGACACCGACCCGGAGTGGGCCGACACCGCCACGTTCGTCGAACACTACGGCCCGGAGCTGCTCGCGCAGTCCGCGAACTGCGTGGTCGTCGCGGGCAGGCGCGGCGGCGAGAGCACCCTCGCGGCGTGCGTCGTGCTCTCCACCACGAAGGTCGACGTGAACGGCGCGGTGCGCCGCCAACTCGGCGCCCGCAAGGCCTCGTTCGCCGCGATGGACACCGCTGTCGGCGAGACCGGCATGGAGTACGGCGGCATCACCCCGATCGGCCTGCCCGCCGACTGGCAGGTCCTGGTGGACGCGGCCGTCGTCGACCTCCCGTACGTCCTGATCGGCAGCGGCACCCGCCGCGGCAAGCTGATCGTGCCGGGCAAGGCACTCGCCGAACTGCCGGGGGCGGTCGTCCTGGAGGGGCTCGGCATCGGCTGAGCCGCACCTGCGCGCGGAGGGAGACGCGAGGGGAGCCACGTGTCTCCACGGGATCCCCCCGCACCCTCAACTCCCCACGGTCTCCGCGCACATGATCGCCGGGTAGAGTCCGCTCCGGTCGTCGGACCGTCCGCGACCAGCAGATTCCGGCTGCCGTGGCAAGCCCGGTGGACCGGACAGGGAGAGGTGCGACCACATGGGTACCAGCGGCATCGTCGACGGGACCGGCGCAGGGGGGACCGAGCCTGCGGACGCGTCGTCGGACGGCATCGAGGGGGGTGTCTCGGCGGAGCGGCTGCTGCTCTTCACCGACGCGGTGGCCGCGATCTCGATCACCCTGCTGATCCTGCCGCTCGTGGACCTCGTCCCGGAGGCCGCGGCCAACCACGAGCGCGCCAGCGAGGTGATCACCGATCACCTCGCGCAGATCTGGAGCTTCCTGCTCAGCTTCGCGGTCATCGCGAACATCTGGCTCGAACACCACCGCGCCTTCTCGTCGGTCGCGAAGCTCACCCGCCCCCTGATGGTGTGGAACATGGGGTGGCTGCTCTCCATCGTCGTCCTTCCGCTCCCGACCGAGATGATCAGTTCCTTCGGCGGGCAGGACACCTTCGTGGGGGCGTTCTACTACGCGACCCTGCTGGCCGGCGTGGTGTTCCGGCTGGCGATGCTGCGGACCCTGAAGTCCACCCCGGAACTGCTGCTCGACGGGGACAGGGAGAAGGCCCGGCTCAGGATCGAGAACCTGTACGTCGACAGCTGCCTCACGGTCGTCGCCCTGGTCGTCGCGTTCGCCATCGCCCTCGTCTTCCCCGTGCTGCAGTACTACAGCCTGGTACTGCTCGCCGTCCCGCCGCGGCTGTCCCGTCTCCGGGCACGGCGCGCCGCCCGCTGAGCACCTTCAGCGAGTGGGGGCCGGCCCCGTGCTCTCCCGCACCACCAGTCGCGTGGGCACCAGTGTCGTCCCCCGCTCGGCCGCGCCCTGCCGCACCTGCCGCAGCGCGCTCTCCACGCAGCGCCTGCCGACCTCGCCGAAGTCCTGGTGGACCGTGGTGAGCGGCGGCAGGAACGAGCCGGACTCCGGGATGTCGTCGAAGCCGATGACCGACACGTCGTCAGGAACCCTGCGGCCGCGCTCGTTCAGCGCGCGCAGCAGGCCGAGCGCCATCTGGTCGTTGGCCGCGAACACGGCGGTGCAGTCCGGGTGTCCGGCCAGTTCCAGCCCCGCGCGGTACCCCGACTCCGCCGACCAGTCGCCCCGCGCCGGTTCCGGGACCGGGCGGCCGGCGTCCTCAAGTGCCCGTCGCCACGCGGCCGTTCGGCGTTGAGCGGCGTACGAGTCCGACGGGCCCGCCAGATGCCAGACGGTCCCGTGGCCCAGATCGAGCAGATGCCGTACCGCGTCGCGCGTGCCGCCCGCCTGGTCGGTGTCCACCACCGCGAAACGGTCGCCCGCGTCCGAGTCCACGACCACCACCTGCACGTGCGGCGGCAGCGTGAGCCGCCCCGAGTCCAGGAGGTGCACCTCCATGATGACGATCACCGCGTCCACGGCCAGCTCGCCGAGCCGGGTGAACGCGCCGCGCACCTCGTCCTGCGTGGGGACCGCGACCGGCATCAGCGTGACCGCGTACCCCTCCTGGGCCGCCGAGGTCGCGATGCCCTCCAGCGTGCGCACGTTGCCCGTCGTCGACAGCGTGAACGTGATGACGCCGATGGTGTGGAACTGGCCGCGCTTGAGCGCGCGGGCCGCGCTGTTGGGCCGGTAGTCCAGTTCCCGCATGGCGGCGAGGACCCGCTCGCGGGTCTCCTCGTTCACCCCCGAGAAGCCGTTCGAGACGCGGGAGACCGTCTGCGAGGAGACCCCCGCGACCCGGGCGACGTCCGCCATCGACGCGCCGCGGGCACCCCGGTCGTGCCGCCCGCGGCCGGGGGCCGACGCGCCCCCCGCTGTTCCTGTCACCGTGTGCCTCACCCGTCGCTGTGTCCGCTCACCGGTCGCCCGTCGGGCCCGGTCAACAGGCGTTCGCCGAACGGCCCTTGACCGTCCTCCGTGGGCAGTGTAGACATTCCGCCACCGGATGTTTACGTAAACATAACAGCTCGCACCCTGCGTGCTCGCAGCGGTGTTTGCGTAAACATCGACGGTCCGCCCCGAGGACGCACGAGCGAGGGACGCACGATGACGACGCTTCAACCGCCGGCCGCCGCAGGCCGGCGCCCTGCCAGGTCACCGGCGCGCCGCACCCGACGCAGGTGGACGGGATGGGGATTCATCGGCCCCTTCGCCCTCGTCTTCGCGCTGGTCTTCCTGGCGCCCCTCGCCTACTCCGTCTACCTGAGCCTGTTCCGTACACAACTCATCGGCGGCACGCACTTCGTGGGCCTGGACAACTACCAACAGGCATTGCAGGACGGCCAGTTCTGGGACGGCGTGCTCCGCGTCGGCCTGTTCCTGCTGATCCAGGTGCCGGTCATGCTGGGCCTCGCCCTGCTCGTCGCCCTCGCGATCGACAGCGGCCGGCTCTACGGCAAGAGCTTCTTCCGGATCACCGTCTTCCTGCCGTACGCCGTGCCCGCCGTCGTCGCCACCCTCATGTGGGGCTTCATGTACGGCACCCGCTACGGCCTGGTCGGCGACATCGACTCGGCGTTCGGCGTCCGGCTCCCCGACCCGCTCTCCGCCGACCTGGTCCTCGCCTCCATCGGCAACATCGTGACCTGGGAGTTCATCGGCTACAACATGCTGATCCTCTACGCGGCCCTGCGCGTGATCCCGCACTCCCTGTACGAGGCCGCCGAGATCGACGGAGCCGGACACCTGCGCGTCATCACGGCCATCAAGCTCCCGGCGATCCGCGGCGCGCTCGTCATCGCCACGATCTTCTCGGTCATCGGCAGCTTCCAGCTCTTCAACGAGCCCGCGATCCTCCAGAAGCTCGCGCCGAACGCCATCACCACCGACTTCACCCCGAACTACTACACCTACTCGCTGTCCTTCTCCGGCCAGCAGCAGAACTACTCCGCGACGGTCGCCATCGTCATGGGCGTCATCACCATGATCGTCGCCTACGTCGTCCAGCTGCGCGGCATGCGCAAGGGAGCGTGAACGCGATGACCACCAGCACCCCCGTGCGCCGGCCCGCACCGCCCCGGCCGGCGGCCCCGCGCCTGCGCACCCCGCGCCGCCACACCCCGGGCCGCCCCCGGCGCAGCGTCCTGCTGACCGCGCTCACCGGAGTCGTCCTCGTCTACAGCCTGCTGCCCCTGGTGTGGCTGCTGATCAGCGCCACCAAGTCGCAGGAGGGGCTGGCCCGTTCGTTCGGCCTGTGGTTCGACGGCGACTTCGACCTGTGGTCCAACATCGCCGACACCTTCACGTACCAGGACGGCGTCTTCGTCCGCTGGCTCCTCAACACCGTGCTGTACGTGGTGGTGGGCGCCGGCGGTGCCACGCTCCTCGCGGTGCTCGGCGGTTACGCGCTCGCCAAGTTCGACTTCCCCGGCAAGAAGGCCGTCTTCGCCGTCGTCATCGGCGCCGTCGCGGTCCCGGCCACGGCGCTCGCCGTCCCCACCTTCCTGCTGTTCAGCAAGATCGGCCTGACCGACACCCCCTGGGCGGTCGTCGTGCCGTCGCTTATCTCGCCGTTCGGCCTGTACCTGATGTGGGTCTTCGCCAGTGAGGCGATCCCCACCGAGCTGATGGAGGCCGCCCGGATCGACGGCGCGGGCGAGGTGCGCACCTTCTTCCGGGTGGCCCTGCCGCTCCTCGCGCCCGGCACGGTCACCGTGCTGCTCTTCACCACGGTCGCGACCTGGAACAACTACTTCCTGCCGCTGATCATGCTGAAGGACTCCGACTGGTACCCGCTCACCCTCGGCCTCGACTCCTGGAACAAGCAGGCGCAGACCTCCGGCGGCGAGACCGTGACGAACCTCGTCCTCACCGGCTCCCTGCTCACCATCGTCCCGCTGATCGCCGCCTTCCTGCTGCTCCAGAAGTACTGGCGGTCCGGTCTCTCCGCCGGAGGCGTCAAGGAGTAGGCCCGGCGGCCGTGTGACAACCCTCTGTAGAACCACGACGAAGTGGAAGCAACCGTGATGCCCAAGCACCTTCGCCGCCTGCTGCGCGGCACAGGCCTCCTCTGCGCCCTCGCCCTCGGGGCGACCGCCTGCGGCGGCTCCGGCGACGACCCGGGCGACCAGAAGGTCGGCGCCGCCGATCTCCGGGCGGCCCTGCAGAAGGGCGGCACCCTCACCGTCTGGGCCTGGGACTCCACGGTGAAGAGCGTCGCCGCGGAGTTCGAGAAGAAGTACCCGAAGGTCCACGTCGAGGTGGTCAACGCGGGTACGGGCAACGACCAGTACAAGGCGCTGTCGAACGCGATCTCCGCGAAGAAGGGCGTCCCGGACGTCGCGCAGGTCGAGTACTACGCCATCGGCCAGTACTCCCTGACCAAGGGGCTCGCCGACCTCGGCGCGTACGGCGCGGGCAAGCTGAAGGCCGACTACTCCCCGGGCCCGTGGAACTCCGTGGCCGACGGCGACAGCGTCTGGGGGCTGCCCATGGACTCGGGCCCCATGGCGCTCTTCTACAACAAGAAGGTCTTCGACAAGTACGAGATCACCGTCCCGACGACCTGGGACGCGTACCTGGAGGCCGCCCGCAAGCTGCACAAGGCCAACCCGAAGATGTACATCACCAGCGACGTCGGGGACGCCGGGATGACCACCAGCCTGTTGTGGCAGGCGGGTTCGCACCCGTACAAGGTCGACGGCACGAACGTCGGCATCGACTTCACCGACGCGGGCGCCACCAAGTACACCGAGGTCTGGCAGAAGCTCATCGACGAGAAGCTCGTCGCGCCGGTCACCGGCTGGACCGACGACTGGTACAAGGGCCTCGGCGACGGCACCATCGCCACCCTGCCCACCGGCGCCTGGATGCCCAACAACTTCGTCACCGGCGTGAAGCAGGCCTCCGGCGACTGGCGGGTGGCCGCGCTGCCGCAGTGGTCCGCGGGCGAGCACGCGGGCGCGGAGAACGGCGGCAGCTCGCTGGCCGTCCCCGAGCTGGGCAAGCACGACAACAAGGCGCTCGCCTACGCCTTCACGAAGTACATCGCCGCGGGCGCCGGAGTGGGGACGCGGATCGACGAGGGCGCCTTCCCGGCGACCGTCGAGGACCTGGACTCCCCGGAGTTCCAGAACGCGAAGTTCGACTACTTCGGCGGCCAGCAGGCCAACAAGATCTTCGCCGAGGCCGCGAAGAACGTCTCCTCCGGCTGGTCGTACCTGCCCTACCAGGTCTACGCCAACTCGATCTTCAACGACACCGTCGGCAAGGCCTACGTCTCCGGCACCGGGCTGGCCGCCGGCCTGAAGTCGTGGCAGGACGCCTCGGTCAAGTACGGCAAGGAACAGGGCTTCACCGTCAAGTAGCCCCGCGCACGCACCAGTTCACGGCAGCACCATCCGGAAGGATCCCATGACCGCCCCCGCTCCCTCCCGTTTCCCGTACGCGAAGGGCTCCGACGGCACCCGCCGCCTCGGCTACGGCGCCGACTACAACCCCGAGCAGTGGCCGCGGGAGGTGTGGGAGGAGGACGTCCGGCTGATGCGCGAGGCCGGGGTGAACACCGTCTCGCTGGCGATCTTCTCCTGGGCCGGGCTCCAGCCCACCGCCGACAGCTGGGACTTCGGCTGGCTGGACGAGATCATGGACCTGCTGCACGCGCACGGCGTCGGCGTCGACCTGGCCACGGCCACCGCGTCACCGCCGCCGTGGCTGACCACCGCCCACCCGGAGATCCTGCCGGTCACCGCGACCGGCGAGACCCTGTGGCCGGGCGCCCGCCAGCACTGGCGGCCCACCTCGCCCGTCTTCCGCGCGCACGCGCTGCGCCTGGTACGGGAGCTCGCCACGCGGTACGCGGGCCACCCGGCGCTCGTCGCCTGGCACGTCAACAACGAGCTGGGCTGCCACAACGTGTACGACCACTCCGACGACGCGGCCCGCGCCTTCCGCGCCTGGCTGCGCCGCCGCTACACCACCCTCGATGCCCTCAACGACGCCTGGGGGACCGCCTTCTGGTCCCAGCGCTACAGCGACTGGGACCAGATCCTGCCCCCGCGCCTCGCCGCCTCGCACCCCAACCCCACCCAGCAGCTCGACTTCAAGCGGTTCTCCTCCGACGCGCTCAAGGACCATCTGCGCGCCGAGCGCGAGCTGCTGCGCGAGCTCACCCCCGGCGTCCCCGTCACCACGAACTTCATGGTCATGAGCGGCACCAAGGGCATGGACTACGCGGACTGGGCGGGCGAGGTGGACTTCGTCGCCAACGACCACTACGTCCTTCCCGGCCCGCACGACCGCGACGAACTGTCCTTCTCGGCCAATCTGACGAGCGGCATCTCAGGGCACCGCCCGTGGTTCCTCATGGAGCACTCCACCGGTGCCGTCAACTGGCAGCCCGTCAATCTGCCCAAGAAGCCGGGGGAGTTGGCCCGCGACTCGCTGCTCCACGTGGCGCACGGCGCCGACGCCGTCTGCTTCTTCCAGTGGCGCCAGTCCCGGGCGGGCGCCGAGAAGTACCACTCGGCGATGGTGCCGCACGCGGGGGAGGACAGCGAGCTCTTCCGGTCCGTCGTCGGCCTCGGCCGCACCCTGGAACGGCTCGCGCCGCTCGCGGGCAGCGAGCGGGAACCCGCCCGCGTGGCCGTCCTGTTCGACTGGGACTCGTGGTGGGCCGCCGAGCTGGACTCCCACCCCACCTCGCGCCTCGACTACCACCGCGAGGCCCTCGACTGGTACACGGCGCTGCTCGGCCTCGGCATCCGCGCCGACGTCGTGCCCGCGCACGGCACCGACCTGTCCGGCTACGACGTCGTCGTCGCGCCCGTGCTGCACGTCGTGCCGCAGCCGCTCGCCAAGGAGCTCATCCGGTACGCCGAGAACGGCGGCCACCTCGTGACCACGTACTTCTCCGCGATCGTCGACGAGAACGACCACGTCCACCTCGGCGGCTACCCGGGCCCCCTGCGCGATCTGCTCGGCATCCGCATCGAGGAGTTCGGGCCGCTGCTCGACGGCGACACCGTCGGCCTCGACGGTCCGCTGAGCGCGGTGACCGGCAGCCTGTGGACCGACCGGATCAGCGTCGACGGCCCGGACGTGGAGGTCCTGGCCCGCTACCGCACCGGCTCCTACGCCGCCCGCCCGGCGGTCACCCGCCGTACGACGGGCGGCGGATCGGCCGCGTACGTCTCCACCCGCCTGGGCGCCGAGGGCCTGACGGCGCTGCTCCCCGCGCTGCTCGCGCCCGCCGGAGTGACCAGCGAGCTCCCCGAGGAGGCACGGGGGTCGGTGGAACACGTCGTCCGCCGCGACGCGAGCCACCGGTACGACTTCCTGGTCAACCGGACCGACGCCCCGGTCACCGTGCCCGGCACCACCGGCGAGGTGCTGATCGGCCCCATGCCGACGGAGACCGGGATCGTGCTGCCGCCGCGGGAGGTGGCGGTCCTGCGCAGGCCGGCCGAGTGAGGCGCCGCTCGTGAGGGGGCGAGCTCCGGGCCGGAGACGAACACCAGCGGGCATGTGGTTAGCTTAGGCTAGCCTTACCTCAACTGGTGACGATTGCGTTGACGCACGCCCCGGTCGTCCCACGGTGCCCGCGGGAGCCCGAGGGCTGTCGACGGGAAGGGGAGTCATGCGCGTCCAGGTCGCCGAGTCCACGGACGGGCCCGCCGCCGCCCTGCCGGACCACCGGCCGGTCCGGGTCACCGGACCGCGGCTCGCGCGGCTCGCGGCGTGCGTGGCCGAGGCCGCCCCGGCGCGCCGGACGCCGCTCGTCGAGGAGTTCTGGCGGGAGGCGACCCGGCGCGGCACCCCGCTCGTCGAGGAGATCGACGGCGAGCCCGACCACCGGGTGGTCACCTTCCTGTGGCGCGGCCACCGCGCCACCCGGCAGGTGCTGCTGACGGCGAACCGGCTCCTCGACCGCGAGCACCTCGCGGGCTCGCTCCTGGAGCGGATACCCGGGACCGATGTCTGGCACCTCGGGCTGCGGCTGCGCTCCGACCACCGCGGCTCCTACCGCCTCGCCGCCGACGTCTCGGCCAAGGAGCCGCCCACCGCTCCCGATGTCCTCCAGGAGCGGCTGCGCTCCCTGGCCGCGCACGCCGCCCGGGATCCGCTCAACCCTCGTACCCAGGCGTCCCGTTGGGGAGCCTCGGACGGCTCGGTCTTCGCGCTGCCGCACGCGCCGGTCGAGCCGTGGGCCCCGGCGGAGCGCGCCGGCACCGTGCCGGCCGGCCGCGTCGAACGCCATCGCGCACCCGCCGAGGCGCTCGGCGGATCCCGTGACGTATGGGTCTACGTGCCGCCCGGCGGACGTCCGGCCGGTGCGGGGCTGCCCACGCTCGTCCTCTGCGACGGCGACATGTGGTTCGGCCGCGACGGATTCCAGCGCACCCTCGATCTGCTCATCGCCGACGGACGCCTCCCTCCGTTGCTCGTCCTCGCGCCGGACGCCGTCGACCGGCACACCCGCGCCCGCGAACTCGGCGCACGGGACGCCTTCGTGACCCATCTCGCCGACGAACTGCTGCCCTGGGCCGCGGACCGCTGGCCCCTCACCGGCGAGGATCCCGCCCGTACCGTCGTCGCCGGACAGGGCCTCGGCGGCACGACCGCGCTGCACGCCGGCCATCTGCGGCCGGACCGGTTCGGCCACGTCGTCGCCCAGTCGCCGTCGCTGTGGTGGCGCCCCGACCTGCCGCCCGGCGTGCGCGCCCCCGTCCTCGGCGTGCCCTGGCTCGTCGGCAGGTACGCGGCCGCCGCCCCGCGCCCGATCACCGTGCACCTCGACGCGGGACTCCACGAGGGCGACATGGTCGACCACTGCCGCTCCCTCTACGACACCCTGCACTCGGCCCGCTACCAGGTCACCCGCAGCGAGTTCAACGGCGGCCACGACCAGGCCTGTTGGCATGTCGCCCTGGCCGACGCGCTGATCCGGCTGCTCGGCCCCGCGTCCCCGTGAACCGGGCCGTCCCCGCCTCCCCGCGCTGCGGCACCCGGGCACGTCTCCGTACCGTGCCCGGGTGACCGACACCGAACGAGAACGCCTGCGCCGCACCTTCACCGAGGCCGCCGAGACCTACGACCGGGCCCGCCCCGGCCACCCGCCGCAGGTGTTCGACGACCTGACGGCGCTCGCCGGGGCGGGACCCGGCTGCCGGATCCTCGAGATCGGCTGCGGCACCGGCCTGGCGACCCTGCCGCTCGCCGAACGCGGCTGCCGGATCGTCGCCGTCGAACTCGGCACGGAACTGGCCGCCGTCGCCCGCCGCAACCTCGCCGGGCACCCCGGCGTCACCGTCGAGGTCGCCGCGTTCGAGGACTGGCCGCTGCCGCCCGAACCCTTCGACCTGGTCCTTGCGGCGACCTCGTTCCACTGGATCGACCCCGCCGTGCGCGTCGCCAGGTCCGCCGCCGCGCTGCGCCCCGGCGGCCTGCTCGCCACACTGTCGACCCACCATGTCGCGGGCGGCACCGAACAGTTCTTCGTGGACGTGCAGGACTGCTACGAACGCTTCGACCCGGCCACACCGCCCGGCCTGCGCCTCACCGCCGCGGACGACATCCCGTACGACAGCCAGGAGGCAGCCGGCCGCACCATCGCGCAGGGCAACGCGGCACTGCCCGGCGCCGACCGGTTCGAGCCGCCCGTCTTCCGCCGCTACGAACGCGACCTCACCTTCACCACACGCCAGTACCTCGACCTCCTGCGCACCTTCTCCGGCACCCGCGCCCTCGACGCGACCGCACGCGCAGGGCTGCTCGACTGCGTCGGCGGGCTCATCGACCGCGCTTACGGGGGCACCGTCACCAAGCGGTACATGACGGAACTGCGGCTGGCCCGCCGCCGGGCCTGAGCCGGCCGGCCCGGCTCGACGTGATCACCGGACGGGCGGCAGAGTGAACACCGGCACCAGGCACACACAAGGGAGTCGAAGGCATGAGCGCACCGACCGACAAGCCGACCGTGGCGGTCCTCGGCACCGGGATCATGGGCGCCGCGATGGCCCGGAACATCGCACGGGCCGGGCACACCGTCCGCGCCTGGAACCGCAGCCGCGCCAAGGCCGAACCCCTGACCGCCGACGGCGTGCACGTCACGGACACCCCGGCCGAGGCCGTCACCGGCGCGGACACGGTCCTGACCATGCTCTACGACGGACCCGCCGCCCTGGACGTGATGCGGCAGGCCGCCGACGGGCTGCGTCCCGGCGCCGCGTGGATCCAGTCCACGACGGCCGGCATCGAGGGCGTCACCCGGCTGGCCGACTTCGCGGACCGCAACCGGCTCGTTTTCTTCGACGCGCCCGTGCTCGGCACCCGCGGCCCCGCCGAGCAGGGGCAACTGCTGATCCTCGCGGCGGGCCCCGCCGAGCACCGCGACGCGATCGCCCCGGTCCTCGACGCGGTCGGCTCGCGCACCGTGTGGACCGGCGAGGACGGGGCCGCGGGCAGCGCCACCCGGCTCAAGCTGGTCGCCAACAGCTGGGTCCTGGCGGCCACCAGCGCCGCCGGTGAGGTCCTCGCTCTCTCCGAGGCCCTCGGCGTCGACCCGGACCACTTCTTCGACGCCATCGCGGGCGGCGGCCTCGACCTGCCGTATCTGCGCATGAAGGCCGGTCTGGTGCGCGAGGACAGGCTCACTCCGGCCCAGTTCGCGGTCGACACGGCCGCCAAGGACGCCCGGCTCATCGTGGAGGCGGGCCGCGCGGGCGGCGTCCGCCTCGACGTCGCCGAGGCGAGCGCGGCCCGCCTGACCCGCGCCGCCGAGCAGGGCCACGGGGACGAGGACATGGCCGCCGCCTACTACGCGTCGTTCGACGAGGACGACCACCGGTACGGGGACCGGTCCTGAGCGGGCCGCGCGCCCGCCCCCTGTCCGTCACGTCCCTCGCCGGAGGACCCATGACCCAGCAGCCCACCGCCCCCGCCGTGCTCGACGGCCTCCCGGCCCTGCTCCCGGGCCTCGCGAACCTCTACCGCGATCTGCACGCCCACCCCGAGCTGTCCTTCCAGGAGACCAGGACCGCCGCCGAGGTCGCCCGGCGCGCCCGCGCCCACGGCTACGACGTCACCGAAGGAGTGGGCCGTACGGGCGTCGTGGCGACCCTCGACAACGGGCCGGGCCCCACCGTCCTGCTCCGCGCCGACTTCGACGCGCTCCCGGTCCAGGAACGCACCGGGCTCGACCACGCCTCCAGGACCGACGGCGTGATGCACGCCTGCGGCCACGACATGCACGTCACCTGTCTGCTGGGCACGCTGCGGCTGCTCCGCGACGCGCGCGCCGACTGGTCGGGCCGGATCGTCGCCGTCTTCCAGCCCGCCGAGGAGATCGCCCAGGGCGCCCGGGCCATGCTCGACGACGGCTTCCTCGACCGGTTCGGCCGCCCCGACGTGGTCCTCGGCCAGCACGTGGCGCCGCTGCCCGCCGGCACGGTCGGCTGGCACGCGGGCCCGTCGTTCGCCGCGGCGGACTCGCTCCAGGTGGTCCTGCACGGCAAGGGCGCCCACGGCTCCCGCCCGGAGACCGCGATCGACCCGGTGGTGATGGCGGCGGCGACCGTGCTCCGCCTCCAGACGGTCGTCGCCCGCGAGGTTCCCGGCGGCGAGACCGCCGTGCTGACCGTCGGCGCCCTCCAGGCGGGCACGAAGGCCAACATCATCCCGGACCGCGCCGAGCTGAAGCTCAACATCCGCACCTACGGCGGCGCCATCCGCACGCGTGTCCTGGCCGCCGTCGAGCGGATCGTGCGCGCCGAGGCCGCCGCGTCCGGCGCCGAGCGCGACCCGGAGATCACCGAGCTGGACAGCTTCCCGGTGCTCACCAACGACCCGGACGCGACCGAGCGCACCATGACCGCCCTGCGCGCCGCGCTCGGCCCCGACCGTGTCTTCGACATGGGGCCGGTGACGGGCAGCGAGGACGTGGGCCTCTTCGCGACCGAGTCCGGGGCCCCGATCTGCTACTGGATGTTCGGCGGCCTCGACCCGGAACAGGTCGCGGCCGCCCACAAGGCGGGCACGGCCGACCGGGACATCCCCTCCAATCACTCCCCGTTCTTCGCGCCGCTCGTCGACCCGACCATCACGACCGGGGTCACGGCGCTGACGACGGCCGCGCTGGAGTGGCTGGGCGATTGACCGGCAGCCCGGGGTCGGCGCCCGGCGTCAGCGTCCGGCGCCAGGCGGCCTTCTCGCGCGTCGCCTCGCGCTCCGGCGAGGTCGCCCACCGGAAGGTGAGCTGCGCGACGGTCGCCTGCGGCAGCGCCCACGCGGCGCGGACCAGGTCCAGCTCCCGCTGGAGCTTGCGCGTCGACACCTGGAGCCTGCGCGCCGCCCCGTCCTGGGTCTCGCCCTCGGACAGGGCCCGCAGGATCGCCCGCTGCAACTGGCTGAGCAGCCCGCCCTCCGGGCTCTGGCCGCGCACCCGGCGCTGCCCGTGCCAGGGACTGGCCCGCCGCCACTCCTGCTCGAACGCGTGCTTGCAGAAGGCGACCATCGCCCGGTCCGTGATGATCCACGCCGAGCCCTCCGGAGCGTCCGGGACCACGTAGTCGGAGATGACCGCGACCCGCTCGTCGACGATGACGACCCGCTCGAAGGGGTCCGCGAGCGTCCGGAAGTGCACCCCGCGCGGCGCCATCGTCGACGCCCACTCGCAGGTCACCACGTCGTCGCGGACCGCGTCCTGATACAGCGTCCGGTAGTGCACCCCGCGCTCGAGGGCCGCCGTGTCGCGCGGTACGCCGATGTCCATCTGCTCCCGGGTCCGCGGCCCGTGCGGGTGCGCGCCGAGCAGCTCCGAGCGGGCGGACGCCAGGATCGCCCCGATCCGTTCGTTGACCTCCGCCCGGTCCGACAGGAACTCCGAGCCGGTGGTGCCCGCCGCCCGGGTGCGCGACTGGGCGAACGCGAGGTTCAACTGCTCCACGGCGTGCGGCAGTTCCATCAGCATCCGGGTCTGCTCCTGGAGGTGCACCAGCGCCTCCCTGGCGACCGACCAGGCGGCCGCCGTGGGCGGTAGGGGCACCGGACGCGCCCCGTCCTCGGGCAGGCCGACCATGCCCCAGGCCTGTAACTGCGCGAGGGCCTCGGCGTCCGCGGGGCCGGTCGGCCGGCCCGTCGACAGCCGCCCGTACAGGTCGACCGCGGCGGCCGACAGCGCCTGTCCCGGCAGCGCACGCCCGCGCGCGTCCCCGGGTGCGGTGCTCTCTCCCACCCAACCCTCCGTCAGGGTCAACGCCTGTCGGCCGACGGCCTGTTGGCGTACCTACGCCAGGCAGCAAGACGACAGCGGATTCGATTGCAGCCGCGTCGCCGCATGGGCCACATTCTATGCGTGGGGCCCCTCCCGGTCCCTGCGAACAGTCTTCTCACAGGCGCCACCGGCCTCGTGAGCCCGGAAGGACAACGATGACCCACATGGCACGCCGTATCGGAGCCCTCATCGCCCTCACCGTCGCCGCCCTGGCCGGTGTGGCGCACGCGCAGTCGGCGCACGGAGCGGCTTCGACGACGCGTGCCGACAGCGTCTGGCTGGCACCCGTCGACCCGCAGTCGGCCCCTGAGCCGAACCGGGCGACGGTGCCCGCCGACGAGCCGAACCGGACGGCACCGGCCGATGAGTCGGTCCAGGCCATCGCGCCGATGGACTCCGTCTGGTAGACGCCCCTCAGAGCCACCTGTCCAGGGGCTCGGGCGGCCTGCACTTTCCGTGGGGGGAAGCACTGTGCAGGCTGCCCGAGCCCCGCACCTGTGCCCGGAACCGGGCGCGGCGCGGGGTTCAGCCGAGGCGGGGGATCTCGATCGCCGGGCACTTGTCCATGACCATCTCCAGACCCGCCCCGCGCGTCCGCTCGTACGCCGCCTCGTCGACCACGCCGAGCTGGAACCACACCGCCTTCGCGCCGATCTCCACGGCCTCGTCGGCGACCCGGCCCGCCAGCTCGCTGTTGACGAAGACGTCGACGACGTCCACGGGGAAGGGGATGTCGGCGAGCGACGCGTATCCCTGTTCGCCGTGGACGGTCTCCGCCTTCGGGTGGACGGGGACGATCCGCTTGCCGAAGCGCTGCAGCACGTCGGCGACGCCGTACGCCGCCCGCGCCTGGTTCGATGAGAGGCCGACGACGGCCCAGGTGTCGCCGGACTCGGTGAGGATCGTGCGGACCGTGGCCTGGTCGCCGTACATGGCTGCCTCCTGTGAGCGGGTGCCGATGCTGTCACAACCTCCCGGCGCGCCCCGGGATTCCGCGGCCGGTCAGCCCACGTGGACGCGCGGCCGCCGCTCCGGATCGGACTCGGCGCGGCGCAGCACCTCGCGGGTGACCGGGGCGACCTCGCCGTCGCCGAAGACGAGGAAGCGCAGCAGATGGCTGACGGGATGGCCCTCGGTCCAGTTGAAGTAGGCGTGCGGCACCTCGCCCGTGCGGTCGCGCAGGTTCATCAGCACCGCCGCCACCGTGTTCGGCACACCGGGTCCGTGCACGCGCAGCCGCCGCACCCCGTGCTTCTCGTCGCCGTGCACGACGAGGTCCTCGGTGAAGTCGGAGGAGTCCTGGATGAAGACCTCCAGGAAGAGCAGGACGCCGTCGTCGGGGATGTGCGTGTCCTCGCGCTGCTCGCTCTCCTTGGCGCGGTACTCGGCGGTGGTGTGCTCCTGCGGCTCGTTGGCGATGACGCGCAGCGGGCCCAGCGCCGCCGCGTCGTCGATCAGCCGGACGGCCTCCTCGTCGTACGTCACCGCGCCCGCGCGCAGTTCGAAGGCGCGGTGGACGCGGGAGGCGAAGGAGGAGATCAGGATGGCGACGATGAAGATCAGGGCGATCTTGATGCCGTCGGGGCGCTCCACGACGTTCGTGACGAGGGTGTAGGCGAAGACGGCCGTGATCGCGCCGAAGCCGAGCGTCGCACCCCGGTGGCCGTGCCGGTGCACCGCGACCGTCGAGGCGAAGGACGCGGAGAGCATCAGCACCAGCACGCCGGTGGCGTAGGCGCCGGACTGGTCGTCGACGTTGGCGTTGAACCAGAGGGTGATGAAGACGGCCGTCGCCATGAAGACGAGGACCAGCGGGCGCACCGCCCGGGTCCACTCGGGCGCCATGCCGTAGCGCGGCAGATAGCGGGGGACGAGATTGAGCAGGCCCGCCATGGCGGAGGCGCCCGCGAACCACAGGATGGCGATGGTCGAGACGTCGTAGACCGTGCCGAAGCCCTCGCCCAGATAGGCGTGCGCGAGATAGGCGAGCGCCCGACCGTTCGCCGAACCGCCCGCCTTGAACTCGTCCTGCGGGATCAGGATCGTCGTGGCCAGGCTGGACAGCAGCAGGAAGCAGCTCATGATCAGCGCGGCCGTGGTCAGCAGCTTGCGGGTGTCGCGGATGCGGCCGGCGGGCTTGGCGTACGTGTCGTCGGGGCCGCCCTGGATCTGCGGCATCACCGCGACACCGGTCTCGAAGCCGGACATGCCGAGCGCCAGCTTCGGGAAGACGAGCAGCGCGACGCCGACCATCACGAACGGCGAGGAGTGCTCGGCCGTCATCGCGTCCCACCAGTTGGTGATCTTCACGGGCTGGGTCAGCACGTGGACGGCGGCCGTGATCAGCACCACCACGTTCATCGCGAGATAGGCGCCGACCAGGACGACGGCGACCCGGATGGCCTCCTTGAAGCCCTTCAGGAAGACCGCGCCGAGCGCCGCGAGCAGCACCAGCGTGATCCACAGGTTCGCGTCGTGCAGCCAGCCGGGGGCGAACGGGTTCTCCACGACGTGCGCCGCCGCGTCCGCCGCCGACAGGGTCATCGTGATCATGAAGTCGGTCGCGGCGAAGCCGAGCAGCACCAGCACGAACAGCTTGCCCGCCCACCACGGCAGCAGCCGCTCCAGCATCGCGATCGAGCCCTCGCCGTGCGGCGACTCCTTCGCGACCCGGCGGTACACGGGCAGTGCGCCGAGCAGCGTCAGCGCGATCAGCACCAGCGTCGCGAGCGGCGACAGCAGACCGGCCGCGAGCGCCGCGATGCCCGGCTGGTAGCCCAGCGTGGAGAAGTAGTCGACACCGGTCAGACACATCACGCGCCACCACTTGTGACCGCGGTGCTCCTCCGACACGCGTCCGTGGGGGCCCTGGTGGCGTGCCGTCCGCTCGCTCAGGCCCTCCAGCAGCCAGGACCGCCAGCGTGCGGTGCGGGCGGGTGGGGCGTCGGCCTGGGTGCCGGTCATGTGGGGGCTCTCTGTCGGGAGGCTCGGTGGTGTCGCCGGTCGCGTACGGGAATGCACTGCCCCGAGGCAGCCCGTTCATGACAGTGACGACGTGCGAGTATCCATCACATCGTCACCCGCCCACCGGGTGGGGGCGACCTCCGCCACACCTGCGAATAGGCTGGTCGGATGCAGGACGAGTACCGCACGGTGGCCCGCGAGGGCGTGCACGAGACAGAGATCAGCCGCTCCCGGTTCCTGTGCGCGCTCGCGCCCGCGGCGACCGAGGAGGAGGCACAGGCCTTCGTCGCGCGCGTCCGCAAGGAGCACCCGACGGCCTCGCACAACTGCTACGCGTACGTGATCGGCGCCGATGCCTCCGTGCAGAAGGCCAGCGACGACGGCGAGCCGGGCGGCACCGCGGGGGTGCCCATGCTCCAGATGCTCACCCGGCGCGAGATGCGCTACGTCGTCGCCGTCGTGACCCGCTACTTCGGCGGCGTGAAGCTGGGCGCGGGCGGGCTCATCCGGGCGTACGGCGGCGCGGTCGGGGAAGCGCTCGACACGCTCGGCACCGTCACCCGCCGCCGGTTCCGCCTCGCCACGGTGACCGTCGACCACGGCCGCGCCGGAAAGATGGAGAACGACCTGCGGGCCACCGGGCGCGAGGTGCGCGACGTGCGCTACGCGGAGGCCGTCACCATCGAGATCGGGCTGCCCGAGGGAGACGTGGAGCGGTTCCGGGCGTGGCTCGCGGACGTCAGCGCGGGGACCGCGGGCTTCGAGCTGGGCGGAGAGGCGTACGGCTGAGCTGTCCACGGCGTGGGCGGGTCTCGACGGATGTAGGCGGCACCTGATTCAATCGGCCCATGGACGCAGGACGGCACGACCTCACGCGACGACGCCATGTCGATCTCGCTCGGGTCAACAGCACCTCCTGTCGCGTCTCCGGCTGAGCCGGCTCTGATCGGTCCGGCCCGCATCTGATCCCCGCCGTGCCCAACGGCCGCTCCGACGCGCCCTGTTCCGTCACCGAGCGCGGGCCGGTGGCTGGTTCCCGCGCAGTTCCCCGCGCCCCTTGAACGAGCTCCGCTCGTCCGGGGGAGGCCGCGCGCAGCGCATGCCTCAGGGGCGCGGGGAACTGCGCGAGAAGCCCCACCGGCCCGCAGCCGGCCACGAACTCCCCACCCCGCAAAGGACACCCCCGTGCCCCTCCTCCTCACCCTCACCGGCAGCGCCTCCGCCCCCGGCACCTCCCGCACCGCCCACCTCGCGCGCGACCTCGGCACCCAACTCGCCGCCGGCCGCCACGAGATACGGCACCTCGACGTCCGCTCGCTGCCCGCCGAGGGGCTGCTGTCCGCCGACACCGCCGACCCCGACATCGCCGCGGCCGCCGCCCTCGTGGCCCGCGCCGACGCCCTGATCGTCGCCAGCCCCGTCTACAAGGCCGCCTACTCCGGCGTCCTGAAGACGTTCCTCGACCTGCTGCCGCAGTACGCGCTGCGCGGCAAGCCCGTGCTGCCGCTGGCCACCGGCGGCTCGCCCGCGCACGTCCTCGCCGTCGACTACGCGCTGCGGCCCGTCCTCACCTCGCTCGGCGCCGATGTCGCGCAGGGCTGGTTCGTCCTCGACCGGCACATCACCGTCGACGCGGACGGCGGTGTCACCCTCACCCCCGAGACGCGGGAGGCGCTCGCCCCGGTCCTCGGCCGCTTCCGCGACGCGCTGCCCACGGGCTCCCGTCTCGCCGCCGCCTGAGTCTCGTCGGCACCCTTCTTAACAAACCTTGAATTAAGTACTGTTGAAGCCCCCGGAGCGCCGACCGGGGGCTTTGCTGTGTTCAAGTCCTTGTGGGCGCAGACCCGTTGATGGTCATCTCGGTTTCATCTCTTGACGCCACTGGTGCAGACCTTTAGGTTCCCGTTCGCCACAGCTTCATGAATGCACCCGCTGTTCATCTCCATGAACACCCGTAACCCCCATCGACGGCCTCCCATGAAGGGCTGTGAACCCCCTATGTCCCCCCTGCCCAGATCTGCTCTCACGCGCTCGACCGCCGTACGCGCCGCGCTCGCCACCGTGCTGCTGACGGTGTCGGCGGGCGCGCTCGCCACGACCCCCGCCGCGGCGGCCACCGGCACCATCACCGGACTCGGCGGCAAGTGTCTCGACGTGGCGGCGGCCAGCTCCGCCAACGGCACCGCCGTCCAGCTCTACGACTGCAACGGAACCGCCGCACAACAGTGGACCGTCGGCACCGACGGCACGATCCGCGCCCTCGGCAAGTGCCTTGACGTCACCGGCAATTCGACCGCCAACGGAGCCAGGCTCCAGCTGTGGGACTGCGCCGGCGGCACCAACCAGAAGTGGACCGTCTCCGCCGCCCGCGACCTCGTCGGCCAGCAGTCCGGCAAGTGCGCGGACGTCACCGGCAACACCTCGGCGAACGGCACCCCCGTCCAGATCTGGAGCTGCACCGGCGCCGCGAACCAGAAGTGGACCGCGCCCAGCGGCGGCGGCACGCCTCCCGCGTCGGCGCCGATGGCCGTCGCCCCGTACCTCTACAACGGCTGGGGCAACCCGCCGAGCCCGACCACGATCATGAACGCCACCGGCGTCAAGTGGTTCACCCTCGCCTTCGTCCTCAGCAACGGCAGCTGCAACCCGCAGTGGGACGGCGGCCGCCCGCTGACCGGCGGCGTCGACCAGCAGACCATCAACACGGTGCGCGCGAACGGCGGCGACGTGGTCCCGTCGTTCGGCGGCTACAGCGGCAACAAGCTGGAGAGCTCCTGCACCAGCGCCAGTGCGCTGGCGGGCGCGTACCAGAAGGTCATCAACGCGTACGGGCTCAAGGCCATCGACATCGACCTGGAGGCCGACGCGTACAGCAACGGCACCGTGCAGCAGCGCACGGTGGACGCGCTGAAGACCGTCAAGGCCAACAACCCGGGCATCAAGGTGTACGTCACCATCGGCACGGGCCAGTCGGGACCCGACACCAGCCTGATCAACCGGGCCGCGAACTCCGGTCTCACCGTGGACAGTTGGACCATCATGCCGTTCGACTTCGGCGGCTCCGGCCAGAACATGGGCACGCTGACCACCAAGGCGGCCGAGGGCCTCAAGAACGCCCTCAAGAACGCGTACGGCTACAGCGACGACCAGGCCTACCGGGGCATGGGCATCTCGTCCATGAACGGGATCACCGACGACAACGAGACCGTCACCCCCGCCGACTTCCAGACCATCCTGGCCTACGCGCAGCAGCACCACCTCGCGCGCCTCACGTTCTGGTCGGCCAACCGCGACCGGCCCTGCTCCGGCGGCTACCCGAACGACGACACCTGCTCGGGCGTGTCCCAGAGCGCCTGGCAGTTCACCGGCATCTTCGCCAAGTACACCGGCTGACGGCCCACCCCCACAGGAGATCCCCGTGTCCAGATCCGTGCCCGGGTCCGCGCTCAGACGCCGGATACCGAGAGCCCTCACCGCGGTGGCGCTCGTCGCGACGACCGCCACCGGCATCGAGTTCGCCGCGCAGGCGCCGGCGAGCGCGCAGACCGAGGCGGCCGCCGCGCTCCCGACCGGCCCCACCACCGTGATCAACAAGGGCAGCGGCAAGTGCGTCGACGCCCGCGCCGCCGCCAGTGCCGACGGCACCGCGGTACAGCAGTACAGCTGCAACGGCAGCGCCGCGCAGACCTGGCAGCTGGTCGCCACCAGCGGCGGCTACTACCGCGTGAACAGCGGCCTCGACGCCACCAAGGCGTGGGACGTCACCGACGTGTCCACCGCCGACTCCGCGGCCGTCCAGCTGTGGACCTACTCCAGCGGCGCCAACCAGCAGTGGCTGCCCGTCGCCGAGGCCGACGGCTCGTACCACTTCGTCAACCGCAACAGCGGCAAGTGCCTCGACGTCCCCAGCGCCTCCACCGCCGACAGCGTGCAGCTCGCGCAGTACACCTGCAACGGCACCGCCGCGCAGTCCTTCACGCTCGGCGGCGGCGCGACGAACCCGCCCGGCACCCCGGACTTCGGCCCGAACGTGACGGTCTTCGACCCGTCGATGTCCGCCTCCAGCATCCAGTCCAAGCTGAACTCCGTCTTCGCCCAGCAGCAGACCAACCAGTTCGGCTCGGCCCGCCAGGCCCTGCTGTTCAAGCCCGGCACCTACAGCGCCGACGCCAACGTGGGCTTCTACACCCAGGTCGCGGGGCTAGGCCTGTCGCCCGACGACGTGACCATCAACGGCGCCGTGCACGCGGAGGCCGACTGGTTCCAGGGCAACGCCACGCAGAACTTCTGGCGCGACGCCGAGAACCTGTCGGTCAACCCGACCGGCGGCACCGACCGCTGGGCCGTCTCGCAGGCCGCGCCCTACCGGCGCATGCACGTGCGCGGCAACCTCGCGCTCGACGACGGCGGCTGGTCCAGCGGCGGCTTCATCTCCGACACCAAGGTCGACGGCCAGATCCGCTCCGGCTCGCAGCAGCAGTTCCTCACCCGCAACTCCCAGATGGCCAGCTGGTCGGGGTCGAACTGGAACATGGTCTTCGTCGGCGACCAGGGCGCACCCGCCCAGTCCTTCCCGACGTACACCAACGTCGCGAGCACCCCGACGATCCGCGAGAAGCCGTTCCTCTACGTGGACGGGGCGGGCGCCTACAAGGTGTTCGTGCCCGCGCTGCGGTCGAACGCGGTGGGCACCACGTGGAGCGGCAAGACCCCGGCGGGCACCTCGCTGCCGCTCGACCAGTTCTTCATCGTCAAGCCCGGCGCCACCGCCGCCGACATGAACGCGGCCCTCGCCGCGGGCAAGAACCTGCTGGTCACCCCGGGCGTCTACCACCTCAACCAGACGCTGAACGTCACCCGCCCCGACACGGTCGTCCTCGGCATGGGCCTCGCCACCCTCGTCCCGGACGGCGGGATCACCGCGATCAGCACCGCCGACGTGGACGGCATCCAGCTGGCCGGCCTGCTCGTCGACGCGGGCACCACCAACTCCCAGACCCTGGTGCGGATCGGCCCCGACGGCTCCTCCGCGAACCACGCGGCCGACCCCATCCAGCTGTCCGACTTCTTCGTCCGGATCGGCGGCGCCACCGTCGGCAAGGCGACCAACTCCCTGGTCGTCAACAGCCCGAACACGGTCATCGACCACACCTGGATCTGGCGGGCCGACCACGGCAACGGCGGCACGGTCGGCTGGACCAGCAACACCGCCGACACCGGGCTCATCGTCAACGGCGCCGACGTCACCGCGTACGGCCTGTTCGTCGAGCACTTCCAGAAGACCCAGGTCGTCTGGAACGGCAACGGCGGCCGCACGTACTTCTTCCAGAACGAGATGCCCTACGACCCGCCCAACCAGGCCGCCTGGATGAACGGCAGCGGCAAGGGATATCCCGCCTACAAGGTGGCCAACTCCGTGACCAGCCACGAGGCGTGGGGGCTCGGCAGCTACTGCTACTTCAGCACCAACTCCAGCGTCGTCGCCGACCGCGCCTTCGAGGTGCCCAACACCTCCGGGGTCAAGTTCCACGACATGGTCACCGTCTCGCTCGGCGGCACCGGCACCATCAGCCACGTCATCAACAACACCGGCGGACCGTCCAACTCCAGCAGCAACGTCGCCTACCTCACCAACTACCCGTAAACCGGAGCGAGAGGACCGATCGACAGATGCACACCATCAGATCCGGATCCGCCCGCACGGCCCTGCGGATCCTCCTGCTGCTCGCGGCCCTGCTCGGGCTCGCGGCACCGCCCGCCGCACACGCGAGCAGCGCGGCGGCCCCCTTCAAGGTGCTCGGTCTCTACAGCGGAACCTGGGACGCGGCGCACATCGACTTCGAGAAGGAGGCCAACGACTGGCTTCCGAAGCAGGCCGCCGCGAACGGCTTCACCTACACCGCCAGCAACGACTGGAACCTGCTCGCCAACGGCGGCGTCAACGCCTACCAGGTCGTCCTGTTCCTCGACGACCTGCCGCAGACCGCCGCCCAGCGCACCGGGTTCGAGAACTACATGCGCGGCGGCGGCGCCTGGATGGGCTTCCACGTCTCGGCCTTCACCACGAACGCGGCGGGCTGGTCCTGGTACCACAACCAGTTCCTCGGCAGCGGCAACTTCAAGTCCAACACCTGGGGCCCGACATCCGCGACCCTCAAGGTCGAGGACCGCACCCACCCGTCCACCGTGAACCTGCCCGCCACGTTCACCTCGTCGGTCAGCGAGTGGTACAGCTGGTCCAACGACCTGCGGCAGAACCCGGACATCAAGATCCTCGCCTCGGTCGACCCCAGCAGCTTCCCGCTGGGCACCGACCCCAACCAGTCCTGGTACAGCGGCTACTACCCGATCCTGTGGACCAACACGAAGTACAAGATGCTGTACGCGAACTTCGGCCACAACGCGATGAACTACGACACCAACACCCGCACGTCGTCGACGTTCGCCAGCGCGACCCAGAACCGGTTCCTGCTCGACGGGCTGAAGTGGCTCGGCGGCGCCGGCGGCACCACACCGCCGGACGACACGCTCTCCGAGACGGCCTGGTACTCCCTGAAGAACGTCGGCAACGGCACCTGCGTCGACGCCCGCGCGGCCGCCACGGCCAACGGGACCGCCATCCAGCAGTACGCCTGCAACGGCACCCAGGCGCAGCAGTTCCGGCTCGCCGCGACCGACGCCGGATACCGGCGCGTCGGAGTGCGCCCGAACCCGCAGCAGGTCATCGACGTGACCGGCGTCTCGTCCGCCGACAACGCGCCGCTCCAGCTGTGGGCGTACACAGGCGGACAGAACCAGCAGTGGCTCCCCGTGAAGGAGGCCGCCGGGAGGTATCACTTCACCGCCCGGCACAGCGGCAAATGCCTCACCGCCGCGACCGCCGCCACCAACAGCCCGCAGCTCATCCAGCGCGCCTGTGACGGCTCCGCCGCGCAGAGCTTCACGGTGACCGCCGGCTGACGCGTGACACATGTCACGGTGCGGGGCGCCCGATGAGGGCGTTCCGCACGTGATGTCCGACCCAGCGGCTAGCCTCGTGTCCCATGAGGCTGCTGCACACGTCCGACTGGCATCTGGGGCGCGCGTTCCACCGGGTGAACATGCTCGGCGCCCAGGCCGCGTTCATCGGCCACCTCGTCGACACCGTGCGCGAACGCGAGGTCGACGCGGTGGTCGTGTCGGGCGACGTGTACGACCGGGCCGTGCCGCCGCTGGCCGCCGTCGAGCTGTACGACGACGTGCTGCACCGCCTCGCCGACCTCGGCGTACCCACCGTGATGATCTCCGGGAACCACGACTCGGCGCGCCGCCTCGGCGTCGGCGCCGGACTCATCGGCCGCGCCGGGATCCACCTGCGCACCGAGGCGGCCCGGTGCGGCGAGGCCGTCGTGCTCGCCGACGACCACGGGGACGTGGCGTTCTACGGGCTGCCGTACCTGGAGCCCGCACTGGTGAAGGACGAGTTCGCGGTCGAGAAGGCCGGCCACGAGCAGGTACTCGCCGCGGCCATGGAGCGGGTGCGGGCGGACCTCGCCGACCGCCCGGCCGGAACCCGGTCCGTCGTCCTCGCCCACGCCTTCGTCACCGGCGGCGCGCCGAGCGACAGCGAGCGGGACATCACCGTCGGCGGCGTCGCGGCCGTCCCCGCGGGCGTCTTCGACGGCGTCGACTACGTGGCCCTCGGGCATCTGCACGGCAGCCAGGTCATCTCCGAGCGGGTCCGCTACTCCGGCTCCCCGCTCCCGTACTCCTTCTCCGAGGCCGACCACCGCAAGAGCATGTGGCTGATCGACCTGGCCGCCGACGGCGCGGTGAGCGCCGAGCGCCTGGACTGCCCGGTGCCCCGGCCGCTCGCCCGGATCCGCGGCGACCTGGAGGAACTGCTCGCCGACGCCTCCCTCGCGCGGCACGAGGAGTCCTGGGTGGAGGCCACCCTCACCGACGCGGTGCGCCCCGACGACCCGATGGCCCGGCTCACCGAGCGCTTCCCGCACACCCTCAGCCTGCTCTTCGACCCGCGCAGGACCGAGACCGAACCGGACGCCAGTTATGCGGAGCGCCTCAAGGGGCGCGACGACCACGAGATCGCGGAGGACTTCGTGACCCATGTCCGGGGCACCGGGCCCGACGAGGACGAGCGGACGGTGCTGCGCGCCGCGTTCGACGCCGTACGGACCGACGCCTTCGAGAACGAGGTGCACGAGCGCGAGGGAGCCCGGTGAGACTGCACACCCTGCGCATCACGGCGTTCGGCCCCTTCGGCGGCAGCCAGGAGGTCGACTTCGACGCCCTGTCGTCGGCCGGCCTGTTCCTGCTGCACGGCCCGACCGGCGCCGGCAAGACCTCCGTCCTCGACGCGGTCTGCTACGCGCTGTACGGGTCGGTGCCCGGCGCCCGGCAGAGCGCGGCCGGCCAGGGCCAGAACTTGCGCAGCGACCACGCCGAGCCCGGGGTGCGCACCGAGGTCCGCCTCGACGTGACCGTCGCGGGCCGCCGGCTCGAACTCACCCGGCAGCCGCCCTTCGCCCGCCCCAAGAAGCGCGGCATCGGATTCACGACGGAGAAGGCGCAGAGCTGGCTGCGCGAGTACGACGCCGTGGCGGGGGAGTGGAAGGACCTCAGCCGCTCCCACCAGGAGATCGGCGAGGAGATCACCCAGCTGCTCGGGATGAGCAAGGACCAGTTCTGCCAGGTCGTGCTGCTCCCGCAGGGCGACTTCGCCCGCTTCCTGCGCGCCGACGCCGAGGCCCGCGGCAAGCTGCTCGGCCGGCTCTTCGACACGCGCCGGTTCGCCGCCGTCGAGCAGCGGCTCGCCGAGGACCGGCGCGCCGCCGAGAAGCGGGTGACGGCCGGCGACGCCGAGCTGCTCGCCGACGCGCACCGGATGCAGCAGGCCGCCGGGGACGTGGTGGAGACACCGCCCGTCGACGCGGCACCCGGCGACCCCGGCGTCGCCGAGGCCGTCCTCGGCTGGGCCGCCGTCGCCCGGTCCACGGCCCGCGAGCACTACACGCACGCCCATCTCGCCCTGAGCGCCGCCGAGTCGGCGAGCGCCGCGGCCCGCCGCGCCCACGCCGACGCCCAGGAGACGGACCGCCTCCAGCGCCGCTTCGCCCAGGCCGAGACCCGGGCGGCCGCGCTGGCCGAGCAGGAGGCCGAGCTGCGGGCGGTGCGCGAGCGGATGGAGCGGGGCCGCAAGGCGGCCGCCGTCGCCCCCGCGCTCGACCTGCGCGAGGCCGCCGACGCCGAGCACCGCGCCGCGCTCCGCGAGGAGACACGGGCCCGGACCGCACTGCGCGCCGAGACCGGCACGGTGCCGGACGCGCCCGCGGCCCTGAAGGACGCGGCCGACGCGGGACCCGGCGCGCTCGCCGAGGCCACACGGCGTGTCGCCCAGGAACTCGGCGGGCTCGACGCGGCGCGCCGGGCCGAGCGGCGCCTCGCCGTCCTCGGCCGGGAGCGCGCGGACCTCGACCGGGAGGAGCGCGCCGACACCGAACTCCTCGACGAGGCCGAGCAGTGGCTCGCCCGGTGGGACACCCGCCGTACCGAGCTGCAGGACGGGGTCGACCGGGCCCAGGAGGCCACGACCCGGGCCGAGCACCTCGCCGGGCAGCTGGAGCCCGCTCTGCGGCAGGCCCGCGCCGCCCGCGAGCGCGACCGGCTCGCCGAGCAGGCCGACACCGCGCGGGACGACGCCCTGCGCGCCCGCCAGGAGGCGGCCCGCGCCCACGAGCACTGGCTCGGCCTGAAGGAGCAGCGACTGCGCGGCATCGCCGCCGAACTCGCCGAGGAGCTGCGGGACGGCGCACCCTGCGCCGTGTGCGGCGCCACCGAGCACCCGGCGCCCCAGCGGAGGTCGGCGGGCCACGTCGACCGCGCCGCCGAGGAGGCCGCGCTCGCCGCCCACCGCGCCGCCGAGGACCGGCACACCGAGGCCGAGCGCCGCTCCGGCGTCGTCCGCGAGGAGCTGGCCGCGGCGAAGGCCGCCGCCGGTGCCGCCCCCGCCGGGGAACTCGCCGACGCGGCCCGCGCACTGCAAGATCGACACGCCGAGGCCCGCGCCGAGGCGTCCGCCCTGCACGCGGCCCGCGAGACGCTGGCACACGCCCAGAGCGAGCACGACCGCAGGCTCACCACCCGCCAGGAAGCGGCCACCCGGGCCGCCGGCCGCGCCTCGACGCGTGAGTCGCTGGAGCGTGAACAGGCGAACCTGGAGAGCGAGTTGGCGCAGGCGCGCGGCACCGCGGTGAGCGTCGAGGCCCGCGCCGCCCAGCTGGAGCGGCTCGTGGACGTGCTCGGCGCGGCGGCCGACGCGGCCCGCGCCGTCGAGGACACCGCGCAGCGCCTGAAGGACGCCGACGCGCGACTCGCCGACGCCGCGTTCAAGGCAGGCTTCGACACCCCGGAGGCCGCGGCCGCCGCCCAGCTCGACGACGCACGCCACCGCGAGCTGCAGCACCGCCTGGACGCCTGGCAGTCCGAGGACGCCGCGGTCCGCGCGATCCTCGCCGAGGAGGAGACCGCGGCCGCCGCCCGCGAACCGGCGGCCGACGTCGCCGCCGCCCACCGCGCGGCCGAGGCCGCCGACACACGCGTGCGGGCCGCGGGCTCCGCGCGGGACGCGGCCGAGCGCCGCTGCGCCGACCTCGACCGGCTGTCCCGCCGCGCCGCCACCGAGGCCCGCCGCCTCGGCCCGCTGCGCACCACGTACAACCGTGTGGCCCGGCTCGCCGCCCTCGCGGCCGGTACCGCCGCGGACAACGAACGCAAGATGCGCCTGGAGTCCTACGTCCTCGCCGCCCGCCTGGAACAGGTGGCGGCCGCGGCGACCGCGCGCCTGAGCTGCATGTCGTCCGGGCGCTACACGCTCGTCCACTCCGACTCCCTCGCCGGGCGCGGCAGATCCGGTCTCGGGCTGCACGTCGTCGACGCGTGGACGGGCCGCGAGCGGGACACGGCGACGCTCTCCGGCGGCGAGACGTTCTTCGCGTCGCTCGCCCTGGCCCTCGGCCTCGCCGACGTCGTCACGGACGAGGCGGGCGGCGTCCGGCTCGACACCCTCTTCATCGACGAGGGCTTCGGCAGCCTCGACGACCAGACCCTCGACGACGTGCTCGACGTCCTCGACTCGCTGCGCGAACGCGACCGCAGCGTCGGCATCGTCAGCCACGTCGGCGACCTGCGCCGCCGCGTCCACGCCCAGCTGGAGATCGTGAAGGGACGGGACGGATCGGAGGTCCGGCAGCAGGGCGCCCCGTAGGGGCGCGGGGCGGCCGGGTACCGGCTCAGCGCCCGAGCGCCCGGCGCGGCAGCGGCGACGAGTACACCACGCTCGTCGTCACCGACCCCAGCGTGCCGATCTTCCCGGAGACCTCCTCCAGGTGCCGCATCGACCGCGCCGCGACCTTGATGACGAAACAGTCGTCGCCCGTGACGTGGTGCGCCTCCAGGACCTCCGGGGTCACGGCGACGAGATCGTGGAACGGCTTGTAGTTCCCGTTCGGGTACCTGAGCCGGACGAACGCCAGGATCGGCAGACCGAGCCGCTCGGGGACGACCACGGCCGAGTACCCCGCGATCACCCCCGACTCCTCCAGCCGCCGCACCCGCTCCGTCACGGCACTCGCGGACATGGACACGGCCCGCGCCAGCTCGGCGTAGCTGGCGCGGCCCTCGCTCTGGAGAACCCGCAGAATGTGCCAGTCCGTGGCATCGGGCACGTACGGCGGCGCATCGTCAGGGGAATCGTCGGTCATGACCCAGAGCTAACCGGGGAATCATCGGCAGAGCAAGCGGGATACCGGGGATCGGCCCTTCAGCGAAACGGTCCTCGCCCGTAGATTTCTGGTCAGGGAGAGCGCGAGCGCGCCCCCCGGAGAGGACCCGAAACCACCATGACCGCGACCACCGCGACCACCGTCGACACGGCGACCACCACCAACCCGGTGCTGCGCGTCGCCCCCGCCTCGCCCGCCGCCGCGGCCGCCTACTTCGGCGCGAGCCTTGCCTTCCACGCCGACGTGTCCGACGTCGCCGCCGCACTCGCCGACGGCGCCGCCGATCCGGGCTTCGTCGTCCTCGACTCGCGCAACACCGCGTCCTGGGACCAGGGCCACGTCCCCGGCGCCGTCCACCTGCCGACGGCCCTCATCCCCGAGCAGGCCGGACAGCTCCTCGACCGGTCCGTCCCCGTCGTCACCTACTGCTGGGGCCCCGGCTGCAACGGCGCGACCCGCGCCGCCCTCGCCCTCGCCGAACTCGGCTTCCAGGTCAAGGAGATGCTCGGCGGGTTCGAGTACTGGGTGCGCGAGGGCTTCGCGTACGAGACGTGGGAGGGGCCCGCGCGACAGAGCGCGGACCCCCTGACGGCGCCGGCCGACGGCGACGACTGCGGCTGCTGAACCGCCCCTACAGCTTGGAGAGTTCGTCCACCAGGTCGTCGAGGCCCAGCGACCCCTGCGACAGCGCCGCCATGTGCCACGCCTTCGCGTCGAACGCGTCACCGTGCGCGGCCCGCGCGTTGGCCCGGCCCAGCAGCCAGGCGCGCTCGCCCAGCTTGTAGCCGATCGCCTGGCCGGGGATCGACAGATAGCGGGTCAGCTCGCTCTCCACGAAGTCGGCGGGGCGGCTGCTGTGCGCGCCGAAGAACTCCTGGGCCAGCTCGGGCGTCCACCGCTCACCGGGGTGGAACGGCGAGTCCGCGGGGATCTCCAGCTCCAGGTGCATGCCGATGTCGACGATGACCCGGCACGCCCGCATCATCTGCGCGTCCAGGTACCCGATCCGCGTCTCGGCGTCGGTGAGGTGGCCCAGCTCGTCCATCAGGCGCTCCGCGTACAGCGCCCAGCCCTCCGCGTTGGCGGAGACGATGCCGACCGTCGCCTGGTAGCGCGAGAGGTCACCGGCGACGTGCGCCCACTGCGCGAGCTGGAGATGGTGGCCGGGAACACCCTCGTGGTACCAGGTCGACACCAGGTCGTAGACGGGGAAGCGGGTCTGGCCCATCGTGGGCAGCCAGGTGCGGCCGGGACGGGAGAAGTCGACCGACGGCTCCGTGTAGTACGGCGCCGCGGCGCTGCCGGCGGGCGCGATGCACGACTCCACCTTCCGTACCCGCTCGGCGAGTTCGAAGTGGGTCCCGTCGAGCGTCTCGATCGCCTCGTCCATCAGGTCCTGGAGCCACTGCCGGACCTCCTCGACGCCCTCGATGTGCCGCCCGTGCTCGTCGAGGTGCGCGAGCGCCACCCACGGCGTCGCGGCGCCGGGCAGGATCTTCTCCGCCTCCTGCTTCATCTCGGCCAGCAGCCGGTGGAACTCGCTCCAGCCGTACGCGTACGCCTCGTCCAGATCGAGGTCCGTGCCGTTGTAGTAGCGCGACCAGCGGGCGTAGCGCTCGCGGCCCACGACGTTCGGGGCGCCCTCGACGGCGGGCCGGTACACGTCCCGCATCCAGTCGCGCAGCTCCAGGGTCGCGGCGTCCGCCGCGGCCGCCGCCGCCGTCAACTCGTCGCGCAGCGCGTCGGGACCGGCGGCCGTGAACTCCCCGAACCAGCCCGCCCACTCGGCGAGTTGACCGATGAACGTCTCGGTCGGGCGCGGTCCGCCGTGCAGCTTGCGCTCCAGGCCGAGCGCCAGCGTCTCGCGGTATCCGGCGAACGCCGCCGGGACCGCGCGCAGCCGCGCGGCGATCGCCGCCCAGTCCTCGTCCGTCTCGGCCGGGGTGATCGTGAAGACCTCCCGGACGTGGTGCACGGGCGAGCCCAGGTTGGCGACGGCGCGCAGGTGCTCGTCGGCGTCGTGCACGGCGAGTTCGGCGGTCAGCCGCTCGCGCAGCAGCCGGGCGCAGCGCCGCTCGACGTCGCTGTCGGCGGCGGGCTCCCGCTCCGCCGCGTCGAGCCGCTCCAGGGTCCGCCGGGCCAGCGCGGCGACCGCGTCCAGGCCCGCGGGCGAAAGATCGGGCAGCTTGCTGTGGGCCTCGGGGACGCCGAGGAAGGTGCCGGTGACCGGGTCCAGGTCGATCAGGTCGTCGACGTAGGCGTCCGCGACCTGCCGGGGGGTGTGCGCGATGTCTGACATGCGGACATCCTCGTACGGGTCAGGGGTTCTCGTCACCCTGATACGCGCTCGGCGCACCGTGCGGGTCGCGCGGCGGCAGCAGCGGGCCGCACTCCCACTGCTGGAAGATCAGCCGGGTCTCCACCCGCGCCACCTCGCGCCGTGACGTGAACTCGTCGAGCACGAGCCGTTGCAGGTCCGCCATGTCACGGACGGCGACCTGCACCAGATAGTCGTCGGGCCCGGTGACGTGGAAGACCGTGCGCGCCTCGGGCAGGGCCCGGATCCGCTCCACGAACGGGCCGACCAGCTCCCGCCGGTGCGGACGCACCTGCACCGACAGCAGCGCCTGCAGACCGCGGCCGAGCCGCGCCGGATCGACCCGCAGCGCATGCCCGAGGATCACGCCGCCGCGGCGCAGCCTGTTCACCCGGTCCAGACAGGTCGAGGGCGCGACACCGACCTGCGCGGCGAGATCCCGGTACGTCGTACGGGCGTCGTTCTGCAGCAGCCGCAGGATCTCCAGGTCCACCGGATCGAGTACGACGGAATCGGTCATCCGCCGAACGTAGCACGGGAGTTGAACCGGCTCGCCGGTCATCCGTTCAGGCTGTGGCGCATGGACGACACCTTGGACCACCACGAGGACGCGGCGCGCCCCCGCACCCGGGCCCTCGCCACCGAAGCCGTGCACGCCGGCCGTGACGACCTCGCCGCGCTCGGGCTGCACGCCCCGCCCATCGATCTGTCGACCACCTACCCGTCCGCCGACAGCCGGACCGAGGCCGCCCGGATCGACGCGTTCGCCGCCGATGGCGTCCTCGACGACGGCCCGCCGGTCTACGGCCGCCTCGGCAATCCGACCGTCGCCCGGTTCGAGACGGCGCTCGCCCGCCTGGAGGGCACCGAGGCCGCGGTCGCCTTCGCCAGCGGCATGGCCGCCCTGACCGCCGTGCTGCTGGTACGCCGTTCAGCGGGCCTGGGCCATGTCGTCGCGGTCCGCCCGCTGTACGGATGCAGCGACCACCTCCTCGACACGGGCGTCCTCGGCACCGAGGTGACCTGGGTCGACCCGGCCGGCATCGCCGACGCCGTCCGCCCCGACACCGGCCTGGTGCTGGTGGAGTCGCCCGCCAACCCCACGCTCGCGGAGGTCGACCTGCGGGCCGTCGCGCACGGCTGCGGCACCGTGCCGCTGCTCGTCGACAACACCTTCGCGACGCCCGTGCTGCAACGGCCCGCGGAGAGCGGGGCCCGGCTCGTGCTGCACAGCGCGACGAAGTTCCTGGGCGGGCACGGCGACGTCCTGGGCGGCGTCGTGGCCTGCGACGAGGAGTTCGCGGGGCAGTTGCGCAGGATGCGGTTCGCGACGGGCGGTGTGCTGCACCCGCTCGCGGGCTATCTCCTGCTGCGCGGCCTGGCGACCCTTCCCGTACGGGTGCGCGCCGCGTCGGCGACCGCGGCGGAACTGGCGCGGCGGCTGGCCGGGGATCCGCGCGTCAGCCGCGTCCACTATCCGCGGACCGGCGGCGCGATGGTCGCCTTCGAGGTGGCCGGGGACCCGCACGCGGTGACCGGCGGGGTCGAACTGATCACGCCCGCCGTCAGCCTCGGCAGCGTCGACTCGCTCATCCAGCATCCGGCGTCCATCAGCCACCGCGTGGTCGCCGCCGACGACCGCAGGGCCGCCGGGGTCGGCGACCGGCTGCTGCGGCTCTCGGTCGGCCTGGAGGACGTGGACGACCTGTGGGCCGATCTCGACCGGGCGCTGGGGGAGGCGACGCCTCGTACACTCGCGGCATGTTCAAATCACGCACATCAGGGCGGGACGAATCCTGGGACGGCGTCGTCGTCGACAAGTCCCGCGGGATGACCGACGGCTCGAACATGTACCACTACGTCGAGATCCGCCTCGCCGACGGCGACACCGCCAAGGTGCGGGTCGACCGTCGGCTGTGGAAGTCGGTCGAGGCCGGCGACCGGATCGTGAAGCGACCCGGCGCCGACCCCGAGAAGGCGTAGCGGCCGCGGCCTACGCCTGGGCGTCCGTCTCGTACGGCAGCCGGGACGCCACCGGCGTAGCGTCCAGGCGCGCGGTGACCACCAGGGTGCCCTCTTCGATCTGGTAGTCGAGAGGAAGGCCGAGGCCGCGCATCGCCGCGACCATGCCGGTGTTGGACGCCTGCGTCACCGCGTACACGCTCTCGCAGCCTGCCTCGACGGCCATCGCGACGAGCCGGCCGAGCAGTTCGGCGCCGACGCCGCGGCGCTGCCAGCCGTCCTCGACGAGGAGCGCCAGCTCCGTCTCGTCGCCGTCCCACAGCAGATGGCCGAGGGCGACGATCCGGCCCGAGGCCGTCTGCGCGGCGAGCGTGCGGCCGAAGCGCGGACTGAGCAGGTGGCCCAGATAGCGGTCGGCGTCGCCGACGGGGCCGTGGTAGCGCATGCTCAGCGTCCGCGCCGAGCACCGCTCGTGCATCTCCTTGGCGGCCGGCACGTCGGAGAGATCGGCGCGGCGCACCGTGATCTCGTTGCCCTCGGGCAGCGTGAGCACGTCCTTGCCGCGCGGGATGCGCGGGCCGAGCCGGCTGTCCAGCTCCACGAGGGCGCGGGCGCGCGCGAACTCGGTCGGGGTGAACGGCAGATAGGGCCGCTCCACCGTGATCAGACCGCCCTCCGGGGTGCGCAGCCGTAGCTCCGTGGCGTCGAAGCCGCCCTCGGCGGGCTCGCTGCCCGTGGTCCTCGCGGGCAGCGACCTGATGGTGCACCGGCCGAGCAACTGGCGCAGCGCCAGCGGAAGTTCGGCGGCGTCCTGCGCCGTGCGGGTGGCCAGGCCCAGGATCCGGGTGGGGGCGTCCACCAGGTCGTGGGTGTCGGCGCGCTCGATCCAGGTGTCGGTGCCGCCGGCCCGGGAGACGACCCGGGTCAGATCGGCCGCGGCGGTCTCCCTCGGGGCGCGCAGCAGGAACTCGTCGACCGTGCCCTCGGCCAGCGGGTGCGTCTGCAGGCTGAGGATGTCCACCCGCCGGTGGGCCAGCACCGTGCACAGCGCGGCGAGCGAACCCGGCTCGTCGCGCACCGTGGTCCGCATCCGCCACAGCGTGGTCCCCTGCGGGTCGAGCGCGTCCGCTTCCCGCCGCCCGGCCGTCGTCGCCCCGTCCTCGGTGGGGGCGGACGGCCGGGCGCCGGTATCCGCCGTGGGTGGCGCGTGTTCGTGGCGTCGTGCCCACCACACGTGGAACCCGGCGGTGGCGAGCAGCGCCACCGCCGAGACCACGAGGAGGACGGGACCGTCGGGGCCGTGCCCGATCATGTTCGCCACCGCGTCGGCCACGGCCACCGCCGTGAACAGGGCCGCCAGTTCCACCAGATCCCGGCGCCAGTGGTGGACGGGACGGCCGTGCTTCACTCGCGTCACATCAGACATGTCTTGACTCATGCATCCACTGTGAAGGAGTGGTGTTGCGCGATCACGAACGATGTGTGTCCGATGGGTAAAGAGAGCTTATGTCTGTTTTGTGGGCCCCGGTGTGGTCGTAGTCGCCGGGTCACTGTCCGACCCGTCCCGGCTGGAGCGTCCGGGCGAAGAGGACGTCCCCGCCCTCCTGGCGCAGCCGCACGGTCAGCTCCCCGCTGCCGCCGTCGATCTCGACCTCGCCGAAGTAGGGCGGGGTCTCCATGGGCGAGGTGTTCGCCCGCGAGGGTGCCTTGACGAACACCTGCCGCGGCCCGAACGTCCCGTCCAGCTTCGTCGCCTGGAAGCCGCCCGCGGCCAGCGGACCCGACACGAACTCCCAGAACGGCTCGAAGTCCTGGAACGCCGCGTTCGACGGCTCGTAGTGCTGCGCCGACGTGTAGTGGACGTCCGCCGTCAGCCACAGCGTGCCGGTGATCCGGCGGTGCTTGATGTGCCGCAGCAGCTCGGCGATCTGCAGCTCGCGGCCGAGCGGCGCGCCCGGATCGCCCTGGGCCACCGCCTCGAAGTTCGTGGCGCCGTCGCTCACCACGAGCCCCAGCGGCATGTCGGAGGCGATCACCTTCCAGGTGGCGCGCGAACGCGACAGCTCCCGCTTCAGCCAGGCCAGCTGCTCGGCGCCGAGGATGCCGGTCGTGTCGTCGGGCTGCCGGTCGGGCGAGTTCGCGTTCCGGTACGTGCGCATGTCGAGCACGAACACGTCGAGCAGCGGGCCCTGCCGCAGCACCCGGTACACCCGGCCGTCCTTGTCGCCCGGTGGCAGCGTCGAGACGGGGAAGTACTCGCTGAACGCCCGCAGCGAGCGCGCCGACAGCACGTCCGCGTTCTTCTCCGTGTAGCGGTCGTCGTCCAGGATCTGCCCGGGGTACCAGTTGTTGTGGACCTCGTGGTCGTCCCACTGGGTGATGGTGGGGACCTGGGCGTTGAAACGGCGCACGTGCTCGTCGAGCAGGTTGTAGCGGAACGCGCCGCGGAAGTCCCCGAGGGTCTGGGCGACCTTCGACTTCTCCTCGGTGGTCACATTGCGCCACACCCGCCCGTCGGGCAGCGTCACGCTGGGCAGGATCGGGTTGTCCGCGTAGATGTTGTCGCCGCTGCACAGGAAGAAGTCGGGGTCCAGGGCGCGCATGTCCTCGTAGACGCGGTTGCCGCCCCGGTCCGGGTTGATGCCCCAGCCCTGGCCCGCGATGTCGCCCGACCACAGGAACCGCACCCCGCCACGGCGCCCGGCCGCGGCGGTGCGGAAGGTGCCCGTCACCGGCTCGCCCGTGCGCCGCGGATCGTCCGGGTCCGCGAGCAGCACCCGGTAGTGGATCTGCTCGCCGGACGGCAGACCGCGCAGCCGTGTCGTCCCGGTGAAGTCGGTGTCCGGCCCGACCAGGGGGCCGTGCCATCTCGTCGTCCGCCGGAACGACTCGGTGGCCGACGTCTCCACGATCATCCGCGCGGGCCGGTCCGAGCGCACCCAGATCAGGCCCGAGTGCGCGGTGACGTCTCCGGCCTGCACACCCCAGCCCGCTCCGGGCGGCCCCGACAGGGCGAACGCCGGCGCCGCGACACCGCCGACCGCCGGCAGGGCGAGCCCCGCCGACGCGGCGAGCGCGCCGCGCAGCACTCCTCGGCGGCCGGGCAGCGGATCTGACGGACGGTGCGACATGGGCGCCTCCAGTGACGGTTCCGACGGCGGTGCGGTGCCAAGAGCGCGGACGGGCGCGCGGCGCCGCGAAGCCACACCTACTGGGTCACCACGGCACGCACACGAACCCCAAGTGAACAACTGCTCCTCCCGGCGGGGAACCAGGCGCGCGAGCCCCGGTCGCGGGAGGACGAGCCCCTCGGCGGTTACGGGGACGGCCCCCTCCCGGACGCACTCCGCCCCGTGCCGTGCGCCCGTGGCCGGTCCGACTCCCGTACCGCGGAGGCCAGAAGACGCACCCCCTCGGTGATGCGGGCGGGGGAGAGGTGCGCATAGCCGAGCACCAGGCAGACCCCCTCGCCGGCATCGCCGCCGTAGTGGCTCAGCGTGCGGACGCGGACGCCCGCCGCCGCGCACCGGTCGAGGAGATCCTCCTGGCGGGCGGAGTCGACCGGCAGGGTGGCGATGGCGTGCAGACCGGCCGCGATGCCCGTCACCTCGGTCCCCGGCAGCTGGGCCCCCAGGGCGGTCACGAGGGCGTCCCTGCGCTCCCTGTAGGCGCGCTGGCAGCGGCGCAACTGCCGGTCGTAGTCGCCCCGCTCGATGAACCGGGCGAGCGTCGCCTGGTCGAGCGCGGGATTGCCGAGGTCCATGTAGCGCTTGCGCTCCACGACCTCCTCCGCCAGGGCGTCGGGCACGACCGTCCAGCCCAGCCGCAGCCCCGGGGCCAGCGACTTGCTCACCGACCCCGCATAGGCGACGTGCGCGGGGTCGAGGCCCTGGAGCGCTCCGACCGGGGCGCGGTCGTAGCGGAAGTCGCCGTCGTAGTCGTCCTCCACGAGCAGACCGTCCGACGCCCGCGCCCAGGCGAGGAGTTGCGTCCTGCGCGCCGCCGAGTAGGCCAGCCCCGACGGGAAGTGGTGCGACGGCGTCGTGACCACCGTGCGCACTCCCGAGGCGCGCAGCGCGTCCATGGCGAGCCCGTCCGCGTCCATGGCGATCCGCACCGCCGTGGATCCTGCCGCGGCGAACAGGTCCTCGTACTGCGAACTGCCGGGCCGCTCCACACCGATGCGCCGCTGCCCGCGCCCCTGGAGCACGAAGCCGAGCAGCGTCACCGCCTGCGTCACCCCGGAGCACACGATGACGCGCTCGGGGTCGACCACCACGCCCCGGCGCCGGGCCAGCAGCTCGGCGAGGGCCGTGCGCAGCCGGGGCAGCCCGCGCGGGTCCGGATAGCCGAGCCCCTGGTGCGACAGCCCGGCCAGCACCTCGCGCTGCGCCGCGGCCCAGGCGGCGCGCGGGAACAGCGACAGGTCCGGGCTGCCCGCCACGAAGTCGGCCCGCACCCCGGCGGCCGGCCGCGGCGCCAGGTCGTGGGCCCCCGGCGGCGCGGCCCGCACCGCGTCGCCGACCCAGGTCCCGGCACCCCGGCCGCTGCGCAGGTACCCCTCGGCCGCCAACTGCTCGTAGGCCTCGGTGATCAGGCCCCGCGACACTCCGAGATCCCGGGCCAGGTCCCGGCTCGACGGCATCCGTGTCCCCGGCGCGAGGCGCCCCGACCGCACCGCCTCCCGGAGCGCGGACTGCAGGGAGCGGCCGCGCGCCCGGACCGGCACGGCGACTGCGGGGAGCAGCAACTCCCAGGCTGCGGACGGTGCATGGGTCTCGTTCGTCATGACGCCGGACCCTAGTGCGGGCCGCTTACCGATCGCTGACCGACCGCTGACCGGACCCCGACGCGGCCCCCGACGGCCTGCGGACGGCGGGTCCGCCGATCCGGAATTGGTCCATGAAGCATCCGGTCGATTGGCTCTCCTGCGGGACCATTCCCGCTCCTAGCGTCGACGGCATGAACGCTCCGTCCCTTCGGGGTTCCCTGCTCGCCGCCCTCGCCTGCGTCCTGGTCGGCGGCTCCTTCACCGCCAACAGCGTCCTGGGCTCCTACCCGTACGCGGGCGGCCAGTTCCTGCGCTACGGCGCCGCCTGCCTGCTGCTCCTGCCCGGCCTCCGGCTCGCCCCGCTGCGCGCCCTCGGCGGCCGAGGGTGGGGGCGGCTCGCACTCCTCGCGGCCGTCGGCATGGTCGCCTTCAACCTCGCGGTGCTCGCCGCGGAACGCTCCGCGGAGCCCGCCGTCCCCGGCGTCTTCGTGGGATGCGCGCCCGTCGTGGTCGCCGTCCTGGTGCCGCTGCTGTCCGGGCGGCGACCCCGACGGGCCGTCCTGTACGGCGCGTCGCTCGTCGCCGTCGGAGCGTTCACGGTTCAGGGGTGGGGCCGCACGGACGTCTTCGGGATCGCCTTCTCCGTCTGCGCCCTCGCCGGCGAAGTGGGGTTCGCGGTGCTCGCGGGGCCGGTGCTCGCGCCGCTCGGCCCACGGCTGCTGTCGTGCACCGTGTGCGCCGTCGCGGCCCTGGAGTCGGCGGCGGTGGGCCTGGCCGTGGACGGCACGTCCTGGCTGCGCGTCCCGGACGGCGCGGAGACCGCCGCCCTGGTGTGGCAGGCGGCGGTCGTCACGGTGATCGGCTTCGTGTGCTGGTACATGGGCATGCAGCGGATCGGCGCCGAACGCGCCACGCTGTTCTCCGGCCTTATCCCGGTCGCCGCCGCGTTCACGGCACCCCTGGTCGGCTCGGGAACCTACGGCGTGGCCCAGGGCGTCGGCAGCGCGCTGGTGGGCGCCGGCGTCGCCCTGGGCTCGGGTGTGTGGGGCGGACGCCGGCCGACGGCGGGAGCCCCGGCCGCCGACCGGTCAGCGACTGGTGTCGAGGACCACGCGCGCGACCAGCGCGGGGTCGTCGTGCATCGGGACGTGGCCGCAGCCCGGGAGCCTGACCAGCCGCGCCCCCGGCAGGATCTGCTTGGCGCGGACCCCCTGACGGCGCACGAGCAGCCGGTCGCGGGTGCCCCACGCCACGGTCACGGGGACCTCGGGGATGTCGTCGCGGAACTGCACGTCGCGCCCCGCGTCGAGGGTCTGGCGGAACCCGGTCGCGTTGCGCAGCGCCAGCGTCTCGGCGACCACGGCCTCGGGTGAACGGCGGCCGGGGTGCGCGTAGATGGTGCTGGTCAGCGCGGTCCGCCCGACCGCCGAGCGGGACAGCCGCTCGATCAAGGGCAGCGGCAGCGCCCGCGCGCCCTGCCGCATCGCCAGCAGGGTGCCGAACGCGTACCGGCGCTCCGCCTGCGTCCAGAACCCGGCCGGGGACAGCGCCGTGACGGACCGGACGAGCTTCTCCCGGCCCAGCTCCAGGGCGAGCAGGCCGCCCAGCGAGTTGCCCGCCACGTGCGGGCGTCCGATGCCCAGGTGGCGGCAGAAGGCGTCGAGGACGGGCACCACGCTCGACAGGCCGTAGGCCAGCCCCTCCGGCAGCGCCGGGGACGAGCCGAAGCCCGGCAGGTCCACGGCGATGACATCGCGCTCGGCGGCCAGGATCGGCAGCACCGGCTGCCACGCCTGCCAGTGGTGGCCGATCCCGTGCAGCAGGAGCAGCGGTTCCCCGGCGCCCGCACGCTCGTAGGTCAGCGTCACCTCGCGCGGTCCGCCGGGACTGTCGATGGTGAAGGAGGCCTGTTCCGCCATGTCGTTCGCTCCCTGTCCCCGTCACGCCGCGACGGTTCTTTAGACTCCTTGTCAGCAACAATTACCGCCCAGTAGCGTCCAGTTCAAGGGGCGGGGGCAGGGTGACGTCCTCGTGGGGCGGACGTACCGGTTCCGCCTGGACAGGACGCGGTCCGTCGGATGGGATGGGGGCGTGGCCGCCGAAACGCCGACCGACGACTCTCTTCGCGCCTTCGAGGAGCACCGTCCCGTCCTCATGGGCGTGGCCTACCGCATGCTGGGCCGCGTCGCCGACGCCGAGGACGTCGTGCAGGACACCTGGCTGCGCTGGTCGCGCGCCGACCGGGGCGAGGTCCGCGAACCACGCGGCTACTTGGTGCGCATCGCCACCCGCCTCGCCGTCGACCGGCTCCGCGAGGCGCAGGCGCGCCGGGAGTCCTACGTGGGCCCCTGGCTGCCCGAACCGCTGGTCACCGACTTCGGGCCGACCGTGCCCGACACCGCCGAGCAGGCCGTGCTCGCCGACTCCGTCTCGTTCGCCGTACTGGTCGTCCTGGAGTCGCTCTCGCCGCTGGAGCGCGCGGTGTTCGTGCTGCGCGAGGCGTTCGGACTGCCCTTCGCGGAGATCGCCGCCGTGCTGGAGCGCGGGGAGAGCGCGGTGCGCCAACTCGCCGCCCGCGCGCGCAGACACGTCGAGGAGCGGCGCCCCAGGTTCGACGTCGACCCGGCCCGGCAGCGCGACCTCACCGAGCGATTCCTCGCCGCGGCGGCCGGGGGCGACCTCGACGGACTGCTGGCCCTGCTCGCCCCCGACGTCCGTCTCGTGGGCGACAGCGGCGGAAAGGCCAAGGCGCCGCTGCGCGTCATCGAGTCCGCCGACAAGGTGGGACGGTTCCTGCGCGGCATCGCGGCCAAGGACTCCGGCCCCGGCTTCGAGTTCCGCATCGCCGAGGCCAACGGCGCGACCGCGCTGGTCGCCCTTGTCGACGGCAAGCCCGAGGCGTTCTTCCAACTGGGCGTCTCCGAAGGCAGGATCCAGCACATCTACATCGTGCGGAACCCGGACAAACTGCAGGCCCTCGCCTAGCCGGAGCGTCGCGCCGGGCCGCTTTCCGGCCTCTTTTGGTGCGACTTCTCATGCAACGTTCATCCATGCCTCACGAACGCGGTGTGAACACCGTGCGGCGCTCCATGAATGCTCTGCGGCACCACCCCTGTGTGTGCTGTGACCGATCGATGATTGGTCTTGACCAAGTCCGAGGGCGGCCCTACGCTCGCAGAGATAGTGCAGGAACCTTTAATAAACAAGGGCGCTAAAAAGCCGCCGGAGTACGGCTGTTGCGGAGGACAGGGTGGGGACCACGCAGTTGGAAGCGGCACCGGAGCCGAAGTACTGGCACCTCAAGACCGTGCTCAGCGAGGCGCTCGACTCGGAGTTCGCCGTGGGGGAGATCCTGCCGAACGAGCGTGATCTCGCGGCTCGCTTCGGCGTCGCCCGGGCCACGCTCCGCCAGGCGCTGGAGCAGCTCGAGCTGGAGGGCCGGCTGCAGCGCCGCCGCGGTGTCGGCACGACCGTCGCACCGCCGCGCGTCGGGGTGGACGTCTCCGCCACCGGCCACGACTGGCCGGGCGCGAGCGGCGACGCCTGGCAGGCCGTCGACTGCGTCCGCGACGCGGCCCCGGCCGCCGTCGCCGACATGCTGGAGACCGCCCCGGACGAGAGCGTGCACGTACTGCGCCGCACGCGCGTCTCGCACGGCCAGCCCGTCGCCGCCGAGCTGCTCTACGTTCCCGCGGCGTCGGTGCCCGACCTCACGGCCATAGACGCCCCGTCCGGCGCCGCACGCGCGCGTGCCGTCCTGCGGGAGCTCCAGCGCCTCGGCCTCGACGGCCAGGACCGCGCGGTCGAGCTGGGCTCGGCCCGCGCCGACGACGCCAAGGAGCTGGACCGCCTCCCCGGCGCCCCGGTCCTGGTGGTGACGACCCGCTACTTCAGCGAGGGCACCACGGCGGCCGTCTCCATGGCCACCTACCGGGCGGACACCTGCCGCCTGACGTTCGGCGACACCCCGGACGTGGAAATCCACCACGCCCCACACACCCAGGCGTCCTGACAACCCCCCACCCCCGCCCTGCGAGGGGCGGGGCCATGGCGCCCCGTCAGGGGCGCGGGGACTTGCGCGCCCAGCCACGGCCGGGCGCGCACTCGCGAGGACCCCTCAAGACGTACGGCGATTTGGCGCCCCATCGGGGCCGCGGGGAACGGCGCGCCCAGCCACCGCCCGGGCCCACCCGCCACAGAAGCGCCCCGGCACCCGTCACCGCCGCGCCGTAACAGTCCCCTCAGTAGCGAACAGCTGCTCCTCGACATGGTCCAGCGCCAAGCGCAGCGCTCCGGTCGCCACAGCCGCCTCACCCAACAACGACAGCGCCACCCGAGGCGGCCGCAGACAGTACCGCTCCAACTCCCGCCGCAACGGATCGAGCACCCCGTCGAGCCCGGCGGCCCACCCTCCGACCACCACCAGCTCCGGATCGAGCGCGAGCACCAGCGCGGCGACATCGTGCACCAGCCGCTGAATGAACCGCTCCATGGCGGCGCCGGCCTGCGCGTCGCCCTCCCGGGCCAGCGCGAACACCTTCGCCACGGCCTGCTCGTCCAACGGGTGCAACGGCTCGTCGGTGGTCGACAGCAGCGTCTCCGGCCGCACCCCGCGCCCCAGCAGGTGCAGCGCCCCGATCTCCCCGGCGGCACCCCCGTACCCCCGGTGCAACCGCCCGCCGATCAGCGAACCGGCGCCCGGGCTGAGCCCGGCCATGACGAACACCATGTCGTCCGAGTCGACCCCGGCGCCCTTCCAGTGCTCGGCCACGGCCGCCGTGTTGGCGTCGTTCTCCACGATGACCGGGCACTTGAAGGAGCGGCGCAGCCGCTCGCCCAGCGGCAGCCCCGTCCACCCGGGCAGCGCCGTACCGAGGCGGACGGTGCCGTCGGCCTCCACGATCCCGGGACTGCCCACTCCGACCGCCCGCAGCGACCCGCGGGCCACCCCGGCCCGCCGCAGCAGATCGGCGACGGCCCCGCGCAGCCGCTCGATGCGCTCCTCCGCGGAAGCGGCCTCGTCGACGTCCTTGGCGGCCGTGCCGATGATCCTGCCGTCGAGCGCGGACAGCACCGCGGCGACCCGGTGCGGACCGATCTCCAGACCGAGCAGATGCCCCGCCTCCGCCCGGAAGCGGAACTTCCGCGCGGGCCGTCCCTGGCGCCGCGCTCCCGGCTCCTCGACCGTCGTCTCCACGACGAGCCCGGCCTCGATGAGCCCTTCGACCACGCCCTCGACGGTCGGCCGTGACAGCCCCGTCACACGGGTGATCTCGGTGAGCGTCGCGAAATCCGTGGCCCGCAGCGCGTGCAGCACCACCGCGGAGTTGATCCGCCTGAGCAGAGAAGGATCCCCGCCGGTCAGCCGCCCCAACGTCAGTCCTCCCAGCTAGTGCGCGTGTTCGCCGGATGCTACTCGCCGAGACGGGCAGCGGCGAGAGCCGGGTGCACTTCTGTGGCGGCCGGTGCTCAGCCGGGCGGCGGGCGAAACGGACGGACCGGGCGTCAGCCCGGCGCGACGAAACCGGATTCGTACGCGGCGATCACCGCCTGGGTCCGATCGCGCGCCCCGAGCTTGGCCAGCACGGCGCTCACGTGCGACTTGACCGTCTCGGTGCCGACGACGAGATCCGTGGCGATCTCCGCGTTCGACAGACCGCGCGCCATCAGCCGCAGCACCGCCGACTCCCGCTCGGTCAGCGCCGCGCGCGCCATGGCGGCCCGCGCCGACGGGTTGCCGTACTCGGCGGCCAGCCGGCGCACGGCGGCCGGGAAGAGGAGGGAGTCGCCGCCCGCGACGAGCCGCACGGCGTGCACGATCTCGGCGGGCCGCGCCCGTTTCAGCAGAAACCCGTCGGCGCCCGCGCGCAGCGCCCCGTACACGTACTCGTCGTTCTCGAAGGTCGTGATGACGAGGATCTTCGGCGGGTCCGGCACCGCGCGCAGCACCGCGCGAGTGGCCTCGATCCCGTCGAGCAGCGGCATCCTGACGTCCATGGCGACCACGTCCGGCCGCAACTCGCGCACCAGGGGCACCACGGCCGCGCCGTCCGTCGCCTCACCGACGACCGTGATGTCGGCCTGCGCCTCGAGCACGGCGCGCAGACCCGCGCGGACCAGGGGTTCGTCGTCGACGAGGAGGACTGTGAGCGGCACGGCGTCAGCGTAGATCACGCCACGGGCAGTTCGACGTGCACCTGCCACTCGTCGCCGAGGGGGCCGGTGCGGGCCCGCCCGCCGAGCAGCGCCGCCCGCTCCCGTACCCCGCGCAGCCCGCTCCCCGTACCGCCGGTCCCGGAGGCACGGTCCGCGGGCAGCGGATTGCGGACCTCCAGGACGAGGCGCCGGTCCGCGACGTGGAGGACCACGGTGACCGGGACGGTTCCGCAGTGCCGCAGGACGTTCGTGAGCGCCTCCTGAAGGATGCGGTAGCCCTCGCGGGACACCGGCCCCGGCACCGTCTCCAGCGGCCCGTCCACCGACACCTCCACCGTGGCTCCCGAGGCTCGTGCAGAGTCGAGCAGCCGGTCCGCCTCCTGGAGCGTCGGGCGGCGGCCGGCCGGCCGCTCCGCCTCGCGCAGCACCAGCAGGACCCGTTCCAGATCCTCCAGGGCGGCCCGGCCGGTCTCCTCGATGGCGTCCAGCGCCCGCTCCGTGAACGCCGGGTCGCCCGCCGCCCGCGCCGCACCGGCCTGCACCACCGCCACGGTCAGGGCGTGCCCGATGGAGTCGTGCAGTTCACGCGCGATGCGATTGCGCTCCAGGAGCTGCTCGGTGCGCTCCTCCAGGGCGGCGAGCCGTTCCGCGGCCGACGGGCCGAGCAGCACGAGCGCCGCCCGCGCGAGCACCCATCCGACGCCCGCCACCAGGTACACCAGCGCGAGCAGGGGGACCGGGACGAGCAGCGCGCACGCCATGCCCGCGTCCGGCGCGGGCAGCACCGAGAGACTGCCGGTCCGGTGTCCCGCGGCGGCCCCGGTCAACTCCAGCGACAACGCCATCAGCTGCCCGGTGACGAGGGCCACGGACAGGCCCAGGAACAGCCGCAGCAGCAGCCACACGGCGGTCCGCGCACGGTCCCGCCAGGAGGCCGACGGTGTGACCGACACCCCGCTCTCCGCCCCGTCGCCCTTCACGCGCGCGTGCCCGCCGGGAAACAGCATCAGCCGCGCCTGCAGCCCCTCCGCGCGCCGGGCCGCCGGAACCACGGCGAGCGCCAGGAGGAACGGCACGGGAACCACGTAGACGAGCAGCCAGTCGCGCGGGGTCGGCGACGAGAGGCCGGGAAAGACCGCTCCGCACACGAACGCCAGCACCGCCGCGCACAGCAGATGGAGCCAGCGGGTGTACGTGACCGCGCGTATCAGGGGTCCCGGGAAGCGGCTCATGCGGTCATCGTGTCAGCCGGGCCGCTCCGCACGGCTCCCCCGAGCGGGGGAGAAGCGCCCCACCGGCGGGGGAGGACCGGACCCCGGCCTGTCCACCAGGCTGGCGTCATGACCAGCATCGACGTCCAGGATCTCACCAAGGAGTACGGCACGACCCGCGCGGTCGACCGGTTGACCTTCCGCGTCGAACCGGGCCGCGTCACCGGATTCCTCGGCCCGAACGGCGCCGGGAAGTCCACCACCCTGCGGCTCGCCCTCGGCCTCGCCCGCCCCACCTCGGGGACGGTGCTCATCGGCGGCCGTCCGTACGCGGCGTACGACGCGCCGCTGCGCCGCGTGGGCGCGCTGCTCGACGCTCGCCGCCGCCAACGGCCTGCCCGCGCGCCGCGTCGACGAGGTGCTCGAACAGGCGGGCATCGGCGCGGTGGCGAAGCGCCGCGTGAAGACCTTCTCGCTCGGCATGCGGCAGCGGCTCGGCATCGCGGCGGCGCTGCTCGGCGACCCCGAAGTGGTGCTCCTGGATGAACCGTCCAACGGGCTCGACCCCGAAGGCATCGTCTGGATCCGGGAGTTGCTGCGTGACCTCGCGCGCGAGGGACGCACGGTGCTGGTCTCCAGCCACCTCATGAACGAGACCGCCACCTTCGCCGACCACCTCGTCGTCCTGGGTCGCGGCCGGCTGCTCGCCGATGTGCCGATGCCCGACTTCATCGCCGCCCACAGCGCCCGCAGGGCCCGGGTGCGCAGCTCGGATCCGGCACGGCTGCGCGCCGTGCTCACGCGTGCGGGCCACACCGTCACGCTCGCCGACGACGGCCGCTGCACGGTCGACGGAGCCCGCGCCGCGGAGATCGGTGCCCTGGCCGCCGCCGACGGCATCCCCGTCCTCGAACTCACCGACGAACAGGCCTCGTTGGAGCAGGCCTATCTCACCCTGACCGCGGGCGACGCAGAGTTCGCCACCACACCCCTCCAGGAGGCCTGACCATGCCCGCCACCGCCGCGATGCGTACGGCGCACTCCGAGTGGATCAAGATCAGGTCGCTGCGCGGCAGCCTCGGCTCGCTGATCGCCGTGTTCGCCGCCACCGTGGGCGTGACGGTCCTGGTCTTCGCGACCGTCGGCCGCTCCGAGGTCGAAAGCGGTGACGACCTCCTCCTCGGTTCCTTCTACGCCCTCAACTTCGGTCAGATCGCCGCCCTCGCCTTCGGTGCCATCGCCGTCTCCTGCGAGTTCCTGAACGGCGCCCTGCGCGTCTCCCTCGCCGCCGTCCCGCGCCGCGACCTGTTCTACGCGGCGAAGACCGCGGTCGTCGGCGGCTGCGTGTTCGCCGTCGGCACGGCCACCACCTTCACGGCGTTCGTCGCCGGACAGGCCTTCATGGGCGACGACGCGCTGAGCCTCGGCGACCCGGGCGCGGTGCGGGCGTGCCTCGGTGGCGGTGTGTATCTCGCGCTCATGGCGCTGTTCGCGGCGGGCCTGACCGCCGTGCTGCGCAGCGCCGTCGCGGTGCTCAGCATCCTCGTACCGTTCCTGCTGATCGTGTCGTTCGTGATCGGCGACGTGGCGGGCTCGGCCGCCGACTACCTGCCCGACCGGGCCGGTCAACAGGTCCTGCGCCAGGACCCCGTGGGCTCCCTCGGCCCCGGGACCGGGCTCGCGGTGACCGCGCTGTGGGCCGCCGCCGCCGTCCTCGCCGGCTGGTGGAGCGTGCGCCGCAGGGACGCCTGACGCGCGACCGGTCCGTTGTCGGTGGCGGGCGCTTTACTGGAACGGTGACCCTCGCGGAGCAGTGCGCGATCATCGACCAGCTGTGGGCGGCACCCTTCCCGGACGACCACGGCAGATCCGTCGCGGGCTTCGGCGGACCCGGATACGCGGTGGCGGAGCTGACCCGGCGGCACGGGGAGCGCGAGGAGGCCGAGGACCGGGCGGAGGCGGACCGCGACGACCTGTCCGCGCTGCTCGCGCAGGGCTGGGGAGCGTGCACGCCCGCGCCCTGGAGCAGGGCGCGGTGGTGGCCGAGCCGTGGGGCTGGCTCAGCGCCTGCGCCCAGGAACTGCACGCGTGGTGCGTCGGCGAGCGCTGGGTCGCCCTCGCCGTGGCCCACCAGGGAGACGACCAGCCCTACCAGCTCGTGGTCGTCGTCACCGATGTGGCACCGCCCTAGGGCCGCACCGGGAGCCCTGGGAGGGGCGGGACCGGAAGTTGGCGACGGACCGGGGACGCGCGTGGAGAACTCCCGTGCCACCATGGCATCTTGATCACCAGCGGCACCCTTCATCACCACCGCACGCGGCACCCCGGCAGGACCGCGGGAACGGAGACCACATGAGCGACGACAGCGCGCAGCAGCAGGGGATCGAGCAGCGGATCTCCGCCCACATCGCGCACAACGCCCGTGTGTGGAACTACTGGCTGGGCGGCAAGGACCACTACGAGGTGGACGAGCAGGTCGGCGACATGGTCACGTCCATGTACCCGAGCATCGGCGAGGTTGCCCGCGCCGACCGCGCCTTCCTCGGCCGCGCCGTCACGTTCCTCGCCGGTGAGGCGGGCATCCGGCAGTACCTCGACGTCGGCACGGGCCTGCCGACCGTGGAGAACACCCACGAGGTCGCCCAGCGCATCGCCCCCGACGCCCGCGTGGTCTACGTCGACAACGACCCGATCGTGCTCACCCACGCCCGCGCCCTGCTCACCAGCTCCGCGCAGGGCGCCACCAGCTACGTCGACGCCGACGCGCACGACCCGAAGGCGATCATCGAGGCCGCGTCGCGGACCCTCGACCTCGACAGGCCCGTGGCGATCATGCTGCTCGGCATCCTGAACTTCGTCCTCGACACCGAGAAGGCCACCGCCATCGTGCGCGACCTCGTCGCCGCCGTCCCCTCCGGCAGCTACCTCGTCCTCACCCACCCCACGCTGGAGCTGGGCGGGGAGGGCAACGAGGCGGCGATGAAGTTCTGGAACGAGAACGCGACGCCGCCGATCACCGCCCGCACCGGCGCCGAGGTGAGCGCGTTCCTCGACGGTCTCGAGCTGATCGAGCCGGGCCTCGTCTCCTGCGCGCGCTGGCGCACCGAGGGCACCGAGGAGGGCCCGCTGGTCGCCCAGTTCGGGGTGGTGGCGCGCAAGCCGTAGCGCGCCCCCCCGGCGGCGCCCGTGCTCACCCCGCGAGCGCCGCCGGAGCCGACGCCGACAGCAGCCGCGCGTACCGGTCCCGCCAGGGCAGCGCCTCCTCCAGCTGGGCACTCAGCGCGATCAGAGTGGCCTCGTCCGCGGGCCGCCCGACCAGCTGCACCCCGATCGGGACGTCCCCGGCGGTCCAGTACAGCGGCACGTTCACCGCCGGCTGGCCCGTCATGTTGTACGGACTCGTGAACGCGCTGAACGCGCTCTGCCGGTGCAGATTGACCAGCGGATCGCCCGACTCGTCGAAGTACTCGACCGGCCGCGGCACGGTCGCCAGCGTCGGAGTGAGGACGACGTCGTAGGCGGCCGTCGCCCGGACCGCCCGACGCGAGGCGCGCTGCATCCCGGTGACCGCGGCGGCGAACCGCTCGCCCGACACCGTCCGCCCGTACTCCCGCCAGGCCCGGGTGACCGGCCGCAGCAGCGCCTCGCGGTCCGGCTCGACCGCGTACCCGAGCGACTGCACGCCCCAGGCCGACACGAAGTGATCGCCGATCTCGGGGCCGAAGGGCGTGGGGATGTCCTCGACGTCGTGCCCGAGGCTCTCCAGCAGCGCGGAGGCGTGCTCCCACGCGGCCACGCACTCCGGGTCGACCGTGACGCCCTCCGCCGCGGGCGACGCGTACCGCCCGATGCGCAGCCGGCCCGGCGAGCGGTCGGCGTGGCCGAGGAACGTCTCGCCCTCGGGCAGCGGCGGCGCCCAGTGCGGATCACCCGGTTCGGGCCCGGCCAGCGCGTCGAGCAGCGCCGCCGCGTCCCGCACCGAGCGCGCCAGGGGTCCCTGTACCGCCAGACCGGTGACCTCGGCGCCCGCGGGCCCCGAACTCACCCGCCCCCGCGACGGCTTGATGCCGAACAGGCCGCACGCACTGGCCGGGATCCGGATCGAACCGCCGCCGTCGCTCGCGTGCGCGACCGGCACCAGACCGAGCGCCACGGCGACGGCGGACCCGCCACTGGATCCGCCCGCCGACAGCGCCGGATCCCAGGGGTTGCGGGCCGGGCCCTTGACGTCGTTGTCGGTGTAGCAACAGCAGCCGAACTCGGGGGTGTTGGTCTTGCCGATGCTGATCGTTCCGGCCGCACGCAGCCTGCTGACGCTGTGCGCGTCGGCCGTCGGCACGTGCGCGACGAACGCCTTCGAGCCGTACGTGGTCGCCACTCCGGCGGTGTCGGTGAGGTCCTTCACCGCCGTCGGCACGCCGGACAGGGGCGAGGCCCGCTCCGCGTCCGACCGCTCCCGCAGGGCGGCCGCCGCGGACAGCGCCGCCTCGGGGGTACGGGTCACGAAGGCACCGAACGACTCGTCGAAGGCCTCGGCACGGGCGAGATGGTGGCGGACCAGCTCCTCGGGAGCAAGGTCTCCGGCGCGCACGGCCGCGGCCTGCTCCAGCGCGGTGAGCGCGTGCGGGGCAGTGGGGGTGCTCATACGGTGCTTCCCTCCTCGGCGTCGTGCCGTATCCCGGCGACCTGGCGGGCCACCGACTCCTCGTGCTCCTCCAGGTCGCGCTTCGCGTCGCGCGGGCGCCAACGGCCGGTCATGACGAAGACGAACGGCAGGAACAGCACCTGTCCGCCCAGGCACACCCACCACCAGGTCTGCCACGCGCCGGGGGTGTCCGCACCGGCCTGCTGCACCTCGGCGCCGTGCTCGCGCAGGATCTTCAACTGCGGTGCCGCCTTCTGGACGGTCCGCAGCCCGGCGGCACCGACCTCCTTCCGCGCGCGGGCGAGCAGTTCCGGAGGCACCTTGCCCGGCCCGTACCGGTCGAGTTCCGCGAACAGCTTCGGGTGGGCCTCGGTGACGGCCAGCGCCGGAGCCGCCTGTGCCGAGGCCGTCTTCACCTCGGCGCCGTGCTCGATCAGCGGGGTCACCGTGTTCACGACGAGCGGGACACAGGCCGCGGAGAGCGCCACCGTGATGCGCACGATCCAGCCCCAGATCGCGAGGCCCGTGGCCGTGGCCGCCGGATTGTGCCGCTCCACGGTCTCGGTGAAACTCGCCATCCACGGCGAGTAGGCGACGCCACTCGTCACGCCGATCCCGGCGACGATGAACGCGAACGTGTAGTAGCCGGTGTGCGGTTGAGTGGCGTGCAGGGTGAAGGCGAGGGTGAACCCGATCGAGCCGAGCGCGCCCGCCAGCATGAACGGCTTGCGCACCCGCAGCCGGTCCGAGAGCAGCCCGGCGATGACCAGGGAGATTGCGTTGGCGCCCCAGTACCAGTTGAGCAGGGCGTTCGCGCGCTGCGCCGAGTAGCCGAACGCCGTGGAGAAGTAGAGGACGAAATTGCCCACGGCCGCGTAGTAGAGAAGCAGGTAGAGGCTGATGGCGACGGCGGAACCGATGACGTCGAGGCGCATCATCTGCCGCCACTGCCCGTGCAGCGCTGCGGCGGTGTCGATACCCCTGGCGCGCGCCTCGATCAGCGCGCGGTCGCGCAGGCTCACCATGATCTGGTCGCGCAGGGCCGGCGCCAGCTCGCGCAGCCCGAACAGGGCGATCACGAAGAGGACGAGGCCGCTGACGCCGGCGAAGCGGATCTCGTCCTGCCAGCTCGTCCCGTCCCCGTACGTGCGCGAGGTGACGGCCGTGACCACCAGGGAGCCGATGATCGGCCCCATCGTCCAGTAGCCCATCGCCGAGGCCCGTCCCAGCTGCGGGGAGAAGTCGCGGATCAGGGCGGGGGTGGCCACGAGGATCATGCCCTCCACCAGGGCGACGGCGCAGTAGAGCAGCAGATAGCTCGTCTTCCCGGGCGCCTGGGGCAGCGCGAACGTGGTCAGCAGCCCGACCACGAGCAGGCCGTAGACCACGATGTTCGCGCGGCCCCAGCGGTCGGCGAACCCGGCCACCAGGGAGGCGAACGCACCGACCGCGTTCGCGGCCACCGAGATGTAGACGAAGTACAGGAACGTCATGTGGTACTCGGCGATGATCGCGGTCGACACCGCGTACTGCACGTACAACTGGTAGTACAGGACGATCGTGACGAGCACGACGATCCCCAAGTACCAGTATCGGGCGCCGCGTTCGGGGTAGCGGTCGAGGCGTCGTCCGCCCGGCCCCCGAAGCGTGAACGAGGTCGTCACCTGGCCTCCTGTGCTGGTCGGCCGCACGCCGGAGCGCGTGCTCGCCGCCGCGAGGCTAGTACCGACTAGTCGGTACGTAGAAGGGGTCGGAACGATATTTGTTGATCGCCCGGAGACCGCGCACATGCGAAAGCCGCCCGTGACGTCCGGTGCCGGACGTCACGGGCGGCCTCAGCGGCTGCGGCGGGGCCGCGTCAGAGAATGGCTCCCGGCGTGTACCCGGCGGCGTCCGGGTGCTGCTTCACGATCTCCTCGATCCAACCGACGACCTGGCCGACCTGACCGGCGGCGGCGCCCGTGAACGACAGCTTGTCCGCCATCAGCGCGTCGAGCTGAGCACGGTCCAACGGGATCCGGGTGTCGGCGGCGAGCTTGTCGAGCAGCTCGTTGCGCTCGGCGCCCTGCTCGCGCATGGCCAGGGCCGAGGCCACCGCGTTCTCCTTGATGGCCTCGTGGGCCTCCTCGCGGCCGACGCCCGCGCGCACCGACGCCATGAGGACCTTGGTCGTGGCGAGGAACGGCAGGTAGCGGTCCAGCTCACGGGCGACGACGGCCGGGAACGCGCCGAACTCGTCGAGGACCGTCAGGAACGTCTCCAGCAGACCGTCGAGCGCGAAGAACGCGTCCGGCAGCGCCACACGACGCACGACCGAGCACGAGACATCGCCCTCGTTCCACTGGTCGCCCGCCAGCTCGCCGGTCATCGACGCGTAGCCGCGCAGGATCACCATGAGGCCGTTGACGCGCTCGCAGGAGCGGGTGTTCATCTTGTGCGGCATCGCGGACGAGCCGACCTGGCCCGGCTTGAAGCCCTCGGTGACCAGCTCGTGCCCGGCCATCAGCCGGATCGTCTTGGCCAGCGAGGAGGGCGCCGCGGCGAGCTGCACCAGCGAGGTCACGACCTCGTAGTCGAGCGAGCGCGGGTAGACCTGGCCGACCGACGTGAACGCCTGAGAGAAGCCGAGGTGACCGGCGATCCGGTCCTCCAGGTCGGCCAGCTTCGCGGCGTCGCCGCCGAGCAGGTCGAGCATGTCCTGCGCGGTGCCGACCGGGCCCTTGATGCCGCGCAGCGGGTAGCGGTTCAGCAGTTCCTCGACCCGGCCGTACGCGACGAGCAGCTCGTCGGCGGCGGTCGCGAAGCGCTTGCCGAGGGTGGTGGCCTGCGCGGCGACATTGTGCGAGCGGCCCGCCATGACCAGCTCGCCGTACTCGCCGGCCAGCTTGCCGAGCCGCGCCAGGACGGCGACGGAACGGTCCCGGACCAGCTCCAGCGAGAGCCGGATCTGCAACTGCTCGACGTTCTCCGTCAGGTCGCGGGACGTCATGCCCTTGTGGACCTGCTCGTGCCCGGCGAGCGCGTTGAACTCCTCGATGCGGGCCTTCACGTCGTGCCGCGTGACCTTCTCGCGCTCGGCGATCGAACCCAGGTCGACCTGGTCGAGCACCCGCTCGTAGTCGGCGATCGCGGCATCCGGCACCTCGATCCCGAGATCCTTCTGGGCCTTGAGCACGGCGAGCCAGAGCTTGCGCTCCAGCTTCACCTTCTCCTCGGGGGACCAGAGGGTGGCGAGGTCGACGGAGGCATAGCGTCCGGCGAGAACGTTCGGGATACGGGGCTTTGCAGGCGCAGTCACGTGTACGGAGTTTACCGGGCGTCCGTACAGGCTCCGAACAGTCCATGTGATGTAGGAACGTACAGGTCAGAGGGCATGGAGGACATCGCGCGTCTGAGTGCTGGGAGCGAGCGGACGCCCGGGGTTGCCTTCCACTGTGACGCCGAGGGGGTGCGCTCCGGCGGCGCATGCCCCCTGCTGACGCCCGCACGGTGACGTCAAGCCCGACGGTGACATCTCCAAGGCCCTCGATGTGCCCGGTCAGGCAAGCTCGGTGGGCAGTTGGGGGTCCTTGGCAGGGACGCTCGTCGCTGTGATGTCGCGGCGTGGCGGGGCCAATGCGGCGGCGATGGCCACCGCCCCGATCGTGCACGCGGCGGCCGTTCCGGTCAGGGCGACATGCAGGGCGTGGGTGAACCCGTCGGCCAGCGTCCCGGAGTCACCGCCGGTCAGATCTCCCGCGGCAACCTCCTCGGCAAGCCCCCGGGAGCCGACGCGGGTGCTGACCAGGCTGACCAGCACCGCGCCGTACACGGCGATGACGATGGCCTCGCTGCCGATGCGCATGGTGTTGAGGAACCCGGTGGCCATCCCGGCCTGCTCGGGCTCGACGAGGCTCATCGCCGCACCGTCCCCCACGCCGAAGGACAGCCCGGCGCCCAGCCCGGTCAGCAGCAGCGGCCCGGCGATCACGGCGACCGAGGCGGAAGGGGTGATCACCGTGAGCCATGCGTTCCCGCCGGCGAACATCACCAAGGAAATCGCGATCACCGTGCGGGCCGAAACACCCCGGTTGACCAGTCCTCCGGCCAGCGGCGGCGCCAGGAGCACCGGTGCGGTCATCAGCAGCAGCACCGTTCCGGCGCGCTGCGGGGAGAGGCCGCTCGCACCCATGAGGTACGTGGGCAGGTAGGTCAGCAGCGTCACGAAGCCGAAGGTCGATACGACGGGCACCATGCACAGGGCCAGGAAGCGGCGGTTCTTCACCAGCGTCAGGTCGAGCAGCGGGGCGGCGGAGCGGGCCTGGAGGACGACGAAGAGCACGAGGAGCCCCACGCCGACGACGAGCAGCGCCAGCACACCGGGGCTCGCCCAGCCCCACTCCGGCCCCTGGACCGAGCCCAGGACCAGCGTGCCGAGGCCGGCGACGAACACGACAGCGCCGGTCACGTCCAGGCGGGGCCTCCGCTCGGCGCGGGATTCGGCGATGCAGCCGGCACCGGCGAGGGCCACCGCCAGCACGGCGGCGTGCAGTCCGAAGGCGGCGCGCCATCCCAGCCCGCTGACCAGCCAGCCCGACAGGGTGGGTCCGGCCGCCAGGCCGAGTCCGGCGGCGCTGCCGAGCGCCGCGAACGCGCGGGTGCGCGCGGCGCCGTCGAAGGTGGTGGCCAGAATTGCGCCGCCGCTGGCGAACACACCGGCCGCACCGATACCCGACAGAGCACGGGCGATGTCCAGCAGGACGATGTCGGACGCGGACGCGGCGGCGAGCGAGCCGACGGCGAACACCCCGCCGCCGATCACGAAGGCCCGCCGGCGCCCCACCAGGTCGGCCGCGGAGCCGGAGACCAGCGTGAACGAGGCGAACGTCAAGTTGTAGGCGTTCATGACCCATTGCAGCGGTGCGCCTGCGGTGTGCAGGTCCTCACCGATGCCGGGCAGCGCGACGGCTGCTCCGGAGATGGACATCGGCACGGTGAGGAAGGCCAGTAGCACCACCACCAGCGTGATCGCCGGACGGGAGCGGCCCATGGGCGCGGTAGTCACGAATCCAGGCTCCTTCACGGGAGTTCAGCGGCCACGATTGGCCACCGAGGCGACAGTGCCACTCAGTGGCATTAGCTGTCAAAGGGCAACAGCCCCCGAGTGATAGCCTCATGGTGTGAGTGATGACCTGCGTGACCTGCCGCTGCGCGAACGGAAGAAGGCGCGCACTCGCAGGGCCCTGGCCGAGACCGCGCTCCGCCTGTTCACCGAACGCGGGTACGACGCCACCACGCTGGATGACCTGTGTGATGCCGTGGAGGTGTCCAAGCGGACCTTCTTCCGGAACTACCCTTCCAAGGAAGACGTCGCGCTGGCCGCCGACAGTGACCTGTGGTCGGCCTATCTCGATCACGTGGCCACCTCGGAGATGGACGGCCCGCTCCTCGAGGCTCTCCGCCTGGCGCTGGGAACCACCTTGAGCGCCATGGACCCGGACTGGGACCGCCGCTTCCTGGCCACCCGCGAGCTGGCGGAGGCCGCACCCGCGCTGCAGGCGCACAGCCTGGGCTACTGCCAGGACACGACGCGAGCCCTGGTCGAGGCGGTGCATGGTTCCGTCGGCGCCGACACCGACGAGGTGCTTCTCTCGCTGACCGTGGAGATCTTCGTGGCCACCTGGCGCACGGCTTCCCTGCACTGGACGGCACAGGGCGGTCGCGGAGGCCGCGACGGCTTGACGAAACTGGTCGAGGAGACCTTCGCCAAGCTCCCCGCCGCGCTGACCTCTACCGCCTGACGCGCGGTCGGCGTTCGCGAAGTTCTGGGCCTTGGCCGATTCCTCGGCGTTCGATAAAGGTCTATTCGGTAAAGGTCTAGTCGCCCTGGCCGCGGGCCCTTGCGTTCGCGGCTACGAGAGCGCCGCCGGGCCCCGCCGCCCGGCGGCGGTCAGCTGTCGTACGGGGTGAGGTCGGCCCGCTTCGGCGGGCGGCCGTCGCCGGAGGACCGGCCGGTCAGCCGGCGCCCGATCCACGGGACCAGGTGCTGCTTGGCGAAGCGGGCGTCGCTGACCCGCCGCGTCGCCCAGGTCGCCCTGACCGCGGGCGGCAGCGGCGCGCGCCAGTCGTCCCCGGGCTCGTAACCGAGCGCCTGCCAGACGGCCTCGGCGACCCGGCGGTGGCCCTCCGCCGTCAGGTGCAGCCGGTCGACGTCCCACAGCCGCTGGTCGCCGAGGACACCCGCCCCGTACAGGTCGACGACGACGGCGCCGTGCCGGGCCGCGAGGTCGTCGATGCAGGTGAACAGCTCCTCCATGCGCGGCCGGAACCGCTCCATGACCGGCCCGTTGCGCCCGGGACTGCGCATCAGGACCAACTGCTCGCAGGACGGCGCGAGCTTCTCGACGGCCTCGGTGAGCAGGTCGCGGACCCGGACCATGTCGACCTTGGGGCGCAGGGTGTCGTTGAGGCCGCCCACGAGCGTGATCACGTCGGGCTTCATGGCGGCGGCGACATCGACCTGCTCGTCGACGATCTGCCCGATCAGCTTGCCGCGCACCGCCAGGTTCGCGTACCGGAAGCCGGGGGTGTGCGCCGCCATCCGGCCGGCCAGCAGGTCGGCCCAGCCGCGGTAGGAACCGTCGGGCAGCAGGTCCGACATGCCCTCGGTGAAGGAGTCGCCGACCGCGACAAGACTGGTGTAGTTGGCATTCATCTGCATGGCGCCAGCGATCGTATCCCGGCCACCGAGGTCGCGCGCGCCGCAGGTCTGGGCAGTGGGCGGCAGCGGCGGTATGCCATGAACACCGAAAGAAACGGGGAGAGCGTCATGGGCATGAGCAGCATGTGGACGGCGGCCTTCTGGAAGGCCACCGCCGAGCGCGCCGTCAGGACCTTCGCACAGTCCCTCGCGGCCGTCCTGGTCGCCGGGGCGACCAATCTGCTGAACGTCGACTGGGCGGCGGCGCTCGGCACCGCGGGCCTGGCCACGGTCCTCGCGGTCCTCACCGCACTCGGCGCCGCGGGCGTCGGCCCGCACGGCCCGGGCCTCCTGGAGACCCCCACGCCGCAGCCCGCGCCCCGGCCCACGGACTGAACCCTCACGCGGACCGAGCCCTCACGCGGTCTGCCCGAACAGCTCCCGCAGCAGGTCCTCCATGGTGACCAGACCGGCGAGCCGCCCGTCCGCGCCGAGCACCGCCGCGACATGTGTCCGGCTGCGCCGCATCGCGGTCAGCACGTCGTCCAGCGGCGTCGCCTCGCGCACGCGCGCGATGGACCGCATGTCCGGCACCCGGAACGGCAGGTCGCGGGGCATCGCGTCCAGCGCGTCCTTCACATGGAGGTAACCGACGATGCGCCGGCTCTCGTCCACGACCGGGAACCGTGAGAACCCGGACTCGGCGGACAGCTGCTCCAACTGCTCGGGCGTGACGCCCACGCGCGCGTAGACGACCTTCTCCAGCGGCAGCACGACGTCCTTGACCGGGCGGCGGCCCAGCTCCAGGGCGTCGTGCAGGCGTTCCTGCGCACGGTCGTCGATCAGGCCGGCCTCGGAGGAGTCCCGGACCAGCCGGGCCAGCTCACTGTCCGAGAACGTCGCCGCGACCTCGTCCTTCGTCTCCACGCGCAACAGCTTCAGCAGCGTGTTCGCGAAGGCGTTGATCGCGAAGATCACCGGGCGCAGGGCGCGCGCGAGGGCGACCAGCGGCGGGCCGAGCAGCAGCGCGGAGCGCACCGGTTCGGCGAGCGCGATGTTCTTCGGCACCATCTCGCCCAGCAGCATGTGCAGATACGTGGCCACCGTCAGCGCGATCACGAACGCGATCGGGTGGACCAGGCCGTGCGGCATCCCGACGGCGTCGAAGACCGGCTCCAGCAGATGCGCGATCGCCGGTTCGGCGACGATGCCGAGCACCAGGGTGCACAGCGTGATGCCGAGCTGGGCCGCGGCCAGCAGCGCCGACACGTGCTCCAGGCCCCACAGGACGCTGCGCGCCCTGCGGTTCCCTTCTTCGGCATGCGGTTCGATCTGGCTGCGGCGTACGGAGATCAGCGCGAACTCGGCGCCGACGAAGAAGGCGTTGACGACGAGGGTCGCCAGACCGATCAGGAGCTGGATCGCGATCATCGGGCGTCCTCCCGCGCGGTGTCGGTGGCGAGCGGGGCGTGCAGCAGGACACGGGCGGCACGGTGTCCGTGCGCGTCCACGACGTCGAGCCGCCACCCGGCGACCTCGACCGTGTCGCCGATGTCGGGGATGCGGCCCAGCTCGGTGGCGACGAGCCCGGCGAGGGTCTCGTACGGGCCGTCGGGCGTGCGCAGCCCGACCCGGGCGAGCTGGTCGGTGCGGGCGGCGCCGTCGGCCGAGTACACGGCCCGGCCCTCGTCGTCCGAGCCCGCGGGCGCGATGTCCGACGTCTCGTGCGGGTCGTGCTCGTCGCGCACCTCGCCGACGACCTCCTCGACGATGTCCTCCAGCGTGGCCACGCCGGCGGTACCGCCGTACTCGTCGATGACCACGGCCATGGTGCGCTTGCCGGACAGCCGGTCGAGGAGCTGGTCGACGGAGAGCGTCTCGGGCACCAGGAGCGGTTCGCGCAGCAGCTCGGACACGCTCTTGCGGGCGCGCTGCCCGGCGGGCACGGCGAGGACGTCCTTGATGTGGACGATGCCGACGACGGTGTCGAGGTTGCCGCGGAAGACGGGGAAGCGGGACAGGCCGGTCGCGCGGGTCGCGTTCGCCACGTCCTCGCAGGTGGCCTGCACGTCGAGGGCGACGACCTGGACGCGCGGCGTCATCACGTTCTCCGCGGTCAGGTCGGCCAGGTTCAGGGTGCGCACGAACAGCTCGGCGGTGTCCGCCTCCAGCGCGCCCTCCTTCGCGGAGTGGCGGGCCAGGGCCATCAGCTCCTGCGGACCGCGCGCGGAGGCCAGCTCCTCGGTCGGTTCGATGCCGAAGCGGCGCACGAGCCGGTTCGCCGTGTTGTTCAGGTGCGTGATGAACGGCCGGAAGATCGCGCTGAACCAGCGCTGCGGCGTCGCCACCCGCTTGGCGACCGCCAGCGGCGAGGAGATCGCCCAGTTCTTCGGCACCAGCTCACCGACGACCATCAGGAACACGGTCGACAGCGCGGTGCCCAGCACGAGCGCCACCGACGACGACGCGCTCTTCGGAATGCCGACGGCCTCCAGCGGTCCCGCGATGAGCTTGGCGATGGACGGCTCGGCGAGCATGCCGACGACCAGATTGGTGACGGTGATGCCGAGCTGGGCGCCCGAGAGCTGGAAGGTGAGGGCGCGCACCGCCTTCAGGGCGCCGGCGGCACCGCGCTCGCCGCGCTCGACGGCGTCCTCCAGCTCACCGCGCTCGACGGTGGTGAGCGAGAACTCCGCGGCGACGAAGGCGCCGCAGGCCAGCGAGAGCAGGACTGCCACGGCGAGCAGGAGCACTTCGGTCGTCATCGGGTCGTCACCTCCGTCCCATGATCGGCCAGGGACGGCTGCGGCGCGCGGTCTCGGGGACCGCGCAGGGGAATCGACCGGGTACTGGGAGGCTCGCCCATGGGCGGACGCTCACACCTTTCGCTGGAGAAGTTGGTGTGCCTCGCGCGATGCGAGGCACATGCCCATGGTAAAGGACCGGCAAAGTAAACGATGCGCTACTGCTCGGTCAGCGGCTTGACCCACCGGCTCCACTGCGGCTCGGGGGCGTAACCGGCGGCCTTCCACGCGTGGTGTGCCCGGTCGTTGCGGTCCAGGACCATCGCGTCGCCGCGCCGCCCGCCGAGTGCCAGGAACCGCTCCTCGGCCGCGGCGAGCAGCGCCGATCCGACGCCCTGCCGGCGCGCGTCCGGGTGGACGGCGAGGCGGTACAGATGGCACCGCCAGCCGTCGAACCCGGCGATCACCGTCCCCACCAGCTCCCCGTCCCGCTCGGCGAGCAGCAGCGCCTCGTGGTCGCGGGCGACCAGGCGCTCCACGCCCGTACGGTCGTCACTGATGCTGGTGCCCTCGGCGGCCACCTTCCAGAAGGCGAGCACGGCGTCGAGATCGGTGGGGGCGGCGGACCGGATACGGAGATCGTTCATGGCGCGTAGGCAATCAGGCGGGGCCACGCCCCGCAATGGCTTTCAGGGGCCGGTGACCGACCGCCCCGCCCACGGCGGCGCCGGTTCCGCCAGTGCCGCGAGCCGGTCCCGCAGCGCGTCGGGGAAGGCGACCGCCCGGCCCGCCTTCTGATCCACGTACAGGGCGAGCAGCTCGATGGTGGCGACGGCGTCCGGGCCGCCCGCGAACATCTCGTGCGCGAACCGGACCTTCTTCCCGGCCGCGCCGAGCACCCGCGTCCGCACGGTGAGCGCGGTCCCCTCGGGGACGTCCCGCAGATAGCGGACATGGGACTCGACGGTGTACAGCGAACAGCCGGTGCGCTCGCGGTACGCGGCGTCGACGCCCGTACGGTCCATCAGCGCGTCGGTCGCGAACCCGAAGACCAGGACGTAGAACGCCTCGCTCATGTGACCGTTGTAGTCGATCCACTCGGGCCGCACGGTCTCGTGGAACAGCGGGAGGCCGCTCACGCGTCACCGTCCCGGGGCAGCCGTCCGGTCGCACGCAGGACGGCGATGACGCCCCGGTCGCGCTCGCCGACCAGGTCGGCGACCGTACGCCCGTCGGCGGCGTCGTCGCAGCCGGACACCACGGCGTCGTACAGCTCCTTGTCGAGCTCCGGCGCTTCGAGCCGGGTCCACGGGGACTTCAGGGACGGCCCGAAGTGGTCGAGCATGTGGGCCATGCCGCCCTCGCCGCCCGCCAGCGCGAACGTGAGCATCGGGCCCATGACCGCCCAGCGCAGACCGGGCCCCTCGGTGATGGACCGGTCGATGTCGGCGACCGTCGCCTCCCCGTTCGCCACCATGTGCAGGGCCTCGCGCCACAGGGCCTCCTGGAGGCGGTTGGCGATGAAGCCGGGGACCTCCCGGTCCATGGTGATCACGGACTTGCCCGCGCACTCGTAGAAGCGGGACAGCCAGCCCACGGCGTCCGGGTCGGTCCGCTCGCCGCCCGCCACCTCGACGAGCGGGATCAGGTACGGCGGGTTGAAGGGATGCCCGACGACGAGACGGCCCGGGGCGGCCGCCGCCGTCTGCATGTCCGTCATCGGGTAGCCGGAGGTGGAGGAGGCGATCACGACCCCGGCGGGGGTCGCCGCGTCCAGTTTCGCGAGCAGTTCACGCTTCAGCTCCAGCTTCTCCGGAGCGCTCTCCTGCACGAACTCGGCGTCGGCGACGGCCTCTTCGAGCGTGCCGGTGACGGTGAGCCGGTCCGGCGACGCGCCGGGGGCCAGCCCCAGCTGTTCGAGCGCGGGCCAGGCCGCGGCCACCAGCCGGCGCAGCCGGGCCTCGGCGTCGGGCGCCGGGTCCCACGCGGTGACGTCGTAGCCGCGGCCGAGGAAATGGGCGACCCAGCCGCCGCCGATCACACCGGCGCCGACACAGGCGACCCGGCGCACGGACTCGGGGGAGGTCCTCTTCGGGGAACTCAACTAAGGCTCCTTGGGGGGTGGTCGGTGCTCAACCGCGGGGCTTCAGGCCGAGCTTGAGACGGGCCTCGTCGGGGGTGGCGACCCGGGCGCCCATCGCCTCGACGATGGTCACGGCACGCTCCACGAGCTGGGCGTTGGTGGCCTTGACGCCCTTGCCGAGATACAGGTTGTCCTCCAGGCCGACGCGTACGTGCCCGCCGAGCAGGACGGACTGCGCCACCCACGGCATCTGCATCCGGCCGAGCGCGAAGCTCGCCCACTGCGCGCCCTCGGGCAGCATGTTGACCATCGACTGGAGCACCCCGGGATCGGCGGGCGCGCCCCACGGGACGCCCATGCAGAGCTGGAACACGGTCGGGTCGTCGAGCAGCCCCTCGGCGAGCAACTGCTTGGCGAACCAGAGGTGTCCGGTGTCGAAGATCTCCAACTCCGGGCGCACGCCCAGCTCCTGGATGCGCTTGGCTCCGGCCCGCAGCATGTCGGGCGTGGAGATGTAGAGGTTCGAGCCGTCGCCGAAGTTCAGCGAGCCGCAGTCCAAGGTGCAGATGTCCGGCAGCAGTTGCTCGACGTGCGGCAGCCGCTCCAGGCCGCCCACGAGATCGGTGCCGGGCAGGTGCCGCAACGGCTCGTCGGGGTCGACGACCAGGTCGCCGCCCATGCCGGCGGTGAGGTTGATGACGACGTCGGTGCCGGTCTCCTTGATGCGCTCGACGACCTCGCGGTACAGCCGCGGATCGCGGGACGGCGCACCGGTCTCCGGATCGCGTACGTGGATGTGGACCGCGGCGGCACCGGCCTCGGCGGCCTGCACCGCGGAGGCGGCGATCTGTTCGGGGGTGACGGGGACGTGGGGGCTCTTGCGCACGGTGTCACCGGCGCCGGTGAGGGCGCAGGTGATGATGACGTCCTGGTTCATGGGTCGCGTCGGTTCCTCTCGGGAGGGAGGCGGGCGGGCGACGGAAAAGGGGTCGGGGACGGGACGTCACGACCGTAACCACGGACGGGCGGCCAACTCAAGCCCGTGTTTCATGATGCGAGCGGCCATCGCGCAAAATGAACGCGGAGAACGGGTCGGAGAATGGCCGGCGAAGCGGTGTCAGAGCGTCTCCGTGGCCCGTGCGATCTCCTCCGCCGCGGCCCGCGCGAGCGGCCCGAGCGTCTCGAACCGCGACTCCGGGACCCGGTCGTGCGGACCCCAGATGCTGACGACCGCGAACGGCCGGCCCCGGCTGCCGAGCACCGGTGCGGAGACTCCGTACAGGCTGCGTTCCATCTCGCCCACGCAGACGCTGTAGCCGCGCTCCCGGGTCCGTTCGAGATCGGCCCTGAGCCGTCGCCGGTCGGTGATCGTCGTGTCCGTGTACGCCTCCAGCGCGTCGCCGAGCAGCGCGTCCCCCTCCTCCTCGGGCAGCCAGGCGAGCAGGGCCTTGCCGGTGGACGTGGCGTGCAGCGGCACCTGCCGGCCGAGCCACTTGGCGCTGAGCACCACCGGCGGCGTCACCTCGTCGACGTAGGTGAGCCCGAGCTGCTGCACCACCGCCAGGTCGGCCGTCTCGCCGGTCTGCTCGCTGACCCGGCGCAGGGTGCCGTGGGCCCGGCGGATCAGCCCGTCGTACCCGGCGACCGACGCCATCCGGGCCACCTCGAAGCCGATCGTGTAGCGGTTGGTGACCGGGCTGCGCTCCACCAGGCCGAACCGCTCCATGGTCGACAGCAGCCGCCAGGCCGTCGCCCGGTTCAACGCGCAGCGGGCGGCGAGATTCGTGGCGGTGTCGCCGTCCGGCGCGCTGTCCGCCGTCGCCCGCAGCAGGGTGATCGCGCGCTCCAGGGACTGGACCTTGCCCGACGGGCTCGCACCCTCGTTGACCTGCACGGATTCACTGTCGTCCGGTGTGTGCCCGGTGTTCGGCATAGGTATCTGTCCCTCGGCTCTCTAGCCCGGTTGTTCATTGGGGGGAATACAAGTGTTCATCGTGGGCAGGAGCGCAGGCGCACGGCCTGTGACCTGGATCTTCCTCACTTGACCTCCCTCGCGGCCGTCCCTATGTTCTCAGCATCCGAGCGGCGATCGCGCCATGTGAACGTCACGCACGTCTTGTGATCTGGAGGCGAGGCCCCACCATGTCCGACAGTGTTTCTCCGCCCGGCGACGATGTCCGGGTCCGGTCCCGCGGGCTGAGCCGCCGCGGCGTACTGCGCGGCGGCGCCCTGCTCGCCGGCGCCGTGCCCGCCGCGGGCCTGCTGAGCGCGTGCTCCCGGCCCACCGTCGCCGCCTCGAACGGGAAGCCGCGGCGCGGCGGCACGCTGCGCGTCGGCGTCAGCGGCGGCAGCGCCAAGGACAGCCTCGACCCGCACAGCCCGCTGACGTACCCCGACCAGTCGCGCGTCGTGAACCTCTTCGAGCCGCTCTTCACGCACGACGCCGACTACCGCATCAGGCCGCTGCTCGCCGAGTCCCTCGAATCGTCCAAGGACGGCAAGACCTGGGTGGTCAAGCTGCGCAAGGGCATCGAGTTCCACAACGGCAAGACGCTCGATGCCAACGATGTCATCGCGACCCTGCGCCGCGTCGTCGACCCCAAGGCGCCCACCGCCGGCGCCGGCAGCCTCGAGATGCTCGACGCCCAGGGCCTGAAGCGGGAGAACGCCACCACGGTGCGGATCCCGCTGAAGACCCCGTACGCCCTGTTCGAGGATCTGCTCGCCCAGTACACGCTCGGCATCATCCCCGAGGACTTCGACCTCAAGCACCCCGTCGGGACCGGGCCGTTCAGCTACCAGTCGTTCAAGCCCGGCGACCGCTCCACCTTCCGGCGGTTCGACGGCTACTGGCGCCGGCCCGCCTACCTCGACGAAGTGGTCATCCTCGACTTCGCCGACGACACCGCGAAGATCAACGCACTGCTGAGCAGACAGCTCGACGCCATCGACAACCTGCCGCCCGCCTACATCGACATGATCAAGAACCAGGGCGGGCAGGTGCTGATCTCCAAGACCGGCTCCTGGAACCCCATCACGATGCGCGTCGACACCGCCCCCTTCGACGACGTCCGGGTCCGCCAGGCCTTCCGGCTCATCGTCGACCGGCCGCAGATGGTGGACCAGGCGCTCGGCGGTCAGGGGCGCGTCGGCAACGACATGTACGCGCCGCTCGACGTCGCCTACGCGAGTCAACTGCCCCAGCGCCACCAGGACCTGGGCCGCGCGCGCTCGCTCCTCAAGGCGGCCGGCCACGAGAACCTCAGCGTGGAACTCGTCACCTCCTCCGGCATCGGCGCCGGCTCCATCGAGGCCGCCCAGCTCTTCGCCCACCAGGCCAAGGGCGCCGGCGTCAAGGTCGACGTCCGCATCACCGACGCCGCGACCTTCTACGGCGACCGCTACCTCAGCTGGCCCCTCGCCCAGGACTACTGGATCACCCGGAACTACGTCCCGCAGGTGGACTCCGGATCCCTGAAGTCCTCCCCGTACAACGAAACCCACTGGAACGATCCGGAGTTCAACAGCCTCATGGCCCGGGCCCGACGCGAATTCGACGCCGACAAACGCAAGGAACTGCTCCAGGCCGCCCAGAAGATCGAGTACGACCGCGGCGGGCACATCGTCTGGGGGTTCAAGAACCAGGTGGACGCCTACGCGGCCAACGTCACCGGCTTCACCCCGAACGCCAACCTGCCCCTCTCCAACTACGAGTTCCGCAATGTCTCGGTCAGCGACTGAGCCGGCGGCGGTTCCCGCGGCGGACGGGTCCATCCACCGCGACGACGCCCCCAGCCCGATACGCACCTGGACCCTGTGGACGCTGCGCCGCGTCGGCATGGCGGTCCTCACCCTCTGGCTGATCTCCCTGCTGGTGTTCACCGCCACGCATCTGCTCGGCGACCCGGCCGAGGCCATCCTCGGCCGCTCGGCCACCCCCGAACGCCTCGCCGCGCTCCGCTCCGAACTCGGTCTCGACCAGTCGGCCGTGCACCAGTACTTCTCCTGGCTCGGCGGAGTGCTCACCGGCGACTTCGGCACCTCGCTCGCCACCAAGGGCCCGGTCTCCACCCTCATCGGCGGAAAGATCCTCAACAGCGCCGTCCTGGTCGCCGTCTCGGCCGTCATCATCGCCCCGCTGTCGGCGCTCGTCGCCCTCTACTCCGCCCGCCGCCGCGACCGCGCCGTCGACCACGTCATCCAGGTCGCGCTGCTCGGCACCGCCGCGCTCCCCGAGTTCGTGATCGGCATCCTCCTGGTCACCCTCTTCTCCACGGTCGTCTTCACCTGGCTGCCGTCCGTCGCGGTCTCCTGGGCCGGCAGCCCCTGGACCGACCCGGTCGTCATGATCCTGCCGGTGGCGACCCTCACCCTGGCCGTCGTCCCGTACGTCGCCCGGATCCTGCGCGCCAGCCTCATCGAGGTCCTGGAGAGCGACTACGTCGAGATGGCCCGGCTCAAGGGCGTCCCCGAGCGCCGCGCCGTCGCCCGGCACGCGCTCGGCAACGCCGTCGTGCCCGCCATCCAGGTCATGGCGCTGCAACTCGCCTGGCTCGCCGGGGGAGTCGTCGTGGTGGAGAGCCTGTTCCTCTACCCCGGCATCGGCACCGCCCTGGTCGACGCCGTACGCAACCGCGACGTCCCGGTGATCCAGGCACTCGCCCTGCTGATCGCCGCCGTCTACGTCGTCGTGAACCTGATCGCCGACGTCCTGACCATCCTCGTGACACCCAAACTCCGGACGGGGGTGCGGTGATGGCCACCGCTGTACTCGACACCAACACCGAACCGACCGGGGCCGATCCCGCCGCCCGCAGACCCCGGCTGCGCGGGGCGCTCGCCTCCGGCCGCACCTGGGTCGGCCTCGTGCTCACCGTCGGCATCGTCGGCATCGCCTTCCTCGGCCCGCTGTTCTCCCCGCACGGCGAGAACGACATCGTCGGCGCCCCCTACTCGGACGCCGCGCCCGGCGCGCTCCTCGGCACCGACTACCTCGGCCAGGACGTGTGGAGCCGGCTCCTCGCGGGCGGCAACTGGGTCGTCGTCACCGCCGTCTCCGCCACCGTCCTCGGCATGGTGCTCGGCGTCGCCGCCGGACTCGTCGCCGGATACGCGCGCGGCTGGCTCGACGAGGTCATCATGCGGATCTGCGACGTGATCCTCGCCTTCCCCCAGATCGTGCTGGTCCTGGTGCTGCTGTCGGTGGCCGGGCCCAAGCGCTGGCTGGTCGTCCTGGTCGTCGGCGTCTCGCACGCGCCGCGCGTCGCCCGGCTCACCCGGGGCATGACGACCGGCCTCGCCACCCGCGAGTTCGTCCAGTCCGCGGAGGCGCTCGGCGAGAAGCGGACCCGGATCCTGTTCCGCGAACTCCTGCCGAACATGTCGGCCCCGCTCCTCGCCGAACTCGGCCTCCGGCTCACCTACTCGGTCGGCCTGGTCGCCTCCATCGGCTTCCTCGGCTTCGCCTCCGACCCCAGCGCCGCCGACTGGGGCCTGATGATCAACGAGAACCGGCTGGCCCTCGCCGTCCAGCCGTGGGCGATCCTGGCGCCGGTCGTCGCCATCGCCGTGCTGGCCCTGGGCACGAACCTGATCGCGGACGGCATCGCTCGCGCTGCGGCCGGGTCCGGGGCCGGTGAGCGGGCGTGAACCGTTTCGTCGCCGGGTGCCGCCCGGTGGGGCTTCTCGCGCAGTTCCCCGCGCCCCTGGGCGAGCGGAGCTCGCTTCAGGGGCGCGGGGAACTGCGCGACCAGCCACGACGCACCCGCAGCCCGCAACGCAAGGGAGCCACCCCATGACCCCACCGATCACCGACATCGAGGCGACCGGCACCGACACCACGGCCTCCTGCACCGTCAACGGCCTCCGAGTCGTGCTCGGCCGCACCGGCCCCGACGTCGTCGACGACATCGCCTTCGACGTCGCGGCCGGCGAGATCCTGGCCCTGGTCGGCGAGTCCGGCAGCGGCAAGACGACCATCGCCACGGCCCTGCTCGCCCACACCCGCCGCGGCGCCCGCGTCGACGCGGGCGAGGTCGTCCTCGACGGACGCGAACTGCTCGGCGCCCCGGCCGCGGAGGCCCGCAGGCGCCGCGGTTCCGAGGTCGCCTACGTCCCCCAGGACCCGGCCGCCTCCCTCAACCCCGTGATGCGCGTCGGCAGTCAGATCCGCGAAGTGCTCGACGTCCACCACGCCGGCACCCCGGCCGAGCGCGACGCCCGCGTCCGCGAGGTGCTCGCCGAGGTCGCGCTGCCCGACGACGACGCCTTCCTGCGCCGCTACCCGCACCAGCTCTCCGGCGGGCAGTTGCAGCGCGTCGGCATCGCCATGGCGTTCGCGCTGCGCCCCAAGGTCCTCGTCCTGGACGAGCCGACGACCGGCCTCGACGTCACCACGCAGGCCCATGTCCTCGCCACGGTCCGGGAGCTGTGCGCCCGGCACGACGTGGCGGCCGTCTACGTCACCCACGACCTGGCCGTCGTCGGCGAGTTCGCGCACCGCGTCGCGGTGATGTACGCGGGCCGCATCGTCGAGATCGGCCCGCGCGAGACCGTCTTCGCGGCGCCCTCGCACCCGTACACCCGCGCCCTGCTCACCGCCGTACCCAGCGTCAACGAGGCCCGTGTGCTCACCGGCATCCCCGGCAGCACGCCCTCGCCGGGCAGGCGCCCCACCGGCTGCCGGTTCCGCGACCGCTGCGACTTCGCCGAGGAGGCGTGCGCGGAGCGGGAACCGGAGCTGACCGCCGTCACCGGCAGCGACGTGCGCGCCCGCTGCCGCCGGGTGGACCACGTCCGCGCCCGCCCGCTCCACTTCACCGTCGCCCCGCCGGCCGACGCCGAGCGCCCCGCCCCCGTCCTCACCGTCGAGGGGCTGACCGCCCACTACGGCTCCCGGCAGATCCTGCACGGCATCGACCTCACCGTCGGCCGCAACGAATGCGTGGCCGTCGTCGGCCAGTCCGGCAGCGGCAAGTCGACCCTCTCGCGGGCCGTCGGCGGACTGCACGACGAGTGGACGGGCACCGTCACCTTCCAGGACGAGCCGCTGCCGCCCGGCGCCCGGCAGCGCGGCCGCGAACTGCGCAAGGCCGTCCAGTACGTGTTCCAGAACCCGTATCTCGCCCTGAACCCCCGGATGACGGTCGGCAAGATCATCCGTCGGCCGCTGGAGCTGTTCGGTCTCGCCCGCGGCGCGGCCGCCACCGAGCGGGTGCACGAACTCCTCGCCCAGGTCATGCTCTCGCCCGGAGTCGCCGACCTGCGCCCCGACCGGCTCTCCGGCGGCGAACGCCAGCGCGTCGCGATCGCCCGCGCGCTCGCCTGCGAGCCCGAGCTGCTGATCTGCGACGAGGTGACCTCCGCGCTCGACGTCTCCGTGCAGGCGTCGATCGTGACCCTGCTCGACGAACTGCGCACCAGCCGCGGCCTGTCGATGCTGTTCGTCACCCACAACCTCGCCCTCGTCCGCTCGCTGGCCACCCGGGTCGCCGTCCTCTCCGACGGCCGGATCGTGGAGGAGGGCCCGACCGCCGAGGTCCTGGACCGGCCCACGCACCCGTACACCCGGCAGCTGCTCGAGGACACCCCCGGCCGGAAGAGCGACAGCACCCCCGAACCCGTAGGAGAAGGCGCCTGATGGCCACCGCACCGGCGGACCCCCGGATCCGCCCCGACGTCGAGTCCCTGCGCGAACCGCAGCGGCTGATCCCCTGCACCACCGAGATTCCCCGGGCCGCCGCCCCGCAGCCCTGGCCCCGCGCCGAGCGCCCGCTCTCCGCCCGGATCACCGGCGCCGGACGGACCATGGACCTCGACGAGTTCCTCGACCTCACCTTCACCACGTCGCTGGTCGTGATCGTCGACGGCACCCTGGTGCACGAGCGCTACTTCCACGGCGTCACGCCCGAGGACCGGCTGCTCGGCAACTCCGCCACCAAGTCGGCCCTCGCCCTCCTGGTCGGCGACATCCCGGACCTCGACATCGACGCGCCCGCGCGCTCGTACGTCCCCGAACTCGACGATCCGGCGTGCGGCTACCGCGAGGTGACGGTCCGTCATCTCCTGGCGATGACCACCGGAGTGGACTGGGCGGAGGACCACCGCGACCCGGCCTCGCCCGCCGCGCGCCTGGTCGCCCCCGTCCGCGAGGGCAAGGGCGGGATCCGCGAACAGCTCACGCGCATCCCGCCGGGCCGGACGCCGGGCACCTCCTTCACGTACTGCACCGCCGACTCGCTCGTCCTCGACTGGGTCCGCGAACGCGCCACCGGCCTCGACTTCGCCACCCATCTCTCCCGCCTGTGGGACACCGTCGGCGCCGAGCACCCGGCGGTCGTCGGCCACGACCCGCACGGCGTCGCCATGGCCGGCGGCTCGCTCGCGGCCACCGCCCGCGACTGGGCCCGCCTCGGACAGCTCCAGATGGACGGCACCTGGGACGGGCGCGCCGTCGTCCCTCGCGCGTGGACCGACACGTCGAGCCGCCCCGGGGAGCCGTTCCTGCACCCGGGCCGGCTGCCGGTCACGATCACCGCGCACGCCGGTTTCGGCCACCACTGGTGGCCCCTGGACACGACGGGGCGGCGGGTCACCGCCGACGGCATGCGCGGCCAGTTCGTGTACGCCGACCGGGACCGGCGCGTGGTCGTCGTCAAGACCTCGGCCTGGCCGCACGCGGACGCCTGGGCCGACATGCAGTACCGCGACCTGTGCTACCTGGCGCTCCCGGCCGTCGCGGAGGCGGCCCTGCGCGCCTGACCCGGCACCTCAGCGCCCGCGCAGCTCCTCGACGACCGGCGCCAGCGCCTCGGACGAGTCCTCCAGGACGGTGATGTACGAGAACCCGTACCGCTCCCGCACGGCCAGCAGCCGCGCCGTGATCTCCTCAACCGTGCCGACCAGAGCGAGCGGCGATTCGAGCAGTTCCCGCTCGGTGAGGTGCGGCATCCGCTCCAGCCACGGCCGGACGGCGGCGGGCCGGTCCTCGGTGACGGCGACGAGCTGCACCAGCAGATTCAGCTCGGCCGGCTCCGCGCGGCCGGCCGCGAACTTCCGGTACGCGGCGACCCGGCCGTCGAGCTCGTCCGCGGTCTGCGGCACCAGACCGCCCGCGTCGCCCGGCGCGGGCCTGGCGCCGGTGAACGCGGCGATGTCCGCGTGCTCGGCGGCGATCCGCAGCATCCGGTCGCCGTTGCCGCCGATCAGCAGCGGCGGCCGCGGGCCCTGCTCGGGCGCGCCGAGCTGCCGGTCCAACTCCTCGACGGTGCGCACCAGATGGTCCACCCGGCTGCCGGGCGTGCCCCACTCCACACCGGCCTGCTCGAACTCCTCCCGTACGTACCCCGTGCCGAGCCCGAGTTCGAGACGGCCGCCGGTCAGCGCGGCCGTGGTCGTCACCTCGCGGGCGAGCAACACCGGGTTCCAGAAGGCACAGTTGAGCACGAACGTTCCCACGGCAGGCCGGGTCGTCGCCTCGGCCGCGGCGACGAGCGCGGGGAACGGCGACGGCATCCCCAGATGGTCCGGGACCAGGATCACGTCGTACCCCAGCTCCTCCGCCCGACGGCACTTGGCGCGCCACGCGTCACCGGGGGCGAGGCTGAGCATGTTGACACCGAAGCGGAACGGACGCGGCATGAACTCTCCCTGCATGGGCGCTACATGAAGATACGGAAGGCCAACCTCTCATCCGTGTCGGGCCGCCGCCACCTCGTTCCCCGCGCGCCCGCCCGTCCTGTTCCGGTCTTGCCGGTGCTAGCGGACCGGCGCTAGCGTGAAGGCATGCCGAAGACCCAGCTGAACGTGCGGGTGGACGCGGACACCGCGCGCGCCGCCCGCGAGCGGGCCGTGGCCCGCGGGATGAGCGTGAACCGCTACATCGAGGAGCTCGTCCGGCGGGACGCGGGCGAGCAGGGCCGCATGTTCGTCGACGCCGCGGCCGACTTCATGCAGCGGTACGAGACGGTCTTCGCCGAGGAGTTCGGCCCGGAGACCGAAGGCCGGCGCCGCCCCGTTGAGTGACGCGAGCGGCTCCCCGCACTTCACGGTCGACCTCGCCTGGCTGCTGATGGTCGCCGAACAGAAAACCCCCGGCGACCCGCAGGTCACGGACTGGGGCGCCCTCGTGGCGGCCGTGTCCCGGCACTCCGCCCGGATACTCGACCTCCCGGTCTACGACACCCCGCAGGCCCGCGCCGCCGCCCTGCTGCAACTCCTCATCCACGTACCGGCGTTGGAGCGGTCGAACGCGATGTACGCCACCGCCGTCGCCTACGCCTACCTGGTCGCCAGTGGCGTACCGGTGACCACCTCCCCGGAGCAGGTCAGGGAACTCGCCCGCCTCGTGAAGCACGACGGCGCCGGCGTCCACGACATCGAGAAGGAACTGCACAGCTGGAGCCGGTGAGCCCGGCACCGGGAGGCTACGGACGCCGGGCCGTGCCGAGCACGCAGTACGAGGTGGGCAGCCGCGGCCCGCGATCCGGCACGATCAGCTCCCGGTGCTCCCCGATCTCGAAACCGGCGTCGCGCAGCTCCGCCACCGTGTCGCGCCCGGTGTGACACCCGCCGAAGAGCAGCGGCCACACCGTCCGGTCGAGCCCCGTCTGCACCCCGCGCATCGCACGCCCCGGCGCCCTGCCGTGCTCGAAGAACCGCACCTCGCCGCCGGGGCGCAGCACCCGCCGCACCTCACGCAGTGCCCGCGCCACATCGCGCACACTGCACAGCACGATGCAGAGCACCACGGCGTCGTACCCCTCGCTCTTGACCGGCAGCGCCTCCGCGGTCCCCGGCGCCACGTCCACCGGAACCTCCGCGCGCCGCCCCGCCTCGACGGCCAGCCGCCGCAGGGCGCGCTCCGGCTCGATGGCGACGACCTCGGAGACGGTGGCGGGGTAGTGGCCGAAGTTCAGCCCGTTCCCCGCGCCGATCTCGAGCACCCGGCCCGAGAGTCCGGTGAGCAGTTCGCCGCGCACCGGGCCCATGAACGGCTCGATCCGTTCGCTGAGCCCTGTGTAGAACCGGGCGAACACCGGGTGCCGTACGGCGTCGCCCGCCGCTTTCCGAGGCCGATCCGTCATCGCGCGCCTCCTGTCGAGTCCTGACCGGAGTGTTCCCCGACCGGAGCGTGCGGCAACGCTGCGCGGGCTTTCTCCGGTGGCCGGGTGCGGCTTTCGTCGTGGCTGGTCGCGCAGTTCCCCGCGCCCCTGAGCTGCGCACCGCGTGCGGCATCTCATAGGGGAAGCTGCGCGACCAGCCACACTCAAGCCGCGGAGGAATCCCACCGCCGAGCGAACGCGGCCCCGTCCCACGCCCCGCCCAGCTCCGGCGCCAGCCACCCTTCGGCCGCAACCCGGAACTCCGAGGCCCCCAGAACCCCGGAGGACTCAGGCACCGCTCCGAGCAGCGCGGCCCCGGCGACCTTCGGCAGGTCCGCCACGTTGCAGCGCTCGGCGAGCCCGGGATCCCGCGGCCAGGCGCCGATGACGACCCCGGCCTGCGTCAGCCCGCGCGCCCGGAGCGCTTCGGCGGTCAGCTGCACCGAGTTCAGCGTCCCGAGCCCGGCCCGCGCCACCACCAGGACCGGCGCCCCGATCAGCCGCGCGGCGTCCGCGAGCGTGGCCCCCCGCTCGTCCAGGTGCACGAGCAGCCCGCCCGCGCCCTCGACCAGCACCAGATCGTGCGAGGCCGCCAGTTTCCCGGCCGCCTCGGCGATCTCGGCGGGCCGCACCGGCGGCAGCCCGGCCCGGGCCGCGGCCGTCCCCGGCGCCAGCGGCTCCGGATACCGGGCCAGCTCCATCCCGGTCACCCGCTCACCGGCCAGCCGCACCACCTCGGCGACATCGCCCGGCTCGTCCGGCGCGACCCCGGTCTGGGCGGGCTTGAGCACCGCCACCGAACGCCCGGCCCGCACGGCGACCGCCGCCAGCGCCGCCGTCGTCACGGTCTTGCCGATCTCGGTTCCCGTCCCGGTGACCACCCATACGGTCATGTCCGTTCACCCTTCCCGCGCGGCGGCGCACACCGCGCGCGTGATCCGCGCCAGATCCTCGTCACCCGTGACGTACGGCGGCATGGTGTAGACGAGGTCACGGAACGGCCGCACCCACACCCCCTCCGCGACCGCGGCGCGCGTGGCCGCGGCGATGTCGACCTCGTGGTCGAGCTGGACGACACCGATCGCGCCGAGCACCCGGACGTCCCGGACCCCCGGCACCTCCCGCGCCGCCGACAGGCCCTCCCGCAGCCCCGCCTCGATCCGCTTCACCTCGGCGAGCCAGTCCTGCCCGAGCAGCAGATCGATCGAGGCGCAGGCCACGGCGGCGGCCAGCGGGTTGCCCATGAACGTCGGCCCGTGCGCGAGCACCGGCACCTCGCCGCGCGAGATGCCCTGAGCCACCCGCGGCGTGCACAGCGTCGCGGCCAGCGTCAGATAGCCGCCGGTCAGCGCCTTGCCAACACACATCACGTCCGGGGTGAGCGCGGCGTGCTCCGCCGCGAACAGCGCGCCGGTGCGCCCGAAGCCCGTAGCGATCTCGTCGAACACCAGCAGCACGTCGTGCGCGTCGCACGCCTCCCGCAGCACCCGCAGATAGGCGGGGGAGTGGAACCGCATCCCGCCGGCACCCTGCACCACCGGCTCGACGATCACGGCGGCCAGCTCGTGCGCGTGCCGCTCCACGGTCTGCCGCAGATGCTCCGCGTACGACTCCTCGTACGCGCTCGGCGGGGCGTCCGCGAACACCTGCTCCGGCAGCACCCCGGCCCACAGGCCGTGCATCCCGCCCTCGGGGTCGCACACGGACATCGGCTGCCAGGTGTCGCCGTGGTAGCCGCCGCGCCAGGTGAGCATCCGGCGCTTCTCCGGCAGGCCGAGCGAACGCCAGTACTGCAGGCACATCTTCAGCGCCACCTCGACCGACACGGATCCCGAGTCGGCGAGGAACACGTGCTCCAGGCCGGCCGGCGACATCTCGACGAGCCGCTGCGCGAGCCGTACCGCCGGTTCGTGGGTGAGCCCGCCGAACATGACATGGCTCATCCGGTCCAGCTGCCCGCGCGCCGCCTCGTTGAGCACCGGGTGGTTGTAGCCGTGGATCGCCGACCACCACGACGACATCCCGTCGACCAGCTCGCCGTGCCCGGCGACCCGCAGCCGCACACCGGCCGCCGACTCGACGACCAGGGGCTGCTGCCGTCCCGGCATGGGGCCGTACGGATGCCAGACGTGCTCCCGGTCGAGCCGGAGCAGTTCCTCGATGTGCGGATCAGGCATTGGGCGCGAGATCCGTTCCGGCGCCCCGGCGGCGCACGGCGACGAGGTCGGTCCGCGCCTCGGTCGCCTCGGCCGCCTCGGGTGCGGCGGGGGCCTCCTCGGACCCGCAGGCCGAGCCGCAGCCACCGGTCCGGTGCTCCGGCAGCGTCACCCGGTCGGTGCCCTCCACCTCGAACCCCGCGTCGGCGATCATGTCCAGGTCCGCCTTGCCCGCCTGGCCCTCACTGGTCAGATAGTCGCCCAGGAAGATCGAGTTGGCGATGTGCAGGGCCAGCGGCTGCATCGAGCGCAGATGCACCTCGCGGCCGCCCGCGATCCGCACCTCCACGTCCGGGCAGACGAACCGGACCATGGCCAGGATCCGCAGGCAGCGCTGCGGCGTCAGGTTCCACTCCTTGGCCAGCGGCGTCCCCTCGAAGGGGATCAGGAAGTTGACCGGAACCGAGTCCGGGTCCAGCTCGCGCAGCCCGAAGACGACGTCGACCAGGTCCTCGTCGCTCTCGCCCATCCCGGCGATCAGCCCCGAGCAGGCGGACAGTCCCGCCGCGTGCGCCTTCTGCACCGTGTCGACCCGGTCGGCGTAGGTGTGCGTCGTGGTGATGTCGCCGTACGTCGCCTCGGACGTGTTCAGGTTGTGGTTGTAGGCGTCGGCGCCCGCGCCGCGCAGCCGCTCCGCCTGCCCGTCGGAGAGCAGACCGAGACAGGCGCACACCTCGACGCCCTCGTTCTCCGACTTGATCGCGTCGATCGTCGCCGCGACCCGGTCGACGTCCTTGTCCGTGGGGCCGCGCCCGCTCGCCACCAGGCAGACCCGCTTGGCGCCGCCCGCGACACCCGCGGCGGCCGCCTGCGAGGCCTCTTCCGGCTTGAGCCAGGTGTACTTGAGGATCTCCGCCTTCGAGCCGAGCCGCTGGGAGCAGTACGAGCAATCCTCCGGGCACAGGCCCGACTTGAGGTTTACCAGGTAGTTCAGCTTCACCCGGCGCCCGAACCAGTGACGGCGCACCTTTCCGGCTGCGGCCACCACGTCGAGCAGGTCGTCGTCCGGCGTCGCCAGGACGGCGAGCGCTTCTTCACGGCTCGGCGTCTCGCGCCGAAGCCCCTTGTCCACCAGCGTGTTCAGCAGGTCCATGAGCCCTGATCCTGGCTCAAAGGAGTGCCCCGGCGAAAGGAGAGTTCGTACAAAGGACGGTGCTCGACGTGTGGGTATTGCCACATCCTGGGCCGGTGGCGCGGCGGCTAGGGTCTGTGCATTACCTACAAACAGAGGGAGTCATGGCTCCAGCGCACAGCACCCCCGCACCCGCCCTCGCCCCGGCCTTCGGCTGGCTCGGCGAGCAGCGCCGCGCCCGCGAGGCCGCCGGACTCGTCCGCACCCTGCGCCCGCGTCCCGCCGACTCCCCGCTGCTCGATCTGGCGAGCAACGACTACCTGGGCCTCGCCCGGCACCCCGAGACCGTCGCGGGCGCGGTCGAGGCGGCACGGCGCTGGGGCGGCGGCGCGACCGGTTCCCGGCTGGTGACCGGCACCACCGAACTCCACGCCGAACTGGAGCGGGAGCTCGCCGAGTTCTGCGGTTTCGAGGCGGCGCTCGTACTGTCGTCCGGCTACGCGGCGAACCTCGCGGCCGTCACCGCGCTCGCCCCGAACGGCTCGCTGATCGTCTCCGACGCGGCCAACCACGCGTCCCTGATCGACGGCTGCCGGCTGTCCCGTGCCGCCACTCGGGTCGTGCCGCACGCCGATCCCGCGGCGGTCCGCGCGGCGCTCGGCGCGCACGACGGCCCGGCCGTGGTGGTCAGCGACTCCGTCTTCTCGGTCGACGGGGACCGGGCGCCGCTCACCGAACTGGGCGCTGTGGCAAGGGAATTCGGAGCGGGACTGATCGTCGACGACGCGCACGGGCTCGGCGTCCTCGGGGCGGGCGGGCGCGGCGCCCCGCATGCGGCGGGCCTCGCGGGCGACCCCGGCACCGTCGCCACCGTGACCCTCTCGAAGTCCTTCGGCAGCCAGGGCGGCGCGGTCCTCGGACCCGCGCCGGTCATCGAGCACCTCGTCAACACGGCGCGTACGTTCATCTTCGACACCGGCCTCGCGCCGGCCGCCGCCGGTGCCGCGCTCGCGGCGCTCCGGCTGTTGCGCCGCGAACCCCGGCGGGCGGCACGGGCCCGCGAGGTCGCGGCGACGCTGCATCAACTCCTCACCGATGAGGGCCTGTCGGCCGTTCGCCCGGACGCGGCGGTGGTCTCGGTGCGCGCACCCTCGCCCGACGAGGCGGTGCGCTGGGCCGCGGCCTGCCGGGCGGCGGGACTGGCGGTGGGCTGTTTCCGTCCGCCCTCGGTGCCGGACGGTGTCTCACGGCTGCGGCTGACCGCCCGCGCCGACCTCACCGACGAACAACTCGCCGAGGCGGTACGGGTGATCGGCCGAACGGCTCCTCGGGGCGCGGTCAGCGCAGGGAGCCGATGAACCCTTCCCAGGCGGAAGGGGCGAACAGCACGGCGGGTCCCGCCGTGTTCTTGGAGTCGCGGACGGCCACCAGGCCGGCCGCGGGCCCCGAGGGCACGGGGGCGGTCTCGACGCAGTTGTTGGCGCCTGTGCTGCGGCTGCTGCGCCGCCACATCGCGCCGCTCAGCGACATGCTGTCGGAAACGTACCGAGGCAGTGCATTCATGGTGCCTCCCTGACGCAGTGCCGGAGCGTGACGGAGTGTCGGCGACCCCGCACACCCGGCTATCCGGCGATCTGTGCGATGAACTCCAGTGAGTCCTCGGGCGAAAGAGCGTGTCCCAGAAGAGCATCGAAGGCGTCCGTGTACGCCCTGAGGTCTTCTTTCCGCTCGAGGTAGAGACTACTCGTCAAATGGTCGAGAACAACCACATCCAGATCAGTTGTGTTCGGAAATGAAAACACAACGAAAGGCCCGGTGATGCCGATGTGCCCACCTGCCGAGAAGGGAAGCACCTGAATCCGGACATGCGGCAGCAGGGCCACCTCGGCCAAATGTGCCAATTGCCTTTGCAGAATGTCTTTTCCGCCCACTTCGCGCCGGAGCACCGCCTCGTCGAGGATGGCCGTCAACTGCAGGGGTGTCTGCGAACGCAGCACCTCCTGTCGCGCGAGACGCACTTCCACCAGTGCCTCGATATGCCGCTCGGACATGCCGCCGAGAACGGATCGCGTCACCGCGTAGGCGTACTCCGGCGTCTGCAGCAGCCCCGGCACGACACTGTTCTCCAGCGTCCTGATCCGGCAGGCCTGCGACTCCAGGCTGATGAAATCGCGGTACGCGGGCGGCAGCAGGCTGCGGTACGCGTGCCACCAGTGGTGCCCGCCGGCGTCCTCGGCACCCGCCAACGCCACCACGAGTTCGCGTAGTTGAGGGTCCTTCGCGTCGAAGGCGTCGAGCAGACGAAGTACGTCCGAGGCCTTCGCGCCGCTCCGCCCTGTCTCGATCCGGCTCACCTTCGACTGGTGCCATCCGACGAGTCGCGCGGCCTCACCACTGGTGAGCCCGGCACCCACCCGCAGTGCGCGCAATTCGGCACCCAGCTTGCGGCGTCGTACCGCGGGACCGTACTTCATGCTGACTCCTCTGCCCCTCGGGCCGCGCGGCGGTTCTCCCTCCCGGCCCGTGCGGGGACGGCTCCTGAGCAGACGGTAGAGGAACCGGCGTGCGCTCGCCCAAATACGGTCTACCGTCGCAGAGTTCACCGCTTCGGGCGACAGATATATGCATATCTTGGGGGATCACCACCCTGGAAGCGCATCCAAGTGGCACGCTGGCGCGAAGCAGTAGCCGGGGCCGGTGAAGTGAAGCATCCGCGGCGGGCGGTCGAGCGGCCCCGACAGGAAAGGGACGACTTCGCCATGGCAGATCACCAGGAAGCATCCGTCACACTGCCGAGCGATCCGGCGTCGGTCTCCACGGCCCGGAGGTACGTGAGCAACGTGCTGACGGAGTGGGGCATGCCGGGCGACGGTGACACCGCCGACACGGTCCGGCTGATCGTCTCCGAACTCGCGACGAACGCCGTGCAGCACACCCGCGGTCTGTCCCCCACCTTCACCGTCGAGCTGGAACTGGAGCGCGACGAGCGGCTGCGGATCGGCGTCACCGACAGCCACCCCCGCTACCCCAAGCGGCTGCCCGCCGCGGTGCAGCAGGACAACGGCCGGGGCATGGTCATCATCCGCTGTCTGACCGCGGAGTGCGGCGGCAGACTCTCGGTCTGCCCGACCCCCGAGGGCGGCAAGACGGTATGGATCGCCCTGCCCTGGAAGAACGGCGTGTCCGGCGGAGACGTCCGCCCGGCCCCCACCGGCTGAGCGCGGTCAGCCGGAAGCCTCGTCATCCGCGGACCCTGCCCGCCCGGCCAGAGAGCGCCGCAGCAGCCCGGGCAGCACGCCCCACAGCCCCGCGCACACCAGAAACGTTCCGGCGGCCGCGGCGACGCCACCGGCCCGGCCGACCGTCACATCGACCACGAGCAGCACCGAACCCGTCAGCGCGAGGGAGAGCGCGGCCATGCCGCAGGCGGCGAGCCGCGACGAGACCCGGACGATCCGGGCCTTCGCCCCCAGCTGGAACAGCACCCGGTGCAGTGCGGCGGGCGCCGTCAGCAGCGCGGCCGCGACGACCGCGAGAAGCAGCGTCGTCACATAAGTGGCGCGCTGCACCGCGTCGAGCGAGGGAAAGCGCTGCGTGAAAGCGAGCGTGAGGAGAAAGGCGAACATGATCTGCACCCCGGTCTGCGTGACCCGGAGTTCCTGCAGAAGCTCGCCGAAGTTCCGGTCGGCCCGTTGCAGGGGCGTCTCGTTCCGTTCGTTCATGCCGTGCGGGTATCCCTCTCCGGCCGTTCGAGGCCTGACGGCGGGCCCGGCGCCAGGCCCGCCGCCGCCTCAGGTACCGGCGGTGCGGGTCAGCGCACCCGGCCGTACCAGACGCTCTTGGTCCAGATCTTCTGGAGCCGCACCACGTCCCCGGTCTTCGGGGAGTGCCAGATCCGTCCCTTACCGGCGTAGATGCCGACGTGGTAGACGCTCCGGCCGGAGTGGAAGAACACCAGGTCACCCCGCTTGCGCTGGGACCCGGAGACATGGCGGGTCTTGTTGTACTGCTGCGCCGCGGTGCGGGGCAGTTTCTTGCCCGCCCGCTTGAACGAGTAGAGCGTGAGCCCCGAGCAGTCGAACCGGTGCGGTCCGGTGGCGCCCCACTTGTACGGCGCCCCCTTCTTCGAGGCCGCGACCTGGAGAGCCTTGGACGAGGCCACGGCCGCCGACGCCTCGGGCGCGGCGCCGGGGACCATCAGCCCGGCACTCGCGACGGCGAGGGTCAGGGCCGAGGCGGTGCCGGCCCGGGTCAGCAGCGAGGGGACACGATTGAGCGCGGTCATGCGCAACCCTTCGTCAGCCGCCTGCGAAGGATGACCTGTCGGGTTCGGGCTGGCGAAGATGCCCGGCCGCTGGACGCGGCTTCACCCCAAGGACTGCTCGCAGCGGCTGCTGCGGCGGCCCGTCGTGCCTGGGTCCTCCACTCCTGCCGATCCACTCCTGTCGACCTGGCATCCGGGCGGCGGCAGGACTCGGCGTCCGCACGGACCGCCCCGCCGCGGCGGCGGGGGCTTGTCGTCGGAAGGGATCTTGACCCACCTCTGCGGTGAAAACCGAGCTGAACCGGCGGTAAGTGAGGCTCCTCACGCTTGACCCGTTCAGGTGGACAGTGCGGCTTTCGGGGCCCGGCGGCCACCCGCGACCAGGCCCGCACCAGGCACGGAACCGCAAATTCCGGTGTTCGCCTACCGGCATCGCGCAACTCTTGCGGTCACCAGCGTCTACTCATATCTACGCCATCCGGCGGTAGCCCATCTGGGCCGTTTCACCGGGGGTGCGGACGATCTGGCCGCCGAAGAACGTCTCGGGATTCCAATTGTCCGTCAGGTGGCGTTTTCGGGTGGCAATGTGACCGCTTGTGTCCGCCTCTCGCCGTCCAGAACGCGCAGCGCCCGTGCCAGGGTCTCCGCGTGCACCCGGCTCTCGCCCCGCTGGTGCATCAGGGCCAGGGCGTCCCGGAGCGCCGCCGCCCGGGTCACGAGCGCCTGGGCCGCCCGCAGCCCCCGGTAGGTGTCGTCGCCGCGCGCCGGATTGATGCGCGCCAGCAGATCGACCACGGCCAGATAGCTGTCCACCAGCTCGCACTCGGCGCGGGTCAGCGCGGGCAGTGGCGGCAGTTCGGGTGGGTACACGGCCGCCTCACCGCGCGCCCGGGGCGCCGGGGACGCTCTTGCGGCTCTCCAGTACATGGTCCACCAGCCCGTACTCCAGGGCCTGTCGGGCCGTGAGTACGGTGTCGCGTTCGATGTCCGCGCCGATCCGCTCCCGCGACCGCCCCGAGTGCCGCGCCAGCAGCTCTTCCAACCGTGCCCGCGTACGCACCATTTCGCGGGCCTGGATCTCCAGGTCGGTGGGCTGCCCCTGAGCCGGCTCGGGCAGCGCGGGCTGGTCGAGCACCACGCGTGCCCCGGGCAGCGTCATCCGCTTGCCCGGCGCTCCCGCGGCCAGCAGCACCGCGGCGACGGACGCGGCCTGCCCCAGGCAGGTGGTCGCCACCTCGCAACTGACGTACTCCATCGTGTCGTAGATCGCCGTCATGGCGCTGAACGAGCCGCCGGGGGAGTTGATGTACAGCGCGATGTCCTGCTCCGGCGCCGTGTACTCGAGATGCATCAGCTGCGCCATCACATCGTTCGCCGACGTGTCGTCGATCGGTGTCCCGAGGATGACGATGCGCTCTTCGAGGAGCTTGGAGTAGGGATCGAGGGTGCGCTGCCCCGATGTGGTCCGCTCGGTGAACTCGGGCAGGACATAACGGCCGGACGGGCGGTTCATGGAGCCTCCAATGGCGATGCGGGCGCTGTCGGCGCCGCCCCTGTAAAAAATGTACAGGATGTACATCACGTACCCTGGGGAGCATGGCCTACGAGATTCCGGTGACGCAAGCCAGGGCTGAGCTCGCCGAATTGATCAATCGCGTGGTGTACGGCGGCGAGCGCGTGGTCGTCACCCGGCACGGCAAGCCGCTCGTCGCCCTGGTCTCGGCGGGTGACCTGGAGCGTCTCGAGGAACTCGGGTCCCGGGCCGAGGAGCCGGTGATCAGTTCCGTCGCCCGCGTCGGCACCCTGTCGTCCGCTCCGGGCGAACGGCAGCGGTTCGGCATCGCGGCCGAGCACCGCGGCCCCGAAGGCAGGTAGCCGCACCCCGAAACCCGAACGACAGGACCTCGCGCCCCCGTCCGCTGCAGCGGGGACGCGCGGTCGATCGGTGTCCGCCCGGAGTGCGGGGCGGCCGGGCCTCAGCCCACCGGCTGGGGTGTCCGCGCCGGAGCGGGTGCCTCCTGCGGAGCCGACGCCCGCCGCGCGCGCAACCTTCCCAGCAGTACGGCAAGCAGGCCGAGCCCCGCCCACGGGGCCGTCGCGGCGGCGACCCCGGCGATCCCGAGCGGCGGATCGCGCGGCGCCGTCCGGGAGGGCTACGACCGGATCTGCGCTCTTCCTGGGCCGCGATCGTGGAGGGCTGTCAGGAGGCGGGCGTGATGTCCGCCGACGCCGACGCGGACGCCGTCGCGCGCACGATGATCGCCGCGGCCCAGGAATTCATCGCCCAGCAGGCCCTCTTCAAGGGCGTACCGGCGTAGGCGCTCCAGGCAGGTCTGCGGGGCCTGATGAGCATGGCGGAGGTCTGCTGCTGACCATGGCGCGGTCAAGCAACGGTTAACGTCGTTGAAACTCCGCGCCATTAGCTTGAGGCCCACGCCACCAGGGGTTTTCGTAACCAGGGTGCGCAAGATCATGCGCACTTCTTGTGTGTTACATCTATATCCGTCGCGGTGGCCGCGGCAGCCGGGCCCCGCACGGCCCGGGTGAAGGACTGTGAGGTGGGACCGTGCAACTGACCCCGCACGAGCAGGAGAGACTGCTCATTCATGTGGCCGCCGACGTGGCCGAGAAGCGCCGGGCCCGGGGTCTGAAACTCAATCACCCCGAAACCGTCGCCCTGCTCACCTCGCACATCCTCGAGGGCGCCCGCGACGGCCGCACCGTCGCGGAACTCATGGCGTCCGGGCGAAAACTGCTCACCCGTGACGACGTCATGGAGGGCATCCCCGAGATGATCCACGACGTGCAGGTCGAGGCCACCTTCCCCGACGGCACCAAGCTGGTCACCGTCCATGAGCCGATCGTCTGACGGGAAAGCAGCAGCCATGATTCCCGGAGAGATCCTCTTCGCCGACGAGCCCGTCGTGTACAACGAGGGCCGCGACGTCACCCGTGTGACCGTCCTCAACGCCGCCGACCGCCCCGTGCAGGTCGGTTCCCACTACCACTTCGCCGAGGCCAACCCCGGTCTCGACTTCGACCGCGCCGCCGCCCGCGGCAAGCGGCTGAACATCGCCGCGGGCACCGCCGTCCGCTTCGAGCCCGGCATCCCCGTCGACGTCGAACTCCTACCCCTGGCGGGCCGCCGGATCGTCCCCGGCCTGCGCGGCGAGACCGGAGGTCCCCTCGATGCCTGAGCTGTCCCGCGCCGCCTACGCCGATCTGTTCGGCCCCACCACGGGCGACCGCATCCGGCTCGCCGACACCGACCTGTTCGTCGAGATCGAGGAGGACCGCAGCGGCGGTCCCGGCCGCTCCGGCGACGAGGCCGTCTTCGGCGGCGGCAAGGTCATCCGCGAGTCCATGGGCCAGTCGCGCGCCACGCGCGCGCAAGGCACCCCGGACACCGTCATCACCGGCGCCGTGATCATCGACCACTGGGGCATCGTCAAGGCCGACATCGGCATCCGTGACGGCCGGATCATCGCCATCGGCAAGTCCGGCAACCCGGACACCATGGACGGCGTCCACCCCGATCTCGTCATAGGCCCCGAGACCGAGATCCTGGCCGGCAACGGCAAGATCGTCACCGCGGGCGGCATCGACACCCACATCCACTTCATCTCGCCGACCATCGTCGACGAGGCGCTGGCATCCGGCGTGACCACGCTCGTCGGCGGCGGCACCGGACCCGCCGAGGGATCGAAGGCCACCACCATCACGCCCGGCTCCTGGCACCTCGCCCGGATGTTCGCGGCCATGGAGAACAGCCCCGTCAACATCGGCTTCCTCGGCAAGGGCAACACCATGTCGAAGGAGTCCATGCGCGACCAACTGCGCGCCGGGGTCTGCGGATTCAAGATCCACGAGGACTGGGGCGCGACCCCGGCCGTGATCTCCGCCTGCCTCGACGTCTGCGAGGAGTCCGGCGCCCAGCTCGCCGTCCACTCCGACACCCTGAACGAGGCCGGATTCGTCCAGGACACCTTCGACGCCGTCGGCGGCCGCACCCTGCACGCCTTCCACGTCGAGGGCGCGGGCGGCGGCCACGCCCCCGACATGATCACCGCCGTGCAGCTGCCCAACATGCTGCCGTCGTCCACCAACCCGACCCGGCCGCACACCGTCAACACCGTCGAGGAGCACCTCGACATGCTGATGGTCTGCCACCACCTCAACCCGGCGGTCCCCGAGGACCTGGCCTTCGCCGAGTCCCGCATCCGGCCCACCACCATCGCGGCCGAGGACGTCCTGCACGACATGGGCGCCATCTCGATCATGTCCTCGGACTCGCAGGCCATGGGCCGCATCGGCGAGGTCATCATGCGCACCTGGCAGACCGCGCACGTGATGAAGCGCCGCCGCGGCCTGCTCCCCGGCGACCTGCGCGCCGACAACCAGCGCGCGCGTCGCTATGTCGCCAAATACACGATCAACGCGGCGATCGCCCAGGGCATCGAGGGCGAACTCGGTTCCGTCGAGAGCGGCAAGCTGGCCGACCTGGTGCTCTGGGACCCGAGGTTCTTCGGCGTGAAGCCGCAGGTGGTCCTGAAGGGCGGACAGATCGCCTACGCGCAGATGGGCGACGCCAACGCCTCCATCCCCACCCCGCAGCCGGTGCTGCCGCGCCCGATGTTCGGCGCCCACGGCAAGGCGCCGGCGGCCAACTCGCTCAACTTCGTGACGGAGGCGGCGATCGAGGACGGGCTCGTGGAGCGCCTCGGGCTCGACCGGTCCTTCGTCCCGATCCGGTCCACTCGCGGCCGCACCAAGGCGGACATGATCAACAACGATGCCCTGCCGCGCGTCGAGGTCGCCCCCGACTCCTTCGCCGTGACCATCGACGGCGAACTCGTCGAACCCGCCCCGGCCGCCGAACTGCCGCTCGCGCAGCGGTACTTCCTGTTCTGATGCCGGGACGGGTACGTATCTCATGACACGCGCGACCCTGCTCGTCCTGGCCGACGGCCGCTTCCCCGCCGGAGGGCACGCCCACTCCGGCGGGGCGGAGGCCGCGGTCAGGGCGGGCCGCATCACCGGCGGCGCGAGCCTGGAGGAGTTCTGCCGCGGCCGCCTGCACACCAGCGGGGCGGTCTCGGCGGCCCTCGCCGCCGCGGCGGCGCTCGGCGTCGACCCGGTCGCCCTGGACGCGGCCGCCGACGCCAGGACCCCGTCGGCCGCACTGCGGGTCGCGGCCCGCAAGCTGGGGCGGCAGCTCATGCGCGCCGCCCGCGCCACCTGGCCGCACCCCGAACTCGACGCCCTGGCGCAGCGGTTTCCCAAGGGCGCCCATCAGCCGGTGGTGCTCGGGCTCACCGCCCGGGCCGCCGGGCTCGGGCCCGAGGACGCCGCGTACTGCTCCGCGTACGAAGGGATCAGCGGGCCCGCGACCGCCGTCGTGCGGTTGCTCAGCCTCGATCCGTTCGACGCGACCGGGGCTCTGGCGCGGCTCGCGCCGGAGCTCGACCGGGTGGTGGCCGATGCCGTGGACGCTGCCCGCCGGGCCGTCGACCTCGGGGTCGACGCGCTGCCCGCCGGGAGCGCTCCGCTGCTGGAGATCGGGGCCGAGGCGCATGCCGCCTGGCCCGTGCGGCTGTTCGCTTCCTGAACCCCCGGGGGCTGCGCCCCCGGACCACCCTCATCGGCCTGAACGGCCTCGTCATCGAACGCCGGACAGGCTGAAAAGACATTCCTTCTGGAGCCGTGATCGCTATGCACCTTGGACACACCCACGACGAAGCCTCCGCCGTCTCCGCCGACGCCCGGCGGCCCGACGGGACCCGGCGCGCCCTGCGCATCGGCCTCGGCGGACCGGTCGGGTCCGGCAAGACCGCGACCGTCGCCGCGCTCTGCCGCACCCTGCGCGACGAACTGTCCCTCGCCGTCGTCACCAACGACATCTACACGCGCGAGGACGCCGAGTTCCTGCTGCGCGAAGCCGTGCTGCCGCCCGAGCGGATCACCGCCGTGGAGACCGGCGCCTGCCCGCACACCGCCATCCGCGACGACATCTCCGCCAACCTGGAGGCCGTCGAGGACCTGGAGGACGAGGTCGGGCCGCTCGACCTCATCCTCGTGGAGTCCGGTGGCGACAACCTCACCGCGACCTTCTCCAAGGGCCTCGTCGACGCCCAGATCTTCGTGATCGACGTCGCGGGCGGCGACGACATCCCGCGCAAGGGCGGACCCGGCGTCACCACCGCCGACCTGCTCGTCATCAACAAGACCGACCTCGCCCCGTACGTCGGCTCCGACCTGGACCGGATGGCCGCGGACGCCAAGGCGCAGCGTGACGAACTCCCCGTGATCCTCCAGTCGCTGCGCTCCGAGGGCGGTGTCGGTGACGTGGCCGCCTGGGCGCGCGGCCGGCTCGCGGCCTGGACGGCGTGATGTCGGCGGGTGTCCGGTCCACCGCCCGGATCGCCGCCCGCGGCGACGGCCGGGGCGGCACCGCCCTGCCGGCCCTGGAGGGCGAGGGCTCGCTCGCCGTGCGCCGCACCCGGGCCGCGCACGCCGACGAGGCACGCGTCATGCTCGTCGGCGCGATGAGCGGCCCCCTCGGCGGCGACCGCTTCACCGTCGAGGCCCGCGCGGACGAGGGCGCCCGGCTGCACATCGGCTCCGTGGCCGCCACGCTCGCGCTGCCCGGGCAGGCCAAGGGCGAGGCCCACTACAACGTCCGGCTCACCGTCGCCGACGGGGCCCGCCTCGACTGGCTGCCCGAACAGCTGATCTCGGCGCACGGCAGCGACCTGCGCGTCACCACCCGCGCCGAGCTCGCCCCGGGCGCCCGGCTCGTGCTGCGCGAGGAGCAGGTGCTCGGCCGGGTGGGGGAGGAGCCGGGCCGGCTGACCAGCCGGCTGACCGTCCACCGCGCCGGCCGCCCGCTCCTGGACCAGGAACTGGCCTGCGGACCCGGAGCGCCCGGCGGCTGGGACGGTCCCGCCGTCCTGGCCGGGCACCGCGCGCTGGGCCAGCTGGTCGTCGTACGGCCGGAGTTCGAGACCGACCGGCCGGCCGCCGCCGTCCTGGACGAGCGGGGCACGGCCGCGCTCACCCCGCTCGCGGGCCCCGCCGTCCTCGTCACCGCGGTCGCCCCGGACGCCCTGCTGCTGCGTCGCACGCTCGACGCGGCATTGCTCCGTCTGGCCGACTGACCGCTCACCGGGGCGAGTTATCCCGTTTATCGGATTGGTAAAGATCGGACGTCGCGACTGTCCTCAGGGTGCTCACAGCCGACAGGATCCCGGTACCGGTCGGCAACCCGATCGACGTAATGATCGAATCCATGTACGGGAGGGCTCTCTTGAGACGGACTCGACAGACGGGAAGCGGCAGACGGAGGGTGGTGGCCGGTTCCGCCGGTGCCGTCGCCGTGGCGGCGCTGATAGCGGGAGCGGTCACCGCCCCTTCCGCCAACGCGTCGGCGCAGCACTCGAACGGCGCGAGCAACCACAACCGTGAGGCGGTGGGCGCGGCCATCGCCGCGGCCCAGGCGGCGAAGCGCGGCATCGACTGGCAGGACTGTCCCGCGGACTGGGCACTGGCCAAGCCGATCCAGTGCGGCTACGTCAGCGTGCCGCTCGACTACGCGCGGCCCTTCGGCAAGCAGATCAAGCTGGCCGTCGACCGTGCCGTCAGCACCGGCACCAAGGGCGAGCGCCAGGGCGCCCTCGTCTACAACCCGGGCGGCCCCGGCGGCTCCGGCATGCGCTTCCCGACGCGGGTGACCAACAAGAACCCGCTGTGGGCGAAGACCTCGAAGGCGTACGACTTCGTCGGCTTCGACCCGCGCGGCGTCGGCCACTCCGCGCCGATCTCCTGCATCGACCCGCAGGAGTTCGTCAAGGCTCCCAAGGCCGACCCGGTCCCCGACTCCGAGGCGGACAAGCGCGCCCAGCGCAAGCTCGCCAAGGAGTACGCGGACGGTTGCTACGAGCGCAGCGGCGAGATGCTGCCGTACATGACGACGCCGAACACCGCGCGCGACCTGGACGTCATCCGGGCCGCTCTCGGCGAGAAGAAGCTCAACTACCTGGGCGTCTCCTACGGCACCTACCTGGGCGCCGTCTACGGCACCCTCTTCCCGGGCCACGTCCGCCGCATGATCGTGGACAGCGTCGTCAACCCCGAGAAGAGCAACATCTGGTACGAGGCGAACCTGAACCAGGACATCGCCTTCGAGGGCCGCTGGAAGGACTGGCAGGACTGGGTCGCCAAGAACGACGCGACCTACCACCTCGGCGACACCCGCGCCAAGGTCCAGCACCAGTGGGAGACCCTGCGCGCCGCCGCGAAGAAGAACCCCATCGGCGGGGTCCTCGGCCCGGCCGAGCTGATCAGCTTCTTCCAGAGCGCGCCGTACTACGACTCCTCGTGGGCGCCCACCGCCCAGATCTGGAGCAAGTACGTCGCCGGTGACACGCAGGCGCTGATCGACGCCGCCGCCCCCGACCTGTCGGACACGGCGGGCAACGCGTCCTCGGAGAACAGCAACGCGGTCTACACCGCCGTCGAGTGCGCCGACGCCAAGTGGCCCACCAGCTGGTCGAAGTGGGACCGGGACAACACGGAACTGAACAAGAAGTACCCGTTCATGACGTGGGCCAACGCCTGGATGAACCTGCCGTGCGCGACGTGGAAGACGAAGCAGCAGACGCCGATCGACGTGAAGACGGGCAAGGGCCTGCCCTCCGTCCTCATCGTCCAGTCGGAGCGCGACGCCGCCACCCCGTACGAGGGCGCCGTCGAGCTGCACAAGCGTTTCAAGGGCTCCCGCCTCATCACCGAGAAGGACGCGGGCTCGCACGGTGTCACCGGTCTGACCAACCCCTGCATCAACGACCGGGTCGACACGTACCTGCTCACCGGCGAGGTCGATGGCAAGGACGTGACGTGCACCCCGCACGCCACCCCGAAGCCCTGACCCGCTGAAGCCGAACGGCCCGGCCCCGGGAAAGGGGCCGGGCCGTCCGTCATGTCCGGGCCGCCAGCCAGGCGTCCTCGGCCGCGTAGTCGAAGATCCCGGCCGTGTACGAGGCCAGCATCTTCGGGAAGCCGTCCCGCCAGTCCCGCTCGCGCAGCCGCGCGGCCAGCCACTCCACCGTCTCGGGAAGCGCCTCGGCGTACGTCGTCACCGGCGCGTACCCCAGTTCGCGTTCGGCGGCCGACATGTCGACGATCAGCGGGCGCGGCACCGCCCACGGGGAGTCCCCGACGTTCGGCGCCGGCGGCGGGCCGTCGACGAGCACCGACTCCGTCTCCACCCCCATCAGCGCGTCGATCATCGCGCCGATCTCACCGACCGAGGGATGGTCGGGATCGGCCCCGTTCAGCACCCGCGAGCCGGGCCTGGCCGCCGCCAGCCGCACCAGCTCCGCCAGGTTGTGCACGCTCGCCGGGTGGAACGTGCTCGTGCCGTTGTACGCGAGCACCCGCGTCCGGCGCCCGTCCAGGTTCCGCTTCACGAAGTACAGCTCGCGCGGGGTGCGGCAGTGCGGGCCGTGCACGGCGGACGCCCGCAGCACGGTCGTCGGCAGCCGGTCGCCGAGCGCGAGGAGGTCCCGCTCGATCCGCACCTTGCGCGCGCCGTACCCCTCTCCCGGGGCCACCGTGTGCCAGGTCTCCGGGATCGGCACGGGATAGTCGGGCCAGCCGTCCGGCTCCTCCTGCGTGTGGAAGCCGCGGCCCCGCTCGTCCACGTAGACCGCGCCGCTCGACACCACGACCGCGGAACCGACCCGGTCGGCGAGGCCCGCGAGCTGCCGCCCGTGCTCCGGCGTGAACGCCACCATGTCCACGACGAGATCCACCCCGTCACCGACCAGCGCGGCGAGCGCCGCGTCGTCGTCCCGGTCGAGCCGCACCGACCGCACCTCGTCCGGCCAGTCCGCGTCCCGGCCGCCCCCGAGCGAGGCGGCCGTCACCGCCCATCCGTCCCGCGCGAGCGCCCGTACCGCCGGTCGCCCGATCTGTCCCGTCGCACCGATCACCAGAGCCGTCTTCATGCCCGGACCGTACGGTGATCAGGGCGCCGGGGCCCACGTTTTTCTGCTCACCGCAGAGCGGCCCCGCGGCGCGTCTCAGCTGAGGGGCATCCGCGGGAACTTCCGGGCTTTGGCCTCCTCGGCCTCCGCCTTCACCTGCGCCGCGTACTTGTCCACGTACTCCTGCCCGGACAGCTCCAGGATCGCGTACATGATCTCGTCGGTGACCGCCCGCAGGATCGCCTTCTCGCCGTCCATCCCCGCATAGCGCGCGAAGTCCAGCGGCTTGCCGAAGCGGATGGTGATCCGGCGCATGCTCGGGATCTTCTGGCCCGGCGGCTGCGCCTCGAACGTGCCGATCATCGCGCACGGGATCACCGGGACCTGCACCTTCAGCGCCATCGCGGCGACCCCGACCTTGCCCTTGTACAGGCGGCCGTCGTGCGAGCGGGTGCCCTCCGGATAGATGCCGAGGAGTTCGCCGCGGCGCAGCACACCGAGCCCCTCGCGGATCGCGGCCTGGCCCGCCTCCTTGCCGGAGCGGTCGACCGGGATCTGCCCGGCGCTGCGGAAGAACGCGGCGGTCAGCCGGCCCTTCACACCGGGCCCGGTGAAGTACTCGGCCTTCGCCAGGAACGTGATCCGCCGCTTGAGGATCGCCGGCATGAGGAAGTGGTCCGAGAACGACAGGTGGTTCCCCGCGACGATCGCGGCGCCCTCGTCCGGAACGTGTTCCAGCCCCTCGATGCGCGGCCGGAACATCAGCCGCAGCAGCGGCCCGAGGATCACGTACTTGAGCAGTCGGTAGAACATGGCCGTCGCCTTCCCCCATGCAGCACTAACGGGCGCGAACGCACAGTAACCCCCGCCCGGACCGGGTGTCAGGGGTTGTGCGAGGCCACCATCGCCACCGTGATCAGGCCCAGCACGATCCAGCCGAACCAGAGCCAGCCATTGCTGCCGAGCGCCACCGTGTAGGCGGTCACGGCCACCAGGCCACCGACGGTGAACACGCCCATCGTCTTCGTGGATCCGGGCATCACACACCCTCCTCCCGGCAGCCGGGACGCCGTACGGCGGTGTTGTGCGGCGCCCGTGCCGCGGCCAGAAGGCCATCCTCACCCGGGAACGGCCTGTGGCGCTACTGCCCGCGTGCGTTCAGCGAGGCCAGGTAGGCGTTGTACGCCTCCAGCTCCTTGTCGCCGTCCCGGTCCGCGGCGCGGTCCTTGCGGCGCGCCTGGCGCTCCTCGGACTTCTTCCACTGGAAGAGCAGGGCGAGCAGCACCAGGACCGACGGCACCTCGCTGAACGCCCAGGCGATGCCGCCGGCGGCCGTCTGGTCGGACATCGGATCGATGCCGAGCGAGGCCGGCGGGTTCTCGAACGTGCCGACCATCGTGGTGCTCGCCATCATCAGCGCGATCCCGAAGAACGCGTGGAACGGCATGCCCGCGAACAGCTCCAGCATCCGCATCACGTAACCGGGCCGGTGCGGCCCCGGGTCCACGCCCATGATCGGCCAGAAGAACACCACGCCCACGGCGAGGAAGTGCACCATCATCGCGAGGTGCCCGATCTGCGACCGCATCAGGAAGTCGAAGAGCGGGGTGAAGTAGAGGACGTACAGGCTCGCGATGAACAGCGGGATGGTGAACGCGGGATGCGTGATGATCCGCATGTAGCGGCTGTGCAGCAGCATCAGGAGCAGTTCGCGCGGGCCCTTGCTGCCGCGCTTCGACGCCACCGGCAGGGCGCGCAGCGCGAGCGTGATCGGGGCGCCCATCAGCAGCAGGATCGGCGACAGCATGCTGATCACCATGTGCTGCACCATGTGCACGCTGAACATGACCATGCCGTAGTCGTTCAGCTTGGTGCACATCACCAGACCGATGGTGAGCACGCCCACGACGAACGAGAGGGTACGGGCCACCGGCCAGGCGTCCCCGCGCCGCGCGAGGCGGACGACGCCCCACCCGTAGAGCGCGAGGGCGAGGAGGCAGCCGACGAGGAAGAAGGGGTCGGCCGACCATTGAAGGCCGTTCCCCAGCGTGAACGGCGGCAGGTCCATGCCGTCCATGCCGTGCCCGCTGTGATCCATCGGCCGGCTCCCGGTGCTCGATTCGTACGGATTGTGCGCCACCAGACTAGAACTGCCCCCGGCCGTGACATCGGCCGGGGGCAGTTCTCTGGCGGGGCGACGGGCTAGAGCACGCACTCCGCCTCGGCGTAGCGCTCCTCGGGAACCGTCTTGAGGGTCTCCACGGCCTCGGCCAGCGACACCATCACGATGTCGGTGCCGCGCAGCGCGGTCATGTGCCCGAACTCCCCGCGGTGCACGGCCTCCACGGCGTGCCAGCCGAAGCGGGTGGCGAGCACCCGGTCGTACGCGGTCGGGGTGCCGCCGCGCTGCACGTGACCGAGGATCACCGGCCGGGCCTCCTTGCCGAGCCGCTGCTCCAGCTCGATGGAGAGCTGGCGGGCGATCCCGGCGAAGCGCTCGTGCCCGTACATGTCCTTGACGCCCTCGTCGAACGCCATCGAACCGGCGCGGGGCTTGGCGCCCTCGGCGGCGACGACGATCGCGAACTTCTTGCCCGCGTCGAACCGCTCGCCGACCTTCGCGGCCAGCTCCTCGATGTCGAAGGGGCGCTCCGGCACGACGACGGCGTGCGCACCGGCGGCCATGCCCGAGTGCAGGGCGATCCAGCCGGTGTGCCGGCCCATGACCTCGACGATCAGCACTCGCTGGTGCGACTCGGCGGTGGTCTTCAGCCGGTCGAGGGCCTCGGTCGCGACCCCGACGGCGGTGTCGAAGCCGAAGGTCACGTCCGTGACGGCGATGTCGTTGTCGATCGTCTTCGGCACGCCGACGATCGGCAGCCCGTTGTCGGACAGCAGCCGGGCCGCCTTGAGCGTGCCCTCGCCGCCGATCGGGATGATGGCGTCAAGACCGAGGTCGGCGACATGGCCCTTGGCACGGTCCACGCCGTCGCGCAGATGGGCGGGCTGGACCCGCGACGATCCGAGGATGGTGCCGCCGCGGGCGAGGATGCCGCCCACCGCGTCCAGGTCCAGCTTGCGGTAGTCGCATTCGAGCAGGCCCTTCCACCCGTCGTGGAAGCCGATGACCTCGTCGCCGTGGTCGACGACGGCCCGGTGCACGACCGAACGGATCACCGCGTTCAGGCCGGGACAGTCGCCGCCTGAAGTGAGGACACCAATACGCATAAGCCCGGAATACCTTTGCAAACGTGGCCCGACGACCGGACCACGTCGTCCGGCGGGAATCCCCCGTACCTTAGCGGCGCCCGGGGGACCGACCGTATGGGGCGTCCGCCAGGTGGACAGCTCCGCTCATATGGGCGCGGAACCGCCCCTTAGGCGGGCTGCGCGGCGGTGGCCGACGCGATCCGCTCGTTGCGGAGCGCCTCGTACCACCGGTCGTCGACCGGCGGCAGCGCGTTGACATCCAGCGCCAGCTTCAGCAGCAGGTCCGCGATCTGCGGATTGCGCGCGAGCACCGGCCCGTGCATGTACGTGCCGAACACCGTGTCGTTGAAGGCGCCCTCGGTGCCGTCCCCCGTGCCGTTGCCCTTGCCGATGCGGGTACGGGCGAACGGCCGGGCCGACGGGCCCAGGTGGGTGATGCCCTGGTGGTTCTCGAACCCGGTCAGCGGCGGGAGCCCCAGATGCGGGTCGATGTCGGCCAGCACGTCACCGACGCACCGCTCGCCCTCGCCGCGCGTGGAGACGACGTCGAGCAGGCCGAGGCCCGGCTCCCGCTCACCGAGGTCGTTGATGAACTCGTGGCCGAGGATCTGGTAGCCGGCGCACACGGAGAACACGATGGCGCCGTTGGCCACCGCGCGCTGCAGGCCGCCGTCGCGCCGCAGCCGCTCCGCGGCCAGTCGCTGCGGCCGGTCCTCGCCGCCGCCGATCAGGTAGATGTCGCCGGAGGTCGGCACCGGCTGGTCGCTGCGGACGTCGGCCCGCTCGACCTGGAGGCGGCGCTGGTTGGCCCGGCGCTCCACCACCAGGGCGTTGCCCTGGTCTCCGTACGTGCTGAGCAGGTCGGGGTAGACCCACACGAGACGCAGGCTGCTGTCACTCATGCTCATGATCCTTCGCTGGCTCTCGTCGGGTCAGTTGCCGACGCGGCGGCGGACGTCCTGGAACGCGGTGTAGTTGGCGATCAGCTCGATGCGTCCGGGCGGCGAGGCCTGCACGGCCTGGTCGATGGTGTCGCAGACCTGGAACTGCAGGCCGGCCACCTCCAGACGCACCGCGAGGTCCAGCTTGCGGTCGCCGATGACCGCGATCGGGTGCCCCGCCAGCCGGGTGTAGTCGACGTCCCACAGCCAGGAGGTGTCGGTGCCGTCCGCGCCCCGCGCGTTCACCGAAAGGATCACCGGAGTGGGCGGCGGGTCGATCAGAGTGAACGTTTCGAGCCAGCCCGCCGGGTTCTTGGCGAGCAGCAGCCGCAGGTCGCGGTTCTGGAACTGCACGACGTCGTAGCGGCCGGCCACGGCCTGCACCTGGTACATCCGCTCCAGGGCGACCTGCGGCGGCACACCGAAGCAGGCGGCCACGGCGGCGGAGGTGGCCGCGTTCGCCTTGTTGGCCCGGCCCGGCAGCTGGAGGTGGATCGGCCAGGCGGAGCCGTGCGGGTCCAGGACGTAGTCGCCCTGGAGCGCCCAGCTCGCCGTCGGGCGGCGGAAACCGCACTCGCCGCAGAACCAGTCGTCGCCGGGGCGCTGCATCACACCGCCGCAGGCGGGGCAGGACCAGGCGTCGTCCTTCCACTCCTGGCCCGCGGCGACCCACACCACGTTCGGCGAGGAGGAGGCGGCCCAGACGACCAGCGGGTCGTCGGAGTTGGCGATGATGATGGCCTTCGAACCGGCAAGGCCCTCGCGCCACTTCTCGGCCAGCATGCGGGTCTCGGCGGCGCGGTCGAGCTGGTCGCGCGAGAGGTTGAGCAGCGCGATCGCCTTGGGGGTCACGTCCCGGGCGACCCCGGCGAGGTACTTCTCGTCGACCTCGATGACGCCGAACTTGGCGTCCGTGCCGCCGGCCAGCGCGGAGGTGATACCAGCAGGCATGTTCGCGCCCAGCGCGTTCGAGACGACCTCGCCGCTCGCGCGCAGGGCCTCGGCGATGAGGCGGGTGGTGGTCGTCTTGCCGTTCGTGGCCGAGACGAGCACCGTGTCCAGGTGCTGGGCGAGCCGTCCGAGCAGCTCGGGGTCGAGCCTGAGCGCGACCTTGCCGCCGATCACCGAACCGCTGCCGCGGCCTGCCGCGCGCGACACCGCGGCCGCGGCCTTGCCCGCCGTCACGGCGAGCTTGGCCCGCGGAGTCATCGACTCCGAGTTGCCTGCCATCTTCTTGGGTCCTCCTTGCGTACGGCGCCGCGCCTGCCCCCGGCATCGCTTTCCTGGCCCAGCCTATCGAGATCCCCTGACAAGCCCGAACTGCGGCTCGGGGTACCGCTCGACCGTACCCTTGCGCTCATGCGACACGGATCTGTACCGGGCGCCTCCGGGCGCGTACGACCCCTGACCCTGCTCGGTGATCCCGTGCTGCACCGCCCGTGCGGGGAGGTGACGGACTTCGGGCCGTCCCTCGCGCGCCTCGTTGAGGACATGTACGCGACAATGTACGCGGCTCAGGGCGTCGGCCTCGCCGCGAACCAGATCGGCGAATCGCTGCGGGTCTTCGTCTACGACTGCGAGGACGACGACGATGTCCGCCATGTCGGACACCTCGTCAACCCGCGTCTGGTCGAGGCGGACGGTGTCGTGATCCGCGGCCCCGAGGGCTGTCTGTCCCTGCCGGGGCTGGAGGCGGGCACCCCGCGCTTCGACCACGCGCGCGTGGAGGGCCAGAACCTGAAGGGCGAGCCGGTGGTGGTGCACGGCACGGGCTGGTTCGCCCGGTGCCTCCAGCACGAGTGCGACCACTTGGAGGGCCGCATCTACGCCGACCGTGTCACGGGCTGGAGGCGCCGCCGCGTACTCCGGCAGGCGTCGAAGGCCCCGTGGGCCAAGGCGCCCCGCTAGGGGCGGGGCGCGACCAGTCGCGATGAACCGGCACCCGGCAACGCGCCGGCCGGTGCCGCGGCGGGACCCGTCAGAACCCGGGCCCACCAGCCTTGTCGCCCGCGGCGGCGAGCCGCCCCCACAGCAGATCGGCGAGCCCCCGCACCAATTCGGCCCGCGAACACGGCCGTTCGCCGAGCCACCAGTCACCGGCGGCGTGCATCATCCCGACGATCCCGTGCCCCCACACGCGCGCGAGCTGCTGGCTCCCGGGCCCGAGGTCGACCCGCTCCTCGATGACCTCGGCCAGTTCCTCGCCCATCCGTCGCAGCAGCGGCGCGGAGTGCCGCCCGACGTCGAACCCTGCCTCGACGGGGGCGCCCTCCGCCGGATGCATGAGGAAGCGGTAGACCTGCGGCCTGGCCTCGATCGCCGCGAGATAGGTGTCCAGCGTGGCCTCGACCCGCTCGCGCCGCTCCGCGGGGGCGTCGAGGGCCGCCCGCAGGGAGGACAGCAGGGCGTCCGTGTGCCGCTTGGCCAGTGCCGCGTACAGTCCGCCCTTGTCGCCGAAGTGCCGGTACAGGATCGGCTTGGTGATCCCGGCCTCCGCGGCGATGGCGTTCATCGAGGCGCCGGGACCGTCCCGGAGCACCACGCGGTCCGCGGCCTCCAGCAGCTCGCGCCGCCGGCGCTCGGCGGCGGACTGCTGCTCCGCGCGCTGGTCCGTCCGTTGCTTGGTCTCCATGACGCTCTCCCCGCCCGTGCGATTGCTTGACGCACGCGAAAGGTAACACCCGCCACCGCGGCAGGATCGAACGCGCGCTCGGAGGTTGACATGAGCTACTGGCGAGTAACAGACTCTCGTTACCGCAAGTAACATATGCAGTGCACGCAGCCCTGGAGGGGTCATGGCCGAGTTCACGATGGATCTCAACGACGAGCAGAAGGAAGTCCGTGACTGGCTGCACGGCTTCGCCGCCGATGTGATCCGCCCCGCGGCCGCCGAGTGGGACGAGCGCGAGGAGACCCCCTGGCCGGTCATCCAGGAAGCGGCCAAGCTGGGAATCTACTCCCTCGACTTCTACGCGCAGCAGTTTTTCGACCCGAGCGGCCTCGGCATCCCGATGGCCATGGAGGAGCTGTTCTGGGGCGACGCGGGCATCGCGCTGTCCATCGTGGGCACGGGCCTCGCCGCGGTCGGCGTCCTCGCCAACGGCACCGAGGAGCAGATCGGCACCTGGATCCCGCAGATGTACGGCGATGTGAACGACGTGAAGGTGGCCGCTTTCTGCTCCTCCGAGCCGGACGCGGGCTCGGACGTCGCCGCCATGCGCACGCGTGCCGTCTACGACGAGGCCAAGGACGAGTGGGTCCTCAACGGCACCAAGACGTGGGCGACCAACGGCGGCATAGCCAACGTCCACGTGGTCGTCGCCTCCGTGGACCCCGCGCTCGGCTCCAAGGGCCACGCGTCCTTCATCGTGCCGCCGAACACGCCGGGCCTGTCCCAGGGCCAGAAGTTCAAGAAGCACGGCATCCGCGCCTCGCACACCGCCGAGGTCGTCCTGGAGAACGTGCGGATCCCCGGCTCCTGCCTGCTCGGCGGCAAGGACAAGCTGGACGAGCGCCTCGCCCGCTCGCGCGAGAAGGCCCAGAAGGGCGGCGAGCGCGTGAAGAACGCCGCCATGGCGACCTTCGAGGCCTCCCGCCCCGCCGTCGGCGCGATGGCGGTCGGCACCGCCCGCGCGGCCTACGAGGAGGCGCTGGAGTACGCCAAGACGCGCGAGCAGTTCGGCCGCCCGATCATCGACAACCAGGGCGTCGCGTTCCAGCTGGCCGACATGCGCACCTCGATTGACGCCGCGCGCCTCCTGGTGTGGCGTGCCTCCTGGATGGCGACCACCGGCAAGAAGTTCGAGAACGCCGAGGGCTCGATGTCCAAGCTGTTCGCGAGCGAGACCGCCAAGAAGGTCACCGCCCAGGCCGTCCAGATCCTGGGCGGCAACGGCTTCACGCGCGAGTACCCCGTCGAGCGCATGCACCGCGACGCGGCGATCTACACCATCTTCGAGGGCACCAGCGAGATCCAGCGCCTCGTCATCGCCCGCACTCTTTCCGGCATGCCGATCCGCTGACGGCCGCCGGTCAGATGTCGGCCAGCGCCCCGCACGAGATGTTCACCGTGGCGGACGTCATCGTGCGGGCGCGGTCGCTGGCCACGAACGCGGCGACCTCGCCCACGTCGTCGAGGGTCGCCGCCCGGCCCAGCAGCGTGGGCTCGGTCAGCAGCTCGGTCAGCTCCGCGCGCCCCTCGAAGTCGGGCGGCAGGCTCTCCGGGATGCCGCCCGTCTTCAGGGTCACCACGCGGATCCCCGCCGGGCCCAGTTCGCAGGCCCACTGCCGGCGCAGTCCCTCCAGCGCGTCCAGCGAGACCTTGAAGCCGCCCAGGCCCGGCTCCGTCTGCGTGCCGGAGCCGCCGAAGGCGAGCACGACGCCCGAGCCCCGGGCCACCATGTGCCGGGCCGCCGCCCGCGTGGTCAGGAACTGAGTGCGCATCGTCGTCGCGATCGGGGCCAGGAACTCGTCGACCGTCAGCTCCGTCAGCGGCTTCTGCACGTCGCCGACGCCGATCAGGTTGAACGAGATGTCGATCCGGCCCGCCCGCCGCGCGACGTCGTCCACGAAGCCCTGTACGGCGCTCTCGTCGAGCGCGTCGACCTCGAAGGCCTCCGCGGTGCCCCCGGCCTCCCTGATCGCGGCAGCGGCCCGCTCGGCGGGCGCCAAGGACCTCCCGGCGAGATACACCGACGCCCCTTCGCGCGCGAAACCGCGTGCCGCCGCGCCTCCGACGGCCCCGCCACCGCCGTAGACGAGCGCGACTTTCCCGTCGAGCAACACTGGCCTCAACTCCTCCTGGTGGACCCGTCGTCGAGGTGTCCACCATGGCGCAACGGCGTCAGCTGCTCGATGTCGTAGCGCGAACGGAGGTCGGCGATCGCCGCGTGGTCCGGCGGACCGCCCGCCGAGAGGATCTCCAGCAGCTCCTCGAAGTACCGCTCGTGGTCCGGCGGGGGAGAGGCCTGGAAGAACATCTTCGCCGGCGTGTCCGTCGGATTGGCGAACGCGTGCGGGCAGCCGGGCGGCACCACGATCACCGTGCCCGGCGTCGCCCGCACCACCTTGTCGCCCGAAGGGGACTGCCAGCGCTTCCAGTTGTCGGGCGTCCGCACCCGCGGCTCGAAGGCGAGCACGTCCAGCTCCCCTTCGAGCACATAGAACAACTCCTCGCTCCGCGTGTGCACATGGGCCCCGACGTCGAAGCCCGGCGGCACCACGACCTCGAAACTGGACGCGCTGCGCGAATGGTCCCCGGTGACCTTGAAGGTGACCTGCTGGGCGGGCGTCTGCACGGTGCGGCCGTGCCCGGGCGGCACCAGCAGCCCCTGTGCGGGTGTCAGCGCCGTCATCCGGCCGCCGACCAGGTCACGGGAAGGGCCTCGGGGCCGCGGATCAACGCGCCCTTGCGGAAGGGGACCTGCTCCGGGGGCGCGTCGAGACGCAGCCCGGGGAAGCGGTCGAGCAACGCCCCCACCAGCAGCTCCGACTCCAGCTTCGCCAGCATGCCGCCCACGCAGTAGTGCGGTCCGAAGCCGAAGGAGACGTGCGGGTTCGCGCCCCGGTCGAAGTCGATGCGGTCCGGGTCCGGGAAGACGTCCGGATCGCGATTGGCCGCCAGGTACGACACGTAGACCGGGTCGCCCTCGCAGATGCGCACGCCCGCCACGTCGACGTCCTCCAGAGCGATCCGGGACAGGCCGACGGCGCTGCGGTGCGGGATGTAGCGCAGCAGTTCGTCGATGGCCCGGGGGCGCAGCTCCGGCTCGGCGCGCAGCCGCTCGGCGAGGTCGGGGCGCGTGAGCAGGATGTAGACCATGTTGCCGCAGTTGTTCGTGACGGCCTCGCCGCCGATCTGCACGAGCACCGCGAGGCCCACCGCCTCGTCCTCCGTCAGCTCGCCCGCCCCGACCGCCGTGCCCAGCAAGGAGGTGACGTCCTCGCCGCTGCCGTCGTCGCGCGAGCGGATCAGCCGCGCGAAGTAGGCCGACATCTCGTTCTTGGCGCGCTCGCTGACCTCGGCCCCGTGGGCCGAGGAGAGGATCAGCTGCGTCCAGGTGTGCATCAGCTGCCGGTCGGCCGCGGGCACGCCCATCAGCTCGCAGATGACGGCGATCGGGAACGGCGCGAGCAGCCGCTCGGTGAGATCGGCGGGCGGACCGTCGCGCAGCAGGCCGTCCACCAGTTCGTCGAGCATCTCCTGCGCGCGCGTGCGCAGTCGTTCCACCCCGCGCGCGGTGAACGCCGCCGCCACGGCCCGCCGCAGCCGCGTGTGGTCGGGCGGATCGGCGAACCCCACTGCTCCCGCCTGCGGGATGAAGTGCGGCGCGAGCCGGGTGACTTGACGCCCCACGACGGCCTCACGGCTGAAGCGCGGATCGTTGGTCACGGTGCGCACGTCGTCGTAGCGCGTGACCAGCCAGGCCCAGCCCTCGCCGTTGGGCAGCCGGATCCGGGTCACCGGCCCCTCGGCCATCAGCTCGGCCAGCACCGGATCGAAGTCGACCCCGTGGAGGTCCAGGGACGGCCAGGGGCGGACCGGCGGCCTGGTGGTGGTCTCCTCGGTCATGTCGGTCATACGACGGCCTCCACGAGCGGCTCACGGTCGTCCGAGCGCTGCCAGCGGCCCAGCGACATCTCGGCGGTGATCCCGGGGCCGAACCCGGCGAGCATGCCGCGGGCCGTGTCGTGCGCGCCGCCCTCGTCGAAGAGCCGGCGCAACGCGTCCAGGACCACGGCACTGGCGATGTTGCCGTACTCCGTGAGCGTGGCCCGGCTGAAGCGGAACGCGTTCGGCGGGACCTGGAGGAACTTGCTGAGGTCGTCCAGGATGCGCGGGCCGCCCGCGTGAATGATGTAGAAGTCCAGCTCAGAGGCGTTCCAGCCGTGCAGTCCCGCCAGCTCCTGGAGCGCCGGAGCGAGCGGCTCCATCGTGGTCGGCACCCGCTTGTCGAGCAGGAAGTGGAACCCGGTGGCACGGACGTCGTACGCGATCCAGTCCTCGGTCTTCGGGATGAGGTACGAGCCGTTGCGCTCCAGGGTGATGCCCGTTCCGCCGCGCCCGCGCACCACGGCCGCCGCGACCCCGTCGCCGAACAGCCCGTTCGACAGCAGCGAGCCGATGCCCAGGTCGGTCGGCTGGTAGCACAGGGAGCAGAACTCGCAGGCCACGATCAGCGCGTTCGCCTCCGGGTAGGCCGTGCAGAAGTCGTGCGCCCGGTTCACCGCCGCGCCGCCCGCGGCGCAGCCCAGCTGCGCTATCGGTATCTGGCGGGTGTCGCTGGAGAAGTCCATCTCGTTGATCAGCCACGCGGTCAGCGACGGCATCATGAAGCCCGTGCAGGACACATAGATGATCACGTCGATGTCGGCGGCCCTGAGCTGCGCGTCGTCCAGCGCCCGCCGCACCACGGCGGGCACCCGGGCCTTGGCCTCCGCCTGGTAGAGCGTGTTGCGGTCCTCGAACCCGGGGTGCTTCAGCGTCTCCTCGATGGGCTGCACGAGGTGCCGGGTCTGTACGCCCGTGTTCTCGATCAGGCGGAGCGCCAGCGGAAGTTGCGGGTGGTCGGCGTGGTGGGAGCGTGCCAGAGCGAGCGTCTCTTCCATGGTGATGACGTGTTCGGGCACGGAGACAGCGGGTCTGCACAAAGTGGCCATGAGCCTGCGCCTTCTGGTCGCCCCCCGGCTGAGTGGACCTCCCCGTCGCAGGGAGGTTCATTCACGATCACCCGCCGCGCGCCGTTCGTCCCGTCGGACTACTCCATGCCGGTCGCGCGGCAGGTGCCGTGGCCTGCCCGTCCTCAGCCCTGGCCGGTGCCCAGCGCGGTGGCGAGCGCCGCCGCCGGGTCTGAGGCGGCGGGCCCCGCGGGGGCCCAGCGGCCCCGCTCCTTGCGGTACGGCCACCACCGCCCGTCGCGCCCCAGCCGCAGCTGGCCGGCCCCGTCCGAGACCGTCCAGCGCCCACGCGAGCCCTTGAGCGCCGGCCGCTCGTCCTCCTCCCACGCCGCATCCAGCGCGGCACGCGCGCGTGCCGCACTCTTCGCGTCGGGAGTCCAGGCGTCCTCCAGGACGGTCAGAGCGGCGACGCCCCCGTACTCCCAGGCGCGGGCCGCCAGCGCGAGACCCTCCCGGTCCCGGCCCGTCGCGCGCGCGAGCCGGACGGCGATGTGCTCCGGCGGCGCCGCCGCGGCCAGCCGCGCGGCATCCGCCGAGGGCGTCAGCTCCTCCGGCACGGGACGCTGCTGATGGCCGGTGGCGACGGCGTCGGCGAGCAGCCGGTGGGCCTCGGCGGCGGCCTGCGCCGCCAGGAACTCCAGCGCGTCGACGTCCGTGTCCCCGGGCGGCGCCGTCTCGGTGTCCAGGACCGGCGGCAGCCCGGGCTCGGCCGGCAGGGACGGCGGCGTGGGCAGCGGCGGCAGGACGAACGCCGACGCGTAGGCGTCCGCGGCGTCCACACCCTCGGCCGCGCCGTCCTCCCGGCCGGACGGCGCGGGGTCGGCGGCGGCCGCGCTGCGCACCTGGAGCTCGTCCAGCAGGGACCGCTCGTCCCGCCCGCGCAGCAGAAGCAGCACGAACGGATCCTGGTCGAGCAGCCGGGCCACCTGATAGCTCAGCGCGGTCGTGTGCGCGCAGTGGTCCCACGCGTCACAGTCGCACCGCGGCTCCAAGTCGCCGATCCCCGGCAGGAGTTCCACACCGGCCGCCGCCGCGTCCTCCACCAGGTGCGGCGGCATCTCACGGTCGAGGAGCGCGGCGATGTACCCCGACCGCTCGACGGCCATGTCCAGGAGGCGGTCCCAGTCGTCGCCGTCCAGCTGGTGCAGCAGCACGTCGGACCGGTGCAGCGCGCCGCCGCGGTCCCGTACGACGGCGGTGATCCGCCCCGGCCGCACCGACACCGCGCCGACCGCCCCGGCCCGTGCCAGCCTGCGGCCCGCTTTGAGCTGGGCCAGTTCGAGGGCGGTGTCCTCCAGGGCCTTCAGCCAGGCCCGGCCCCACCAGGTGACCGCGAAGCCCCGGCCCTGAGCGGGAGGCAGGGCGGCGAAGACGCGCTCCCGGGCGTCGGCGGCCTCGTCGAACGCCTCCTGGTCCTCGTACGGGTACGGGTCGCTCATCGGGATCCCCCTCGCAGTTCCACCAGATCGGCCAGTTCGGCATCGCTGAGCTCGGTGAGAGCCGCCTCGCCCGCCCCCAGCACGGCGTCCGCCAGCTCCCGCTTGCGGACGAGCATCTCGGCGATGCGGTCCTCGATCGTGCCCTCCGTGATCAGCCGGTGCACCTGGACGGGGCGCGTCTGCCCGATCCGGTACGCGCGGTCGGTGGCCTGGGCCTCGACGGCCGGGTTCCACCAGCGGTCGTAGTGCACGACGTGTTCCGCGCGCGTGAGATTGAGACCCGTACCGGCCGCCTTCAGGGAGAGCAGGAAGACGGGCACCTCGCCGTCCTGGAAGCGCCGCACCATGTCCTCGCGCCGCGCGACCGGGGTGCCGCCGTGCAGGAACTGGCTCGCGATGCCGCGGTCCGCCAGGTGCCGCTCCACCAGGCGGGCCATCTGCACGTACTGCGTGAAGACCAGCACGCCCGCGTCCTCGGCGAGGATCGTGTCCAGGAGTTCGTCCAGCAGCTCCAGCTTCCCGGAGCGGCCGGCGATGCGCGGCCGGTCCTCCTTGAGGTACTGCGCCGGGTGGTTGCAGATCTGCTTCAGGGCCGTCAGCAGTTTGACGACGAGACCGCGCCGCTCGAACCCCTCGGCGCCCGAGATCTCCGCCAGCGTCTCGCGCACCACGGCCTCGTACAGGCCCGTCTGCTCCTTGGTCAGCGACACCGCCCGGTCGGTCTCGGTCTTGGGCGGCAGTTCGGGCGCGATGCCCGGATCCGACTTGCGGCGCCGCAGCAGGAAGGGCCGCACCAAACGGGCGAGGCGTTCGGCGGCCGCGGGATCCTTGCCGCCCTCGACGGCCTGCGCGTACCGCGTGCGGAAGGTGCCGAGTCTGCCCAGCAGACCGGGGGTGGTCCAGTCGAGGATCGCCCACAGCTCGGAGAGGTTGTTCTCCACGGGGGTGCCGGTGAGCGCCACACGCGCGCGTGCGCCGATGGTGCGCAGTTCCCTCGCCGTCGCCGAGAAGGGGTTCTTCACGTGCTGGGCCTCGTCGGTGACGACCATGCCCCAGGACACGGCGGCCAGTTGGGCGGCGTCGAGGCGCATCGTCCCGTACGTGGTGAGGACGAACTCGCCGTCCGCCAGGTCCTCCAGGGACCGGCGACCGCCGTGGAACCGGCGCACCGGGGTGCCCGGCGCGAACCTCTCGATCTCGCGCTGCCAGTTGCCCATCAGGGAGGTCGGGCACACCACCAGGGTCGGGCCCGCGGTCTCGGGCGCCGACTGCCGGTGCAGGTGCAGCGCGATGAGCGTGATCGTCTTGCCGAGGCCCATGTCGTCGGCGAGACAGGCCCCCAGGCCCAGCGAGGTCATCCGGGCCAGCCAGTTCAGGCCGCGCAGCTGGTAGTCGCGGAGTTCGGCGGCGAGCGCGGCGGGCTGCTCGATCCGCTGGCCCGGATCCGCCCCCTCGGGGTCCGCCAGCCGGTCCCGCAGCCCCTCCAGCCAGCCCGTCGGGCGTACCTCGACCCGGCGGCCGTCCACCTCCGTCGAGCCCGTCAGAACGGCGCTCAGCGCGTCGACCGGGGTGATCTTGCGGTCCTGATGGGCGCGGGCGCGCCGCGCCTCGTCCGGATCGATCAGTACCCATTGGTCGCGCAGCCGCACCACCGGCCGGTTCGCCTCGGCGAGCCGGTCCAGCTCGGCACGGCTCAACTCCTGGTCCCCGAGGGCGAACCACCAGTCGAACGCGAGCAGCGCGTCGGCGGACAGGAACGACGGCGCGGCCGACGCGAGCCGGTCCCCGCCGGCCCCGTCGGGCGGCCCGATCACCGCGCGTGCCGTCAGCTTCCGGGCGAGTTCCTTCGGCCAGTGGACCTCGACGCCCGCCGCCGACAGGGCGCGCGCCCCGTCCCCGAGCAGCTCGGTGACCTCCTCGTCGGCCAGCTCGACGGCGTCGGGGACGGCGGCCGACAGCAGCGGGGCGAGCGGTGCCCACGCGCGCGAGGCGCGCCTCAGTGCCAGCAGCGCGTCCATCCGGGCCCGTGCGCCGAAGGCCCGCGCCGCCGGGCCGCCGCCCGCCCACACCTCCGCCGCGTCCGCCATCAGCGTGGGATCGGCGACGCTGTGCAGCTGCGGCACGGCCCGGAACGCCGGTCGCGCGTCCTCGTCGTCGGCCTGCCCCAGACCCAGCACCTCCACCCGCAGGGAGATCCGCACCCCGGCGTCGTGCCCGGCCGCGACGTCCGCCGCCCACGGACGCAGCTCGGGCGCCCGGCGCGGACTCCGCGCGGCGAACACGGCCGACCCGGCGGCCGCCGGCGCGGCGGGGGAGCGCGGCAGCGTGTCGGCCACCGCGTCCAGGAAGGCCCGCAGCAGGCGCTCCGGGGCGTGCAGCCGGGGCGGCTCGTACCCCTCCAGCGGGACGGCGTGCGCCTGCGGCGGCATCGCGGCGGCCAGCTCGCGCACCCGCTCCAGATCCTCCGCGCTCAACGGGCCCGACCGCCAGGCGTCGTGCTCCTCGGCGCTCAGTCCGGGCAACAGCAGTCCTCGGGCGGCGAGTTGCAGTGCCAGGAGGGCGGCGGCACCCCAGAAGGCCGTCGTCGGATCGGCGTGCGCGGCCGCCCGCGCGCGTGTGAGCACCGGAAGCGCGGCCCGCACCGGCAGGGCCACGGCGGGCACCGTCAATTGCTCGCCGGGCAGCACCAGGGGCACCTGGACCCGGGAGCCCGCCGCCGGCAGCGGCACCTCGTCGCCGTCGGGGTGCCAGAAGGCGACGGTCGAGGCGCGCGCCGGATCGGCGGGCAGGAACAGGGCACAGCAGCGGACGAGTTCCGCCGTCTCGGCGGGTGTGGGTGCGGGATGCGTGTGCTCGGAGATGGCTGCTTCCTCGTTCTTCCGTCTCGAAGGCATCGGACTGTCTCGAAGGCATCGGACACGAAGGTCATCCGATTTAGTCATCAAATTTGACTACCCGCTCTGGAGGCGCCGAGGGTACACCGCGCGACCCGCCGGACGGACACCCTCCAGTCGTGACCTGAATCACCCAACCCTTAAGGGTGTGGCTAACCCCCCGCTCGCGGTGGGCCTGCCCCCGGTGCCGGTCGGGTGGTGGCGCCATGGCTGCCGAAGGCCCCTGCTCCGTACGTTCTTCGGTGTCGGGCCGACGCGTAGCCCGCCGCTTCGCCGCCGCCCACCACAGACCGGAGAACAGCCATGCCGCTTGCCGTCGCCGCACCGCCGTCCCCGCCCGACACGAGCAGCGAATTCACCCCTCTGCTGAGGGATGTCAAGGGTCAGGGGCTGCTCGACCGGCGCTCCGGCTGGTACGTGCGCACCATCGCGGGCAACGCCCTCGCTCTCGCGGCCGTGGTGACAGGTGTGGCACTCATCGGCGGCTCCTGGTGGGTGCTGGCGCTCGCCCCCGTCCTCGCCGTCCTCGGCGCGCGCACCGCGTTCATCGGGCACGACGCCGGCCACTCCCAGATCACGACGAACCGCTCCGTGAGCCGCGTGATCGGTCTCGTCCACGGCAATCTGCTGCTCGGCATGAGCTACTCCTGGTGGAACCAGAAACACAACCGCCACCACGCGAACCCGAACCACATCGACAAGGATCCCGACGTCGCCGCCGACGTCCTCGTCTTCACCAGCGGGCAGGCCGCCGCGCGCACCGGTTTCCGCGGCTGGCTCACCCGCCACCAGGCCTGGCTGTTCTTCCCGCTCACGCTCCTGGAGGGCCTGGCCCTGAAGGTGTCGGGCTTCCAGGACCTGCGCCGCCAGAGCGGACGCGAGCGCCTGGTCGAGGGCGCGCTCCTCGTCACCCATGTCGTCGGCTACGTCACCCTGCTGCTGACGCTCATGCCCCTCGGCCACGCCCTCGCCTTCGCCGCACTGCACCAGGCGCTGTTCGGGCTGCACCTGGGGATGGCCTTCGCGCCCAACCACAAGGGCATGGAGATGCCCGACCCCGACGGCGACAAGTGGGGGCATCTGCGCCGCCAGGTCCTCACCTCGCGCAACATCAAGGGCGGCGCTCTGACCGACTGGTTCCTCGGCGGCCTCAACTACCAGATCGAGCACCACCTGTTCCCCAGCATGCCCCGCCCCCACCTGCGCCTCGCGCAGCCCCTGGTCAAGGCGCACTGCCGGAAGGTCGGCATCCCCTTCACCGAGACCGGGCTCATCGACTCCTACCGCCAGGCACTGCGGCACATGTATGAAGTGGGAGAGCCGCTGCGGGCCGACATCTGAGCCGCCCCCGCGCGCAGGGCGCCCCCTCCGGGGCGCCCGTGGTGGCGCGGCATCAGGGACATCTCAGGGTCGTCCACAGGAACCGTGGACGACGCGGGCCCGTTTCTCACAGCAGAGGCGAGCCCGTTCCACTCATCCGAGGGCGAGCCGCCCCGAAGGAGGCCAGACACATGTCGAGGAACACGAAGATCGCCGTGGGAGGCGTGGCGGCCGGGATCATCCTGCTGATCTGGCTGCCCTGGTGGGCGGCCCTGCTCATCGTGCTGGGCGTGCCCACCGTGGCCTACCTGATGCTCGACCCGTCCCAGCGGCGCAGGCTGCGCCGCGTGTCACGCAGGGAGATCGGGCGCTAGGGCCTGTCCGGCGGATCAGGTCGCAGTCGGTCGGCCCGCGCGTTTCTGTGCTGGTGAGCGGGGTCTGGTGCGTCGAGATGCAAGGCGGAGGAGGGCGTCGACGCGGAGCGTCGGCAACCGACGACAACGCCGCAGGTCGGCGTGCCAGACGCCGCGCCCGCGACAAGATCCGCCGGACAGGCCCTAGGGCGCGTGTGCCGGACACCGCGGGGCAGGCAGGGCTTTCGGGCACGCGCCCTAGGGCCTAGGTGCTGTCCGGCGGATCTTGGAGCCGTAGGCTCGAAGCATGATTGGTCTCCAGGTCCGCAGCGAGGTCGGCACGATCGAAGCTCGCGCCAAGCACGGTGTGATCTGGGGGCCGGAGCTGGCGGGTCTCGACCAGTCGGCGTTTCCGATGCTGGGGCACCTGTTGCCCTATGCGGACACTGTTTTCAACAGTCGCCAGGTGGTCACCCTGCGGGCCGAAGTGCCGCGTTTGCCTCCCGGCGTGGTCACGAAGGAGTTCGCGCGTGAGCTTCTGGACCTAAGCCAGACGGTTCTCGACGGACACCACCTCTACCTGTGGTTCCTCGGGGACTGAGACAGCAGGTCTACTCAGCCCCTGAGCCAGAGCCGGATCGCGGCGGTGGCGACGGTGCCGTGGAAGACGTAGGCGCGTTTGTCGTAACGAGTGGCGACGGCCCGGTGGTTCTTGAGCCGGTTGATCGTCCGTCCGACTTCGTTGCGGCGCTTGTAGATCTCGCTGTCGAAGCCGGTGGGACGACCGCCGTTGCTGCCGCGGCGCTTGCGGTTGGCTCGCTGGTCCTTCGGCTCGGGAATCGTGTGCTTGATCTGGCGTCTGCGCAGGTAGCGGCGGTTACGCCGCGAGCTGTATGCCTAATAGGCGTCGAGGGCTGGGAGTTGGATCAGCTCTGGGCAGGGGTCGAGCGCGATGTCTTGCTGTATGCCGCGCCTTGAGTGCTTCGACAAGAGCGACACGTGCGCGACCCCTGCCGCTCGCAAGTCGACCGCCGTAGCGTGCCGTGGTTCGAGCCGTTCCCAGGGCTACCTCTTGATCAGCCGGAGTCGTGGAGCTCTTCACGAGAGCGAGGAGCCTGAGAACAGCTGGGGCCACGGACGGCTGATGGGGTGGTGCGCCGACGAGCGCTTCTATTAGGTCGCCGAGTGGTCCTGCCGCGGCTCGAGGCCGGCGGTCAGCGAGGTATCGAAAAGAGGCGCGCATGCAGGTGACCTGCGGAATCGACTGGGCCGAAGACCATCACGACGTGGCGGTGCTTGACTGCGACGCTCGTCTGCTCGGCAAACTCAGGGTCAGCGACGACGCGACGGGCTTCCAGGACCTGCTCCGTCTGCTGGCCGAACACGGAGACACCCCCGACGATCCGATCCCGATCGCGATCGAGACTTCGCGCGGGCTCATGGTGGCCTGTCTGCGGGCTTCCGGGCGCCAAGTGTTCTCGAACAACCCCATGGCCGTGGCACGCTACCGAGACCGGCATTCCGTCTCCCGCAAAAAGTCCGACCACCAGGACGCCGTCGTGCTGGCGAACATCCTGCGGACCGACGCAGAGCTCCACCGGCCTCTACCGGACGACACCGAGCTGGTCAGGGCGATCGCCGTCCTCGCCAGAGCCCAGCAGGACGCGGTCTGGGACCGCACTCGGACACACAATCGTCTGCGCTCGCACCTGCGCGAGTACTACCCGGCAGTCCTTGAAGCATTTGCCGAAAAGCGCGAGAAGCTGCTGGCTCGAGAAGCTCGAGCGATCCTGGCGATCGCGCCCACGCAGGCCCAAGCCGCCAAGCTCGCCCGCACCAAGCTCAAAGCCGTGGTCAAGCAGGCCGGCCGCCAGCGCCGGATCGAGGCCGAGACCGACCGCCTGCTCGAAGTCTTCCGCCGGACCTGGCTTCGCCAGCCAGCTCTGGTGGAAACGGCGATGGGACACCAAACACTTGCCTTGCTCGCCCAGCTCGAAGCCGCCTGCAGGTCCTGTGACGAGCTGGCAAGCGCCACCGAGGAACTCTTCTTCCAGCACCCCGACGCGGAAATCATCACGAGTTTCCCGGGGCTCGCCGCGCTGACCGGCGCCCGTCTCCTCGCCGAAATCGGCGACGACCGCACCCGGTTCGACACAGCCCGCGATCTGAAGGCATACGCCGGAAGCGCCCCCGTGACCCGCGAGTCCGGAAAAAGCCGCCGCGTCAGCCACCGCCGGATCAAGAACAGCCGCCTGGCCGCAACCGGCCGGCACTGGGCTTTCGCCGCACTCACTGCCTCAACCGGCGCCCACGACCACTACAACCGTCGGCGAAAGACCGGCGATCGCTACTACGCAGCTCTCCGGAACCTCTTCAACCGCATGCTCGGCCAGCTCCACCACTGCCTGACCACCCGCCAGAGGTTCAACGAAGCGATCGCATTCGCCCCACCCAAACCATCACCACTCACCGCAGCTGCTTGACCCGATAGCTGCATGGGGTGTCTTGTCGCCACCGACGTGGTCCGGCCGGGTTCGCGGGTGGCCGCTCTGAGGGCGGTGGACCCGGATCCGTTTCAGGACCTCGATCATCTGCGGTGCGTCACCCCACTGGCCCGGTGTCACCAGGAAGGCCAGCGGGCGGCAACCTCCCTCACCGGCGAGGTGGATTTTGCAGGTCAGGCCGCCCCGGGACCGTCCGAGTCCCTCGTCGGGTCGGTGGTTTCGGGGCGTCGATCTTTTTTCGGGACGCGTGGTGCCTTCTTGCGGGCCCCGGCCGCGTGCTGATGGGCTCGGCACGAGGTGGAGTCGACGCTGACCATGGTCCAGTCGAGCCGGCTGGCCAGGTCGGCGTCGGCCTGGACGGCACGCAGGATCCGGTCCCAGGTGCCGTCCGCCGACCAGCGGCGGTGCCGTTCGTAGACGGTTTTCCAGCTGCCGAACCGCTCGGGAAGATCCCGCCACGGTATGCCGGTCCGCACGCGAAAGAGGATCCCGTTGACCATCTTTCGGTGATCGCTCCAACGACCGCCGCGTCGCCCGGCGGCCGGCAGATGCGGCTCCAGCCGCACCCACTCCGCATTCGTCAGATCACCCCGCCCCATGCCGAGCACAACGACGAGTCAGCCCGACAGTCACATGATCCGCCGGACAGTGCCTAGCCGCCCTCCGCCGATCCCGAACCGACGGCAGCAGACTTTCGGCTCCAGCCCCTCCGCGCATCAACAACGGTGCGTTCTCTTTCGTACGAGGTGGTGCACGTTCACTTGTACGCCGACAGATGGCCTGGACGGCGTGGTGGAGGCCGTCGCCGTGTTGCCGGCAGTCGCGGAGGACCTTGTAGTTCTTCATCCGGCCGATCACGTGCTCGACCCGGGCGCGGACCTTGCGATGGGCGGCGTTGTCGGCCTCCTCGCCCGGCAGCAGGGCCCGTCGGGGGCGTTTGCGGTGCGGGGCGACCATGCCGCAGTTGAGGTAGGCGCCGTCTGCCAGGACGGTCACGCCCTGGCAGCGCGCGGCCAGGCCGGAGGCCCGCCAGGCGTGCGCGTCCGCGGTGGTGCCCGGCACCGGCCGGGCGGCGGCGATCACCAGGCGGGTGTCGGCAGCCACGACGACCTGCACGTTCGCCGGAAACCGGTAGTTGCGTGAGGAGGAACCGGCGTGCCGGTCGCGGACCGGAACCGGGATGCCGTCGACGATCCATAGCCGGTCCGCCACATCGGCCGACCGGGCCATCGGCTCCAGTGCGAGCAGCGGCCCCAGCTCAAGCCGAGGTTGGAAAACGCTCAGTACTTCCTCACCTGTCCAGGCCGTTCGAAATAGAAGCCCCGAGGCATCTGCGGTTCCCTGGTTTCTTTCAGAGGCGAAGCAGCCCTGACATCCTCGACCAGTGAACTGCCATCGAGGACGCGCTTGCCGTCGAATCTTCGGCCGGTGAAACCGAACATGTGCGTGCCCCGGCCCAAACGCAGCAGCCCCACCATGACCTGCGTCGCCGAGAGAGGCACCCCGCCAGATACCAGCGGGATAGACAGGAAGAGGTTCCTCTTCTCACGTGCTTCAGGCCCGGTCCACAAGGCGACAGTCACGCTCGGCTCATCTTGGTCGGGGATGCACCCGCGCACGTAGTACGGCTTGGCCACTGGTGTGGCGGTGTAGTGCCACAGTGCGACCGCGACGGCGCACTGGGTCCGGGCGAGAGCCTCTGAAGAGACGGCCCCTAGTTGTTGACCCATGACGGGCACTTCTGCACCCCTCTGCAGTAGGCGGTGATCACACCGATCTTCCCTTTCGTGCCCGGCGCGGTGTACCGACCGTCGTCGGTCTCCTTTGCGTAGCGCACCTTGACTACGAAGTCGACCTGGCGCCCGTTATGGATGGCCGAACCCCAGTACTCGAGATTGCGCTGCTGGTCGGACTTCTTGTCCGGCTTGCCGTTAAGCGCGGCCTTGATGAGCTTGCACGACGTGATGTTGTGTGGCCGGGAGAAGTGGTTCCACCCCAACTCCGAGTTACCAGTTCGCGTGGGGATGCGGCGGCCGTCCCAGTCCGTCTGTACACATTTCTCGTGAGTGTTCCAGGTCTCCCGCGCGTCCGCGGCGGTTGGAAGGCCAGCAAGGCCGAGCGAGGCGAGAGCAGCGGCGATAGCGATCGTTCTCCTCAACGTTCCTCCTGGTCAGGATGCTGATCACATCAGGATTGCCTGGCAGGACGAGCCGTCATGAGTTGGATCTGACCATTCACCTGATTGAGGGTGTTCGGCGCCCTTCCCCGAGCACGTCAACGCGACCGCCGCCACCAAGTGCCAGCGGCCTGCCACGAGGCAGGGAGGGTCTGATGCACGGTTGGGTGACAGGTGTGGTCACGCGGTCCGGAGGGCCGGTGTGGTCATGACGGTCTCGAACTCGACGGGTGTGAGCCGGCCGAGGGAGGCTTGTCTGCGGCGTCGGTGGTAGGTCCTCTCGATCCAGGTCACGATCGCGATCCGCAGTTCTTCACGGGTGGCCCACTGCCGGCGGTCGAGGACGTTCTTCTGCAGCAGGCTGAAGAAGGACTCCATGGCCGCGTTGTCGCCTGCCGCCCCGACCCTCCCTATCGAGCCGGTGATCCGGTGTCGGTCGAGCGCCTGGACGTATTTCCGGGACCGGAACTGGACGGATTCAATCGGTCGTCGCAACGCTGGCTGGTGGGAGCGATCGTAGCTGCTTGGTGAACACTTCAGCCGGGGTTTGCCACCCGAGGGTTTTCCGGGGCCGGTTGTTGAAGACGGCCGCAACGGCCTCGAGTTCTTCGTTGTTCCAGCGGGACAAGTCGGTGCCCTTGGGGAAGTACTGACGCAGCAGGCCGTTGGTGTTCTCGTTGGTCCCGCGTTGCCAGGGGCTGTGGGGGTCGGCGAAGTAGACAGGGATACCGGTCTCGACCGTGAAAGCGGCGTGTGCGGACAGCTCCTTGCCGCGGTCCCAGGTGCGAGACCGCAGGAGCAGCTCAGGCAGCGTGGTCATCGTCCTGGCCAGGGCGTCCTTCATCGTGATGGCACCGTATCCGGCCAGGGCAGGGCCGTTCTTCGCTCGCGGGATCACGCCGTAGCCCTCCTCACGCGGCAGGTGGACCAGCATGGTGAACCTGGTGGTGCGCTCGACGAGGGTCCCGATCGCCGAGCGCTTCAGCCCGATGATGAGGTCGCCCTCCCAATGCCCGGGAACGGCACGGTCCTCGGCCTCGGCGGGACGCTCGCTGAGGAGGACCTTGTCGGTGACGTGGGCCCACGCCTTCTGCCTGCTGCGTGCCCGGGGAACACGCAGCGCCCGTCCGGTGCGCAGGCAGGCCACCAGCTCGCGTTTCAGCGCACCACGTCCCTCGACGTAGAGCGCCTGGTAGATCGCCTCGTGGCTGATGCGCATGTCCTCGTCGTCGGGGAACTCGATGGGCAGGCGTCGCGCGATCTGCTCCGGGCTCCATGCTGTCACCCAGCCTCTGTCCCCGCGGTGCGGCTTGTTGCGCCCCTTCCAGGCCGGGCCCTCGGGGCCGACACGGTTGCCTCCGGCGTCGGTCACGTCCCCCGCCAGGCGGGCCTGGACATAGGCTCGCAGCCTCGCATTGCCCACGAGCTTGGCTGTCTTCGGGCGCCGGGCCCGGCGTTCAGCGTGCCACTGCGCGGTCGAGGCCCGGTAGTCCAGCGTGTAGGTACGGGTGGAGGCATTGCGCCGCAGCTCACGAGAGACCGTCGACGGCGCCCGCCCGAGCCTGCGGGCGATCTCGCGGACGCCGGCGCCCTGGGCATGCCAGACAGCGATGTCCTCCCGTTCGGAGAACGACACGTAGCGCCCGGACACCTCATCAGCAAGACACGGATTCACGCCGCCAGCGTGCCGGAACCAGCGGAATCCCACCGGCCCGGACACCCCGGCAGCACTGCACGCAACCTCGGTCTTGGCACCCCGAGCGATCGCCGTCCAGAACCTGACCCTGTCCTCGCGCCAGGCCACCGACGGTCCGCCCGGCGACGGCATCAACCCCCGATACGCCCGTACCTGCTTGTGCCGTTCCACAGCACCCATCGCTTCACCTTCCGATCAAGGTGTTGCGACGATCAGTTGAATCCGTCCTGCGATCCGCGGTCGCTGTGCAGAATGCACCCGGCGACGTGTCCGCGCCGGGCCACGGCGTTGTTCAGGGCCGCGACGGCCAGGCGGGACTTCATCCGCGTGTCGATGGAGTAGCCGACGATGCGCTTGCTGAAGACGTCCTTGACTGCGCGGAGATACAACTTTCCTTCGCCGGTGGCGTGCTCGGTGATGTCTGCGAGCCACAGCCGGTTCGGGCCGATCGCACTGAAGTCACGGCGGACGAGGTCGTCGTGCACCGGCGGGCCGGCCTTCTTGCCCTTGCCGCGCTTCTTGCCGAACACGCTCCACCAGCGGTTGTCCCGGCAGATCCGCCACGCGGTCCGGTCCGCCATCACGGCCCCGGCGCCGCGCGCTTCATCAGCCAGGAACCGGTAGCCGAACTCCGGGTCGTCGCGGTGGGCGTCGAACAGCGCGTTCGCGCGATATGCCTCCTCCAGCACGGCATCGGTCGCCGGCCGTTCCAGCCACCGGTAGTAGGGCTGTCCGGCGAGCTTCAGCACCCGGCACGTCACCGTGACCGGCACCCCGTTGGCTGTGTCACTTTCCAGGGAAGCCATTTCGAGGTGTTTTCGGGAGTCAGTGACGCCGGATCTGCATGATCAATGTCAGTGAGTCTTGATGTCACTTGGCCGCTGACGGAGGCCGTCAGGGGGAGGGTGAGCCTCTCTTGCCTCGGTACTGTGGCTTCGTATGACTGACACTGAGATCGAGATCACTGCGGACCTGGTCCTTGCCCTGCTGCAGGAGCAGCATCCAGACCTGGCAGGGCTGGCCATTCGCGAGGTTGCGGGTGGCTGGGGCAATCAAATGTGGCGCCTTGGGGACGAGTTGGCCGTGCGCATGCAGCGTATGGATCCCACCCCGGAGCTCCAGCTGAAGGAGCGTCGGTGGCTGCCTGTGCTGGCTCCGCGCCTGCCGCTGCCGGTCCCGACTCCGGTGCGGTTCGGTAAACCGTCCGAGCGCTTCCCCAAGCACTGGACCGTGATGACCTGGATCCACGGTGAGCCGCTGGACCACGGTTCAATCAGCCGTGGCGCGCACGCGGCCGACACGCTGGCAGGCTTCCTCCGTGCGCTCCATGTGTAGGCGCCTGCCGATGCGCCGATCGCTGCGGACCGCGGTGCCCATCCCAGGAATTGCACGGACGGCTTCGAAAACCTCTTCCAGGCCGTTGCCCCATATGACATCGCTGCTGACGTCCGCGCCGTCTGGGACGATGCTGTCGCGGCGCCTGAGTGGGAGGGCCCGGCAGTATGGGTCCACGGCGACCTCCACCCCGCGAACGTCGTCGTCTCGGATGGAACGCTCTCGGGCATCGTCGACTTCGGTGACATGTTCGCTGGTGATCCGGCGTGGGATCTTGCTGCCGCATGGGTGCTGCTGCCCGCAGGCACGGCGTCACGGTTCTTCGACAGGTACGCGCAGGCAGACGAGGCGACGATCCGGCGGGCCCGGGGGCTGGCCGCTATGAAGAGCCTCTTCTTGATGCTCATGGGGCACAACGGAGACAGAGCTCTTCCCGGTGGTAAGGCGCACTGGGGACCTGCAGGCCGGGCGGCACTCGATCGTGTGCGGAAGCAGGCTGTCATCCAAGAGCGCTGGTCTCGCGCAATGGGTGATTGAAGGAGCGAGATCCAGGTTCAGCCGTTGGCTGCTTGTTCGGCCAGAGCCCTGGTGTGGGCGAGCCGGTAGGACTCGGTGCCGGTCTGGATGATCGCACCGTATGCGGGCGAAGACGTGCTCGACGCGGGCGCGGACCTGTTTGTGGGAGGTGTTGTGCGTCTTCTGTCAGTCGGCCGGCTCTTCGCCATTGCGTCGGCGATGCGGCATCACCAGGCCGGTACCCGGACAGCCGCCGTCCGCAATGGTCATCGTCTTGCCGACGGCGACCTTCGCGCCGGATTCCTCCCACGCCTTGCAGTCGTTGTGGTTGCCGGGCAGCGGCCGGCCGACCACCACGACGAGCCGAGTGTCGGCGTCGATGACGACCTGGTGGTTCATGAGATAGCGGTAGTTCTTCGACTGCTCGGCCACCGCGTGGTCGCGGGTGGGCACCAGGGTGTCGTCCACGATCAGCACACTGTCCTTCGCGAACCGCTGGCGCGGCTGGAGCGCGAGCTTGGGCCCGAGTTGGTCGATGATCCGGTCGGCGTCGGACTTCGAGACGCTGAACAGCGGGGTGAGCTGACGCAACGTCAAGTTCGTGCGCCAGTACACCGTGACCAGCAGCACCCGGTCCTTCAACGACAGGCCCCACGGCCGCCCGCGCCGCGGCTCGTCCGAGACCTCGCGCTGCACCACGGTCATCAACTTGCCGAAGCACCGCGGGCTCAGCCCGGTGAACGGGGTTATCTAGGACGGCTCCGATGCCGTGATCACACTCGCCACATCATGATCATTACCCAAGCCGATCCAACGCCGGGACAAACCCTAGGAGACCCCGACGGAGCAGGAGTTGACGACGTCACCGCTCGCGGGCCGCGCCACGGTGTGGTTCGCGGGCGGCCTCGTGCCGTGCTCCACCCACCGGGTGAGCGTGTCGAAGGCGTCCCGGTAGCACGGCAGGATCGGCCGCAGCCGGTCCGGATACGTGTCGTACAGGCCGTCGGTGTGCGTGCCGTCCTGGACCCGGTACGTGCGATGCAGTCGGCCGTGCCCCTGCGCGGCCGTCATCCGCGCGTACACGTCGGCGTCCGTGGCGATCGGCAGCAGAGTGTCCAGGTCGCCCTGGAGCGTCAGCAGCGGCTTGCCGATGCGCCCGGTCAGCGCCACGCGCTCGACGGCCCGGCGCACCGACGCGGGGCGGTCGGCGTAGCGGTATGAGGCGTCGGAGGCGCAGGGCGCCAGGATCTCGTCCAGCGTCGAGCCCGCGGAGACGCCCGGACAGCCCGGGTCGTACGACGGGTCGAACGCGGCGCGGTACACCTTCTGCGTCAGACCCCAGTACGCCTTCTGGTGGTAGGGCCACAGGAACTCGGAGCCGCGGGCGAAACCGGCCGCGTACATGGCGTCCGCGCCGGCCGTCCCCCGGCCGTACGCGACGGCGGTGGGCAGCGTGGTGAGCAGACCGGGACCGCGCGCCGTCCACAGCACGCCCTCCCAGTCCACGCCTCCGTCGTACAGCTCGGGGTGGTTCTCCAACTGCCAGCGCGTGAGATAGCCCGCGTTGGAGATGCCGGTCATGTAGGTGCGCCGGGGGGAGTGGCCGTAGCGCAGGGCGACGGCCTTCTTCGCCGCTCGCGTGAGCTGCGTGGTGCGGTCGTTCCATTCGGCGACGGCGTCACCGGCGCGCGTACCGTCACGGTAGAAGTCCGGGCCCGTATTGCCCTTGTCGGTGGCCGCGTAGGCGTATCCCTGGGCGAGCACCCGGTCGGCGACGGCCGTGTCGGTCGAGTACTGCTTGCGGTTGCCGGGCGCGGCGGTCACCACCAGGCCGCCGTTCCAGTGGTCGGGCAGCCGGATCACGAACTGCGCGTCGTGGTTCCAGCCGTGGGTGGTGTTCGTGTGCGAGCTGTCGCGGAAGTAGCCGTCGAGCTGGATTCCCGGCACGCCGGAAGGATTCCGGGTGCCCTTGGCGGTCAGCCCGGCCTGGTCGGCCATGTCGGTGTACGCGGTGCCCGCGAGGCCCGCCGTGGTCAGGTCGTCCAGACAGGCCCGCTGCTGGAAGGCGGCGCCCGGCACCCGCGTGAGCTCCTGTCGTGCACACCGTGTGCCCTGTGGCGTGGCCGCGCTCGCGAGGTGCGACCCGGACGCGGTCAGCACCATGAGAGAGGCGGCCAGCAGGGGAACGGCTCTGCGCGTACGCATCGAACGGCCTCCTCGTGAGGGGATGAAGAGGCCTCATCGTCGGGGCGTGACACGCGCGCACCTATGGGGCGGGGCCACATCGGGCGTCAACGTCCTATGTGGCCCGGGCGGTTCAGACCGGACGCACCGCCATCTTGTCGAGGGCCTCCAGCAGGCCGGGCAGTTCGGCGCCCCGGCCGACCGGGAGCACTTCGCCCGGTTCGTCGTCGAGCAGGACGAAGGCGATGTCGTCCGTCCGCGCCACCATCGACCAGCCCGGTCCGTCGGCCCGCAGCGTCCGGGCGTCGCCGGACGCGAACGCCGAGCGTACGCGGCCCAGCGGAGGCGGTGAGTCCACGTAGGCGCGAACCTCCGCGAGCACCCGGCGGATGCCCTGGTGGGACGTGCCCGGCGCGGAGTCGCTGGTGGCTCCTGCCTGATCCGGTTCGCCCGCGGGGGTGGCGTCCGCCGCGTCGCCGTACGTGTCGCCGCCCGCCGCGTCCGCAGGCGCGCCGTCAGTGGTCTCGGCGGTGCCCGCCCTGGCGAACTGGTCGTCGTCGATCTGCGCGCGCCACTCGGCCCACTGGAGGGCTATCTCGTCCGCTCCCAGGCGCCGCTGGGCCGGGCCCCAGGTCGTCGTGTCGGGCGGCGTGAGCGGCGGCCCGCCGTCCGTCTCGGGGTCGGATGCCGGGTCGTGCGGCGCGGGGACGCCCGGCGCTGACACCGCGAGCGCCAGCGGCCAGCCGGGCAGCGCCGACACCATGCTGTTCTCGTCGGGGGAGAGGTCGTACTCCATGCCGCAGTCCCAGGACGCGATGGCCACGGCGACCAGGGACACGTCGTCGACGACGACCGTCCAGCGCGCGCCGTCCCCGTCCTGGCCGAGCACCAGCCCGTACCCGTCGGCCAGCGGCGCGAGCCCCAGCGCCGCGCACGCCTCCGGGTAGTCGTCGCCGAGCACGCCGGGGAACTTCGCGGGTGTCAGCAGCACCGCGGTCAGTACGTACAGCGCGTCGTCCCCGGTGGCGACAGCGTCGTCCGTCCCGGCCATGCCAGCCTCCCCTGAGCTTTGTTCCGTCGGCGAGACCTTAGTCAGTGGCGGACGATGTCGTACAGGGGCGATGACCAGGAAAATCAGTCGCCGCGACGGACGTGTACGCGGCTGGTGGACGCCATGTCGACAAGACGTGTGCGCTTTGTGTGCCTTGCTTGCCTCGCGTGCCTCAAGTGCCTCGCGTGGCCGGGGAGCCGGGTGCGCTGCCGAGCGTGCTCGCCGACGTCAGCCGACGGGCAGGCCGAGGAGACTGCGTGCGACGACCCGGGGCGACTCGTCGCGCTCCCGCGCGAGCGCGATGAGAGCCCGGCACGCCAGTTCGTTGACCCCGAAGGCGAGGGCGTTGGGATCCACCCAGCTCGCGGCCTCGTCGAGGCGTTCCTGGTCGTCCTCGGCGCACGCGGCCACGTAGGCGGCCGCGGCCTCGAACAGGTTCGGTGTCCGGCGCGGTCCGCCCGCCGCCGGCCGGGGCCCGGGCGTCGACCGGATCTCGTCCCGCCGCCGTTCGTCGCGCCGTACGGTCCTCTTGCGCCACGTGCTCCATGCCTTGCGGGCTCTGTCGAACATGAGGGCCACCGTCCCCAGTTGATCGTCTTCGGTCGATCAAGCACATCGATGCGGCGTCGAGTTGAAGCCATGGTGGCAGAACGCGGCCGGTCCGGCCCCTGGACGTCGACCGTCAACTCGGCTTCGGCGTCAGCGAGGTGAGCGTGTCGCGCAGCCAGGTGAGTTCGGTGCGACTGGTGGCTCGCGCGATGGTCAGGATCCCCCGCCGGAAGGGGTCGTCCAACTCCTCAGCGCGCAGCGGCCGTTCGCCCGCGTAGAAGAAGCTCGCGGGCTCCTCAAGGAAGTCGAGTCGCTGGCGCAGCACGTTCGCCTGCTCCCGCGGATCCGCCAGGTGCCGCAGGAACGCGAGCACGGTGAACCAGCGGTTCTCGTCGGTGATGTCCGCGCGGGCGGGCTCCCGGAGCCTGCGCCGCAGCTCCTCGCGGCCCGCCTCCGTGAGGCTCAGCATGTGCCGGGGGGCGGCCACCGTGCCGGGCTGTGTCTCCCGCGTGAGCAGCCCGGCCTTCTCCAGGCGCTTGATCGCCGGGTACAGCGTGCTCTCGGCGACGGGCCGTACGTGACCGGTGAGCGCCGTGATGTGTTTGCGCAGCTCGTAGCCGTGCAGGGGGGCGTCGTAGAGGAAACCGAGGATGGCGAGCTCCAGCATGCCGACATTGTGACGCACGAAGTCGTGGCCGGAGTATCTCCAGAAGGGAGTACCTCGTATATGGATTACCCCGCACGTGGTGCACTTCGGTGACGAGGTACTTCGAGCCCGATGTATTGTCGGTGACTCGCGAAGTGTGGTGGTCGACAAGGATCGGGGACCGATCCGGGTGAGGAGTGCGTCATGCGGCAGACGTCGTTCGATGCGTCGGGGAGCTGTGTCCGATGGACGGAGGTGGCGGGCGCGGAGCCGGCCCGGGTGTACGTCCACGGTCTCGGCTCGGCCTCGACCGTCTATCACGCGCATGTCGCCGCCCGGCCCGAACTGGCCGGACGCCGCTCGCTGTTCGTGGACCTGCCGGGGCACGGCATCAGCGACCGGCCCGCCGACTTCGGCTACACGCTGGAGGGCCACGCGGACGCGCTGGCCGCCGCGCTCGACGCCGCCGGAGTGAGCGGGGCGGAGATCGTCGGGCACAGCATGGGCGGTGCCGTGGCGATCGTCCTCGCGTACCGTCGGCGCGACCTGGTGACCCGGCTCGTCGTCACCGAGGGGAACCTCGACCCGCACCCGCCCCTCACGGCGGGCAGCAGCGGCATCGCGTCCTACGAGGAGGGCGCGTTCGTGTCCGGGGGCGGTTACGCGCGCGTGCTGGAGCACGTCGGTCCCCTGTGGGCGGCCACCATGCGCCTCACCGACCCGCTCGCCCTGCACCGCAGCGCCGTCGGCCTCTTCCGCGGCACCGAGCCCACCATGCGCCACATGCTGGAGGCGCTGGACGCCGACCGGGTCTACGTCCAGGGAGAGCTGAGCGGCGAACTGCCTGGCGCGGAACGCCTGACGGCCTCGGGCGTCCGGGTCGTCACGGTGCCCGGCGCGGGACACAACGTCATGTTCGACAATCCGGACGCCTTCGTGGCCGCTGTTCGCGGGTGACGCGCCCCGCCCGGCGGGCCGGGCCCGCAGCAACTCAGCTCTCGCGCACCGCCAGCGCGAGGAAGCGCGTGTCCTCGTCGACGTACGACGTCAGCCGCCAGCCCGAACCGGCCAGCAGCGGGCCCAACTGAGGCTCCGCCCGCAGATCGTCCGGGGTGAGCTGCCGGCCGTGGCGCGCGGCCAGGGCGGCCCGGCCGATCGGATGGAAGAGGGCGAGGATCCCGTCCGGCCTCACCACGCGCGCGAGTTCGCGAAGGTTCTCCTCCGGGTGCGGCAGGTGGGAGATCAGCCCAGCGCCGAACACCGCGTCCAGGGCGCCGGTCCGCAGCGGCAGTCGGGACACATCCGCCAGCAGCAACCGCCCGTCGCCGTGCCGGCCGGCCCGCACGGCCGCCGCCAGCATCGCCGGTGTCAGATCGACGCCGAGGACCGTCCCCGAGGAACCCACGGCCGCACGCAGCGGAGGCAGCGCCCGGCCCGTCCCGCAACCGGCGTCGAGCACTCTGTCGCCGGGACGCAGCCCCAGGGCGGACACCGCGGCCGCGTACGCCGGACCGTCGTCGGGGAAGCGGGCGTCCCAGTTCTCGGCCCGGGCCGAGAAGAACTCCTGCACGCGTGTGGGGTCGTCGCTCATGCGCACCATGATGGCGCAGCCCACTGACAGCGACGGCGGCACGGCGAAGGGGCGTGTGGTCGAAAGATCCCTATCCGAACCGAAAGGGTCGCAAGCGCGTACGGTGCACATGTTCGACCCTGGCGCGGTCGTTCCGTGCCGCATCTCAGTCATCTTCCGGCAGCTTTCGAAATGCGCCCCAGCCGTGCGCCCCCGGCAGGGCTAGCGTCCCTGGGCCATGGGACACCTGGACCACGCCGCCTTCGGCTGGCTGACCCCCGTGCTGTCGTACCTGATGGCCTGCATCGGTGCGGCGCTCGGCCTGCGCTGCACCGTGCGCGCCCTCAACGCGACCGGGCGCACCCGGCGCAACTGGCTCCTCACGGCGGCCTCGGCCATCGGCACCGGGATCTGGACGATGCACTTCGTCGCGATGCTCGGCTTCGGCGTCACCGGCACCGAGATCCGCTACAACGTGCCGCTCACCATCCTGAGCCTGGTCGTCGCGATGGCCGTCGTCGGCGCCGGGGTCTTCGCCGTCGGCTACAGCCGCGAGCGGAACCGGGCCCTCGCCCTGGGCGGCCTCACCACCGGACTCGGCGTCGCGAGCATGCACTACCTGGGGATGGCGGCCCTGCGCCTGCACGGCAGCATCAGTTACGACCCGCTCCTGGTGGCGCTGTCCGTCGTGGTCGCCGTCATCGCCGCGACGGTGGCGCTCTGGGCGGGCCTCAACATCAAGTCGCCCGCGGCGGTGGCGGTCGCGTCCCTGGTCATGGGCGGCGCGGTGAGCAGCATGCACTACACCGGCATGTTCGCGGTGAGCGTGCGGGTGACCCCCTCCACGACGTCCCTGCCCGGCGCCTCGGCGATGCAGTTCGTCTTCCCCCTCGCCGTGGGACTGGGCTCGTACCTCTTCCTGACCTCGGCGTTCGTCGCACTGTCCCCGACCGCGCACGAACGGCTGGCCTCCGCGTCGGCCCAGCAGGCGCTGCAGAGCGGCACAGCCCGCTGACCAACCGCCGCGCCGCGTCCGCCGACCCACACCCCGATCGAGGAGCCCATGCGCCCGCCCCGCAGTACTCCCGGCTCAGGCCCGCCACCGACACCCGCGCCCCTCGCGCGCGGGCGGCGCGCACACGCCGGACCGCCCGCTGCCGAGGACGCCGCCACCGGACCCGTGCCGAACAGCCGCCCCACGCGCGCGGGGCACCGACACCTGCGCCCCCGAACGGTCCGGGCGAAGATCATCTGTCTGCTGATGGTGCCCGTCGTCTCCCTGCTCGCCCTGTGGGGGTACGCGACCGTGGCCACCACCCAGGACGTCGCGCGCATCCGGCAGGCGCAGCAGGTCGACTCCACCGTGCGCAAGCCCGTCATCCGGGCTGTGACGGCGCTCCAGGCGGAGCGGGAAGCGGCGGTCGGCTACGCCACAGCGCCCGCGGCCGACCGGGGCGACGTGCTCAAACGGCTCGGCACCGCCACCGACCGTGCCGTCACCGCCCTCCGCCCGGGCCGGGGCACCACCGTGGCCGACGGCGCGGACCTGCCTCATGGCATGTCCGTCCGGCTCGCCGCCTTCGTGACGGGCGCCGAGAGACTGCGCACCGTGCGCGCCGCGGTCCTGGAACGCCGCACCGGCTGGGACACCGCCTACGGGCAGTACAGCGGGAGCATCGACGCGGCCTTCACGGCAGTTGGGGCACTCACCGGAATCCAGGACCCGGCAGCGGGCTCCGACGCGCGCGTACTGCTCGAACTCGCCCGCGCGGCCGAGATGCTGTCGCGGGAGAACGCGCTGCTGACGAGCGCCCGCCTGGCCGGGGACCTGGACGACACGCGGCTCCGGCTGTTCGTCGGAGCCGCCGAGACCCGCAGGACGCTGACCGACACGGCCACCACCGATCTGCGCGGGCCCGCGCGAGCCGCCTGGAACCGTCTCGCGGAGGGGAGCGCGTACGGCGACGTACGCGCCGTCGAGGACCGGACGCTCGTCGCGCGGCCCGGGCGCAAGGCGCTCGCCGACGCGTCCACGGACACCTGGGTCGTGGCGCACGCGACCGTGCAGGACGGCATGCGGGCCATCGGGGCCGACTCCACGGGCGGCTCCGATCCGTTCACCAGGGGGCTGTTGTCACCGGCGGGCGCGGCCGTGCTGTTCGGTCTCGTCGCCGTGGTCGCCTCGCTGGTCATCTCCGTCCGGATCGGCCGCGGCCTCGTCGTCGAACTGATCAGCCTGCGCAACACCGCCCTGGAGATCGCCCGGCGCAAACTCCCGCAGGCCATGCGCAAGCTGCGGGCCGGCGAGGAGATCGACGTGGCGGCCGAGGCACCCCAGGGGCCACCCGCGGAGGACGAGACCGGACAGGTCTCGGAAGCGCTCACCACGGTGCACCGCGCGGCCCTGCACGCCGCTGTGGAGCGCGCCGAACTCGCCAACGGCATCTCCGGCGTCTTCGTGAACCTGGCCCGGCGCAGCCAGGTCCTCGTCCACCGCCAACTCGGGCTCCTGGACACCATGGAGCGCCGCGCCGAGGACCCGGGCGAACTCGGCGACCTCTTCCGCCTCGACCACCTCACCACCCGGATGCGACGCCACGCGGAGAGCCTCATCATCCTCTCCGGAGCCGCACCGGGCCGCGCCTGGCGGGTGCCCGTCCCACTGACGAACGTCTGCCGCGCCGCGGTCTCGGAGATCGAGGACTACGCGCGCGTGGAGGTACGCCACCTCGCGGACGTCGACGTCACGGGCGCGGCCGTCGCCGACCTCACCCACCTGCTGGCCGAACTCGTCGAGAACGCCGCCCAGTTCTCGCCCCCGCACACCAAAGTGCGCATCAACGGTGAGCCCGTCGCCAACGGCTACGCCATCGAGATCGAGGACCGCGGTCTCGGCATGGGCAGAGAGGCCCTCGACGAGGCGAACGAACGCATCCATCAGTCCGAGACACTCGCCCTGTTCGACAGCGACCGGCTCGGCCTCTTCGTGGTGAGCCGCCTGGCCCGTCGCCACGACATCAAGGTGAACCTGCGCACCTCCCCCTACGGGGGCACCACAGCGGTGGTCCTCATGCCGACCTCCTTGCTGCACAAGGGCGGCGCCGAGACCTCCGACGCCCCCCACCCACCGTCCGAAGAAGAGCGCCGCTACGCGCGCGTGCCCGAGCCCGAAGCAGCGCCCATGAACACCAATCCCGTCCCCGCACCCGCATCCCGCCCGGCGCTCGCCCCCTCGGCGGGACCGGCACCCGAGGAGACACCGCATCCGTCCGGTGTCACCGCACTCCGTCTGCGCATGTCCGCCGCCCAGGACGGCGGAGAGGCGGCGGACCCCGAGGGTCTGCCGCGCCGCGTGCGCCAGGCCAGCCTCGCGCCCCAATTGCGTACGCGCCCCGAGGACCGGCCGCCCTCCGTGCGCGGCGTTCCGGAGCCGGGGGAGCGCACCCCCGAACAGGTCCGGGCCCGGATGGCGTCCTTCCGGGACGGCTGGCTCCGGGGCGGCGGACGTCCACCAGGCAGTGACAGCAGCGGAGGAGACCTCTCATGATCAAGGAACCGACCACGGGCACGGCCCACGGATCCGGCGAACTCGACTGGCTCCTCGACGACCTGGTCACGCGGGTCACGGAACTCCGGCACGCCGTGGTGCTCTCCAACGACGGTCTGGCCGTCGGCGCGTCCAACGGCCTCGGCCGCGAGGACGCCGAACATCTCGCCGCCGTCGCCTCCGGGTTCAACAGCCTCGCCAAGGGCACGGGCCGGCACTTCGGCACCGGGGGCGTGCGGCAGACCATGGTGGAGATGGACGACGCGTTCCTGTTCGTCGCCGCCGCCGGGGACGGCTCCTGCCTCGCGGTCCTGACCACCGCCATGGCCGACATCGGACTCGTCGCCTACGAGATGGCCCGCCTGGTGAAGCGGGTGGGCGAACACCTGCGCTCACCGGACCGGTTCGCCGGGCCGTCGGCCACCGCGGGCTGAGGGAGGCGGCTGACGCCCCATGGACGACGATGCGGACGACGACCTGTTCGACGTGCCCCACCAGGGCGCGCAAGCCCGTACGGGCCCTCAGAAGCCCGGCGGTCCGGAGGCGCCGGGCAGCCAGTGGTTCGACCACGAGGCCGGGCCGATGGTCCGCCCCTACACGGTGACCGCCGGCCGTACCTCGGCGAGTCCCCAGGGAGCGCGGTGCGACCTGATCGCCCTGGTGTCCCTGGAATCCGCCGCGCCGGACGTCCACGACGACATCGTGCTCGGCCCCGAACACCGGTCGATCATCGACATGTGCCGCGCCGAGACGCAGACCGTCGCCGAACTCGCCGCCGGCACCGAGGTCCCCGTGGGAGTGGTCCGGGTGCTCCTCGGTGACCTGCTCGAACTGGGCTGCGTCAAGGTCACCAGCCCGGTTCCGCCCGCACGGCTACCGGCCGAAACGATCTTGAGAGAGGTCATCGATGGACTCCGAGCACTCTGACTCCACGGCCGAGAGCGCCGCCCTGTCCCTGAAGATCCTGGTCGCGGGCGGCTTCGGGGTGGGCAAGACCACCCTGGTCGGCGCGGTCAGCGAGATCCGGCCGCTGCGCACCGAGGAACGGCTCAGCGAACTGGGCCAGTCGGTGGACGACACCGCGGCGGTGTCCCGCAAGACCACCACGACCGTGGCCATGGACTTCGGCCGCATCACCATCAGATCCGGTCTGTCGCTCTACCTGTTCGGCACGCCGGGGCAGGACCGCTTCTGGTTCCTGTGGGACGAACTGTCGCAAGGGTCCCTCGGCGCCGTCGTCCTCGCGGACACCCGACGGCTCGAGGAGTGCTTCCCCGCCGTGGACTACTTCGAGCACCGCCGCATCCCGTTCGTCGTGGCGGTCAACTGCTTCGCGGGCGCCAGGGCGTTCGGGGCACACGAAGTGGCACAGGCCCTCGACCTCGACCGCGGGACCCCTGTGGTGCTGTGCGACGCGCGCGACAAGGACTCGGGGAAGGAGGTGCTGATCCGGCTCGTCGAGTACGCCGGGCGGATGTACACCGCCCGGCTGCTCGACTCGGTCGGCTGACCGGCCCGGCTCAGTCGGCTACGTCACCGAGCGCCACGACCTTGTCGACACGGACCCGGACGACGAGTTCGCCGGGTACGCCGTTGCGCCTGCCGAACTCCTCGGCGCGGTCCGCGCCCATGTACCGGCCGCCGATCCGGGTGGCCGACTCCACCAGCTCGGCCGGCTCCTCGCTGAGTTCGGCGTGCCCCTGGATCGTCACGAACGAGAACGGCGGCCGCTCGTCGTCCACGCACAGGGCGACGCGGCCGTCGCGGGCCAGATTGCGGCCCTTCACCGTGTCCTTGCCGGTGTTGAAGACGATGTCGTCGCCGTCCAGGACGAACCAGACCGGCGCGATGTGCGGACTGCCGTCCGCCCGCACCGTCGACAGCTTGGCCGTGCGCGTGCCCTCGGAGACGAAGGCGTGCCATTCCTCATCGGTCATCTTGTGTGCCATGGGCCCATCCTGCTTGCCCGGAGGGCGGCCGTGGGGAAGGCTTGCGAGACAAATCCTCCGGGCAGGGGAGACGCCGTGCCCGGAGACGGGGAGTCACAGGGGAGCGGGGAGACAGGAACATGGCGGAGAACACCGGACTCGGTTGGCTGCTCGACGACCTGACGGGGCGTGTCGAACACGTGCGCCATGCCCTGGTGCTGTCCAACGACGGACTCGTCACCGGCGCCAGTTCGGATCTGGGGCGCGAGGACGCCGAGCATCTCGCCGCCGTCTCGTCCGGACTGCACAGCCTCGCCAAGGGGTCGGGTCGGCACTTCGGTGCGGGCGGCGTACGGCAGACGATGATCGAGTTCGACGACGCCGTCCTGTTCGTCACCGCCGCCGGGGACGGCAGCTGCCTGTGCGTGCTCAGCGACGCGGAGGCCGACATCGGCCAGGTCGCCTACGAGATGACCCTCCTGGTCAACCGCGTCGGCGAACACCTCGGCGTCGGCAAGCGGCAGCCGGAGAGGTCGTCCGCCGGAGAGCTCTGACCTGCGGGTTTCCGGCGACGGTGGAGTTATCCACAGGCTCGCACGCGGAAGGTCGATCAGCGCTACGGTTTTCCCGGGTGGTCACGGAGAGTGACTGCCGTGCATCGTTCGACGGGGGAGACCATCGTGCAAGGCAACACCATGACCAGGCCTCAGGGGAGCGCGGCGCGTGAGCTGGGCCTGAAGCGGGGCGAGTTCGACCTGGCCGTCCGGCTCGGCCGGATCCGCACCGTCGCGGCACCGGACGGCGGCCTGCGCCGGGTGCCGCGTGAAGAGATCGACCGTATTCGCGAGGCCGAGGGATTTCCGGACGCCCTGCGTGAGCAGGTCCGCGTGGTGGGCACCGCGCAGGGCGCGTCGATCATGGACATCCCGCCGAGCCGGTTCACCCGGCTCGCGCGGGCCGGGATGCTGACGCCCGCGAAGTTCTACGTCAACCGCTACAAGACCGTGGTCTGGCTGTACCTGGCGCAGGAACTGCAGGAGTTCGCGCGGTCCGAGGTCCACGCCCCGCTCCTGACCGGGCGGGCACCGGCCGCGATGCGCGCCCGCATCGCGGCCGGGAAAGACCTGCGGCCACGGACCTGGCGGTCCCGGCACGCCCGATATCTGCTCGACCAGTGCGGTGATCCCTGGGAGCGGGCCGCCGCGATCACCACGTTCCTCGACGCAGACCTGCTCGCCGACATGGTCGACAGTCCCCACGAGCGGACCCACCTGCTTCGGCTGCGGCCCCACGAGAGCTGGTACGGGGCGCCGGATTCGCCCACCGCGCAGGTCGTCGAGCGGATCCTCGTCGCCGACGACCCGGCCGAGATCAGCTGGCTGCGGGCCAATCTGCTCCTGAGCCTGGACAAGGCCCGCCGGCTGCGACCGGCGCCACTCCTTGCTGCTCCGCAGCCCGCACCCGACGGACCGCACGCCCCGGCGCACCCGGTGGCAGCCGAGGACTTCACGGTTCCGGCCCCGGCCGAGCCGACGCGGAGCCTGTGGGGGCGCCTGCTCGGCAGACGAGGGTGAACCCCGGGGCGCGAAAGGCCTAGTCGGTGCCGTCCGCGGAGCCGTCGCCCTCGACGGCGTCCAAGTCTCTGGCGTAGTACTCGATCGCGGGCCGGTAGCCCACGATGTCCGGGTCGGCGCTGGTCGCGGCCAGCACCGTCAGCAGCAGCCGCATGCCGTCATGGGCGCGCCCCACGTTGTACAGCGCCATCGACAGGAACGTCTTGAGCGCGTTGTCCTCGGGGAACTCCGCGGTCGCCGCGCTCAGTGTGGCCACGGCATCCGCGTGGCGGCCGAGCGTGCGGTAGGTGCTGCCGAGGCCGAGCAGCGCACCGCGCCGGTCATCCGTGGACAGCCCCGGGCCCGCGACCGCGTCGACATAGTGCGGGACGGCGTCCGCCTCGAGACCGAGGACGTCATGGGCCCACGCCGTCTGGTACGCGACACGGACGTCCTCGGGGAACCGGGCGCGCAGGGCGAGCAGCCGCTCGCGCGCCTCCTCCCGGTGGCCCGTCTCGCGCAGCCGCACCGACTGCGCGAGCAGCGTCTCCAGATCGCCCGGCTCCACGGCGCTCACGATTCGAGCTTCCGGAACAGGCCCTCCTGCACCACGGACACCAGCAGCCGGCCCTCGACGTCGTAGATGCGGCCCCGGGCCAGACCACGACCGCCCGTCGCGATCGGCGACTCCTGGTCGTACAGGAACCACTCATCGGCACGGAAAGGACGGTGGAACCACATGGCGTGGTCGAGCGAGGCCATGTCGAATCCGCGCGGGCCCCACAGTGGCTCGATCGGCAGCCGCACGGCGTCGAGGAGGGTCATGTCGCTGGCGTACGTGAGCGCGCAGGTGTGCACCAGCGGGTCGTCACCGAGGGGACCGACCGCACGCATCCACACGGCGCTGCGCGGCTCGGCGCTCGCGACCTCCTCCGGGGTCCAGCGCAGCCGGTCCACGTAGCGGATGTCGAAGGGCTGGCGCCGGGCCATGCGCTCCAGCGCCTCGGGCAGCGCCCCCAGATGGCCCTTGATCTCTTCGGCGATCGTCGGCAGCGACTGCGGGTCCGGAACCTCCCGGGCCGGCGGCAACTGGTGCTCGAAGGCTCCCTCTTCGGGCTTGTGGAAGGAGGCGGTGAGATTGAAGATCGTGCGACCCTGCTGGACGGCGGTGACCCGGCGCGTGGTGAACGAGCGGCCGTCGCGGACCCGTTCGACCTGGTACACGATGGGCACGCCCGGACGGCCCGGGCGCAGGAAGTACGCGTGCAGCGAGTGCACGGGACGGTCGCCCTCGGTGGTGCGGCCCGCGGCCACCAGGGCCTGCCCTGCGACCTGCCCGCCGAAGACGCGCTGCAGGGACTCCTGCGGGCTGCGCCCACGGAAGATGTTGACCTCGATCTGCTCCAGGTCGAGCAGGTCGACAAGCCGCTCCGCGGGATTCGTCATGCGTGGTTCTCTCTCGTGTGGGCGCCCGGACGGATCAGGCGCGGGGACGCGGCCGGACCCGGTCGTCCGGCCGGCCGGGGGACTACAGCTGACCGACGTCCGTGACCCGGACGACGGCCCGGCCCTCGGCGTCGGAGGCCGCGAGGTCGACCTCGGCGCTGATGCCCCAGTCGTGGTCGCCGTTCGGGTCGGCGAAGGTCTGGCGGACCTTCCACAGACCGTGCTCGGGATCCTCCTCGATCATGAGCAGCTTGGGACCGCGCGCGTCGGGCCCGGTACCGAGGTCCTCGTACTCGTCCCAGTACTTGTCCATGGCCTCGCCCCAGGCGTCGGCGTCCCACCCGGCGTCGCCGTCCAGCTCGCCGAGTTCCTCGACGTTGTCGAGCGCGGCGAGCTCGACCCGGCGGAACATCGCGTTGCGGACGAGGACACGGAAGGCGCGCGCGTTCGCCGTGACCGGCTTGACCTGGTCGGCCTTCTCCTGGGCCTCCTCGGCCGTCATCTCCTCCGGGTTGGCCAGCTGCTCCCACTCGTCAAGCAGGCTGGAGTCGACCTGGCGCACCATCTCGCCCAGCCAGGCGATCAGGTCCTCCAGGTCCTCCGACTTGAGGTCGTCGGGCACGGTGTGGTCGAGCGTCTTGTAGGCGCTCGCCAGGTAGCGCAGGACGATGCCCTCGGTGCGCGCGAGCTCGTAGTGGGAGACGAACTCGGTGAAGGACATCGCGCGCTCGTACATGTCCCGGATCACCGACTTCGGCGACAGCGGGTGGTCGCCGACCCACGGGTGGCTCGTGCGGTACGTGTTGTAGGCGTGGAAGAGCAGTTCTTCCAGGGGCTTCGGGTAGGAGATGTCCTGGAGGCGCTCCATGCGCTCCTCGTACTCGACCCCGTCCGCCTTCATCAGGGCGACGGCCTCACCGCGCGCCTTGTTCTGCTGGGCGTGCAGGATCTGCCGCGGGTCGTCGAGCGTGGACTCCACGACCGACACCATGTCGAGCGCGTACGACGGCGACTCCTTGTCGAGCAGATCGAAGGCGGCGAGGGCGAACGTCGACAGCGGCTGGTTGAGCGCGAAGTCCTGCTGGAGGTCGACGGTCAGCCGGACGATCCGGCCCGTGGCGTCGGGCTGGTCCAGCTTCTCGACGATGCCGCCGTCGAGCAGCGAGCGGTAGATCGCGATGGCCCGGCGGATGTGCCGCAGCTGGGCCTTGCGCGGCTCGTGGTTGTCCTCGAGCAGCTTGCGCATCGCGTCGAACGCGTTGCCCGGACGCGCGATGACCGACAGCAGCATCGTGTGCGTGACGCGGAAGCGGGAGGTCAGCGGCTCCGGCTCGGAGGCGATGAGCTTCTCGAAGGTGCTCTCCGTCCACCCGACGAAACCCTCGGGGGCCTTCTTGCGGACGACCTTGCGCCGCTTCTTCGGATCGTCGCCGGCCTTCGACAGCGCCTTCTCGTTCTCGATGACGTGCTCGGGCGCCTGGGCCACGACGAAGCCCGCCGTGTCGAAGCCGGCCCGGCCGGCCCGCCCAGCGATCTGGTGGAACTCACGGGCGCGCAGCGTGCGCACCCGGGTGCCGTCGTACTTGGTGAGCGCCGTGAACAGCACCGTACGGATCGGGACGTTGACGCCGACGCCGAGGGTGTCCGTGCCGCAGATGACCTTCAACAGGCCTGCCTGGGCGAGCTTTTCCACGAGGCGCCGGTACTTCGGCAGCATGCCCGCGTGGTGCACGCCGATGCCGTGACGCACGTAGCGGGACAGGTTGCGGCCGAACTTCGTGGTGAACCGGAAGTTGCCGATCAGCTCGGCGATCCGGTCCTTCTCCTCGCGCGTGCACATGTTGATGCTCATCAGCGCCTGCGCGCGCTCGACGGCCTGCGCCTGCGTGAAGTGCACGATGTAGACCGGGGCCTGCCTCGTGTCGAGCAGCTCGGTCAGCGTCTCGGTGAGCGGCGTGAGCCGGTACTCGTAGGACAGCGGCACCGGACGGGTGGCCGAGCGGACCACCGAGGTGGGGCGGCCGGTGCGGCGCGTCAGGTCCTTCTCGAACATCGAGACGTCGCCGAGCGTCGCCGACATCAGGATGAACTGCGCCTGCGGCAGTTCCAGCAGCGGGATCTGCCAGGCCCAGCCGCGGTCGCCCTCCGCGTAGAAGTGGAACTCGTCCATCACGACCTGGCCGATGTCGGCCTGGGCGCCGTCGCGCAGCGCGATGGAGGCCAGTACCTCGGCGGTGCAGCAGATCACGGGCGCGTCCGCGTTGACCGACGCGTCGCCGGTGAGCATGCCGACGTTCTCGGTGCCGAAGATCTTGCACAGCTCGAAGAACTTCTCGGAGACGAGCGCCTTGATCGGTGCCGTGTAGAAGGTGACCTCGTCGCGGGCGAGCGCCGCGAAGTGCGCAGCGGCCGCGATCATGCTCTTGCCGGAGCCGGTGGGCGTCGACACGATCACGTTCGCACCCGACACCACCTCGATCAGCGCCTCCTCCTGGTGCGGATAGAGGGTGAGACCACGCTCCTGTGCCCACGACTCGAAGGCGTCGTAGAGGGCGTCCGGATCTGCGGTCTGCGGGAGCTGATCGATAAGGGTCACGTCACCATCTTGCCTGCCTTCCGCCCCGATCCGGCAATCGGATGCCCGTACGAAGATCACGAAGGTTACGCTGGGTCGCCGACGGGGCGTCAGGGTACGTACACCCTCGATAAGTCAACAGAGCGTCGGTACAAGGGACATGTCGACACGACGCGGGCGGTCGGCACAAGTGGGACAGGGGCGGAACAGAGCCATGATGGGACCGGCACACTCGTTGTCAGGAGCGGCGGCCTGGCTGGGGGTGGGCGCGGCCGCGGCGGCCGCGGGGCACCCGATGCCCTGGCCGGTCGTCCTGGCGGGCGCCCTGATCTGCGCGGGCGCGGCACTCGCCCCCGACCTCGACCACAAGGCGGCGACCATCTCACGCGCCTTCGGCCCGCTCTCCAAATGGCTCTGCGAGATCGTCGACAAACTCTCGTACGCCGTCTACAAGGCGACCAGGACCGCGGCGGACCCCCGACGCTCGGGAGGGCACCGCACCCTCACCCACACCTGGGTCTGGGCGGTTCTCACCGGGGCTGGCGCCTCGGTCGCGGCCATCACCGGGGGGCGCTGGGCCGTCCTGGCCATCCTCTTCGTCCACATGGTGCTCGCCATCGAGGGACTGCTGTGGCGGGCCGCCCGCGGATCCAGCAGCGACGTCCTGGTATGGCTGCTCGCGGCGACCAGCGCCTGGATCATCGCCGGAGTCCTCGACCAACCGGGCAACGGATCGGACTGGCTGTTCACCGATCCCGGCCAGGAGTACCTGTGGCTGGGCCTGCCGATCGTGCTCGGCGCCCTGGTCCACGACATCGGGGACGCCCTCACGGTCTCGGGCTGCCCGATCCTGTGGCCCATCCCCATCGGCCGCAAGCGCTGGTACCCGCTCGGCCCGCCCAAGCCCATGCGGTTCCGGGCCGGCAGCTGGATCGAGCTCAAGGTGCTCATGCCCGTGTTCATGCTGGCCGGCGGAGTGGGGTGCGCGGCCGCGCTCAACTTCATCTGAGCCCGGCCGCGCACCGCCTCCTGGCCCGGTCACCCGTGCCAGGACCGCCACAGCGCGGCGTACGCCCCGTCGGCCGCGACCAGCTCGTCATGGCTGCCCAGCTCGCGGATGCGGCCGTCCTCGACCACGGCGATCACGTCCGCGTCGTGCGCGGTGTGCAGCCGGTGCGCGATGGCCACGACCGTCCGGCCGTCGAGGACCCGGGCGAGCGAGCGCTCCAGGTGGCGGGCCGCGCGCGGGTCGAGCAGCGAGGTCGCCTCGTCCAGGACCAGAGTGTGCGGATCGGCGAGGACCAGCCGGGCCAGGGCGATCTGCTGGGCCTGCGCGGGCGTGAGCGCCGTCCCGCCCGATCCGACCTCGGTGTCCAGGCCCTCGGCCAGACCCCGCGCCCACCCGTCGGCGTCGACGGCGCCGAGCGCCGCCCACAGCTCGGCGTCCTCGGCGTCGGTCCGGGCCAGCCGCAGGTTGTCGCGGAGCGAGCCGACGAAGACGTGGTGCTCCTGATTGACCAGCGCCACGTGCGAGCGGACCTGCTCCGCCTGCATCCGGGACAGCTCCGCGCCGCCGAGCGTGACCTGCCCGCTTCGCGGCGCGTAGATCCCGGCGAGCAGCCGGCCCAGCGTCGACTTGCCCGCACCGGACGGGCCGACCAGGGCGAGCCGCGTGCCCGGCCGCACTTCGAGGGACACCTTGCGCAGCACGTCGACGCCCTCGCGGTAGCCGAAGTGCACCTCGTCGGCGTGCACGTCACGCCCGTCGGGGCGCACCGAGGCGTCGCCCGCGTCCGGCTCGATGTCCCGTACGCCGACGAGCCGGGCCAGGGACACCCCGGCCACCTGGAGCTCGTCGTACCAGCGCAGGATCAGACCCACCGGATCCACCAGCATCTGCGCGATGAGCGCGCTCGTGGTCAGCTGGCCGACGTCGATCCAGCCCTGGAGGACGAAGACGCCGCCGATCAGGAGGACGGACAGCAGCACCAGGACGTGCACCGCGTTGATCACGGGGAAGAGGACCGAGCGCAGATAGAGCGTGTAGCGCTCCCACGCCGTCCACTCCTTGACGCGGCGCTCGGACAGCTCCACCCGGCGGTCGCCGAGCCGGTGCGCCTCGACGGTCCGGCCGGCGTCCACGGTCTCCGCGAGCGCCGCGGCGACGGCCGCGTACCCGGCCGCCTCCGAGCGGTACGCGGACGGCGCCCGCTTGAAGTACCAGCGGCAGCCGATCACGAGGACCGGTACCGCGATCAGGATCACCGGAGCCAGCGGCGGCGCGGTGACCGCGAGGCCGCCGATGAGCAGGGCCGCCCACACGACACCGATGGACAGCTGCGGCACGGCCTCCCGCATGGCGTTCGCCAGGCGGTCGATGTCCGTGGTGATCCGGGAGAGCAGATCGCCCGTGCCGGCCCGCTCCAGGACGCCGGGCGGCAGCCCGACGGAGCGCACCAGGAAGTCCTCGCGCAGGTCCGCCAGCATCCGCTCGCCGAGCATCGCCCCGCGCAGCCGCACCTGCCGGGTGAACACGGCCTGCACGACGAGGGCGAGCGCGAACACGGCGATGATCCGCTCCAGGTGCAGGTCGCGCAGCGCGCCCGCGCCGTCCGTGACGTCCTCGATCAGGCCGCCCAGCAGATAGGGCCCGACCATGGACGCGACGACCGAGACCGTGTTGACGCCGATGAGCAGCAGAAAGGCGCGCCGGTGGCGCTGGTACAGCTCGCGCACATAGCCGCGCACCGTCGCCGGCGCGCCGACCGGCAGGGTGTTCGCGGTGGTGGGGGCCGCCGGGTCGTAGGCCGGTGGCGCTACGCCGATCATGCCGTCTCCTCGATGTCGATCTCGATGCCGGTTTCGGAGGCCGGTCGGGGGCCGGTGCGCACGGCCGGCGCCTCCGCGTCGGTCTCGCGGGTGACGACCGCTCGGTACCGGGGTTCGGTACGCACCAGTTCGCGGTGCTCGCCGACCGCGACGGCCGTGCCGTCCTGGACGAACACCACCCGGTCCGCGCGGTCCAGGAGCAGCGGGGACGAGGTGAGGACCACCGTCGTGCGGCCCTGCCGCAGAGCACGCACCCCCTGGGCGATCCGGGCCTCGGTGTGCGAGTCCACGGCGGACGTGGGCTCGTCGAGGACCAGCGCCTCCGGGTCGGTGACCAGCGACCGGGCCAGCGCCAGACGCTGGCGCTGGCCGCCCGAGAGGGAGCGGCCGCGCTCGGTGATCCGGGCGCTCATGGGGTCCTCGTCCAGGGACGACTGCGCCAGGGCGTCGAGCACGTCCGCGCACTGCGCCGCGGCCAGCGCGTCCTCCGGCCGGACCGCACCGGAGGACGGTACGTAGAGGAGTTCGGCGAGCGTGCCGGAGAGCAGCACCGGATCCTTGTCCTGGACGAGCACGACCGAGCGGGCGACGTCCAGCGGCAGCTCGTCCAGCGGGATCCCGCCCAGCAGTACGGAGGGCAGCCCTGCCTTCTCGGCCTCGCGCTCATCGTCACCGGCGGCGGTGTCGTCGGGGTTCGGGGCATCGCCCGTCTCCGTCGATGCCGGATGCCCGCCGAGCCGGTCGGCGAGCCGCCCCGCCAGGTCCGGGTCACCGCACACGACGGCGGTGAGGAGCCCGGCCGGGGCGAGCACGCCGGTGGCCGGGTCGTACAGATCACCGGACGGCGCGGTCGTGTCGAGGAGTCCGCCCGCGGGCTCGGTGACGCGTTGCAGCGAGAGCACCCGCGCGGCACGCTGCGCCGACGGCCGCGAGAAGGAGTACGCCATGGCGATCTCCTCGAAGTGCCGCAGCGGGTAGTTCAGGATCATCACCGCGCTGTACACGGTGACCAGTTCGCCCACGCTGATCCGGCCCTCGCGGGCGAGGTGGACGCCGTACCAGACGACCACGATGAGCAGCAGTCCGGGAAGGAGGACCTGGATCGCGGAGATGAGCGACCACATACGAGCACTGCGCACGGCGGCCTTGCGGACCTCCTGCGAGGCGCGGCGGTAGCGGTCGAGGAAGAGTTCCTCGCCGCCGATGCCGCGCAGCACGCGCAGTCCGGCGACCGTGTCCGAGGCGAGTTCGGTGGCGCGGCCCGCCTTCTCCCGCTGATGGTCCGCGCGCCGGGTGGCGCGGGGCAGCAGCGGCAGGACGGCGAGGGCGAGAACCGGCATGCCGATCGCGACGACGGCACCCAGCGCGGGCTGGTACACGACGAGAGCGACGCAGACCAGGACGACGGTGAGCGCGGCGGCGGCGAAGCGCGAGAGCGCCTCGACGAACCAGCCGATCTTCTCGACGTCGCCGGTGGACACCGCGACGACCTCACCGGCGGCCACCCGCCGGGTCAGCGCGGCGCCGAGCGCGGCGGTCCTGCGGGCGAGCAGTTGCTGCACCCGGGCCGCCGCGGTGATCCAGTTGGTGACCGCGGTGCGGTGCAGCATGGTGTCGCCGAGCGCGATGGCGGCACCGAGCAGCACGATCAGCCCGCCCGCGGCGGCGAGCCGGGTGCCGGAGCGGTCGACGACGGCCTGGACGGCGTAGCCCACGCCGTACGGGAGACCGGCGACCGAGCTGAAGTGGAGCAGTCCCCAGGCGAGGGACTTGAGCTGGCCGCCGATCTGGTTCCGGCCGAGCCAGAGCAGGAACCGGGGGCCGGAGCGCGCGTCGGGCACGCCCGGATCGGAGTACGGAAGGTCGGAGATCTGCATGACGTCCCAGGTATCGACAAGTCGATAAGAAGATGAGGGGGAATGGCGGAGGCGGGAGAGACGGAAGGGGCCGCGGGGTGGTGGAGGGGGAGAAGCGGAGATCAGGAGGGGTGGAGGCGGGAAGCGGGTGGGAAGAGCGGAAGACGACGGAACAAACCGTGAAAGGTTCGCGCCCCTCAGTGACCGGAGGCAAACGGTTTTTTGTCGGGCGGCAAAGATTCGGCCGGGTACGGCCGTGGCGGCCGGGCCCGGCGCGGGGGTTCGCCCGCCGGGGTGCGAGCATGGAACGCATGCGTATTGCGGGTGCGGTTCGGGCGGGTGTCGCGGCGGCGGCCTGCGGGGTGTTGCTGACGACGGTGGCGGCGTGCGGCGCGGACGGCGGAAGTGCCACGTCAGGAGGGCACGGCTCGGACGACGACGCGCACACCGACGCGGCACGGCCGGCCGCCTCGAAGACGATCCCGGACGTCGGCGCCCGCTACCAGAAGCAGATTCCCGCGAACTCACGGCAGGTCGTCGCGGTCTACGGGGACGGGAAGAACTCCGCGGACTCGACGATCGTCCTCTACACCAAGTCGGGCGACACCTGGAAGAAGGCCCGCGGCTGGTCCGGGCACAACGGCAAGAAGGGCTGGACGACGAGCCACCGGGAGGACGACAAGCGCAGTCCCGTCGGCGTGTTCACGCTCAGCGACGCCGGTGGCGTCCTGGCCGACCCGGGGGCGAAGCTGCCCTACACGCAGACCGCGTCGATCCAGGCGCCGCACTACTGGGCGAAGTCGCACTGGCACGACTTCGACTACGTCATCGCGATCGACTACAACCGGGTGAAGGGCACCGCGCCGAACGACCCGACACGTCCGCAGGGCCAGACCAAGGGCGGCAGCATCTGGCTGCACATGGACCACGGCAGCGGCACCTCGGCCTGCGTGAGCCAGTCGAAGGCGAACATGGAATACCTGCTCAAGACGCTCGACCCCGCACAGCACCCGGTCGTGGTCATGGGAGACAAGGCCGAACTCGGGGCGGCCTGACACCAGACCCGCGCTTGTCGATGTCGTGGCCGTTGTCGACGCGGGCCCCGGTGCGACAGCGCGCGCGAGACCGTACCGGTGGGGCGCCCGCCTCGCCGTAGTTGACGGCGAGACGGGCGTACGGCAGCACCGGAGGCACGAGCACGGCGTTGACCAGGGCCGACAGGGTCAGCAGCATGGCGACGAGAGCCGACTACTCTTCGGTCGGCCTCTGCGAATCGACGCCTCCGCGCTTCGTGCGCCACCCGCCGCGCGTGAAGTCCGGGATCGGCTGCGGCGCGCCCTTCGCCTTGATGGAGAGATGGCTCAACGGCACCGGCGAGGTCCACGTCGCGGCGTCGTACACGTCGAAGTCCGGTACGAGACCGAGCCGCATCGTCTGCATCAGGCGGTAGACCATGATGTAGTCCATGCCGCCGTGGCCGCCGGGCGGATCGGCGTGCTCCTTCCACAGCCAGTGGTCCCAGTCGGCGTACTTCGAGAAGTCGCCCCAGGCGTCGTCCTTGTGATCCGGCTCGATGTAGATGCGCTCCGGATAGTCCTCGAACACACCCTTCGTGCCGCCCAGTTGATTGATTCGCGAGTACGGGTGCGGGGTGCTGACATCGTGTTCCAGCCGGATCACCCGGCCTTTCGCCGTCTGCACGAGGCTGATGGTGCGGTCCGACTCGATGTAGGACTCCTTCCAGCTCGGGTCGCCGGCGGGCATATGGGCGGCCCGGTACTCGGCGAGGCCGAGGGACGGCGTGCCGAAGCTGGAGATGTGCGTGACCCGGTCACCGCGGTTGACGTCCATGTAGTTGGCGACCGGACCGAAGCCGTGGTTGGGGTAGAGATCACCGCGCAGCCGGGTGTGCCACAGCCGTCGCCACGGGCCCTCGTAGTAGTCCGGGTCGAACATCAGGCCGCGCAGATCGTGGTTGTACGCCCCCGCGCCGTGCAGGAGCTGACCGAACTTGCCCGCGTGCGCCATCCGCAGCACCCGCATCTCGTTGCGGCCGTAGCAGCAGTTCTCCAGCTGCATACAGTGCCGACGGGTGCGCTCGGAGAGGTTCACCAGCTCCCACAGCTGATCGAGCTGGAGCGCGATGGGGCATTCGACGCCGACGTGCTTGCCGTTCAGCATCGCCGTCTTCGCCATCTCGAAGTGCCGGTCCCAGGGCGTCGCCGCGTACACGAAGTCCACGTCGCCGCGCTTGCACAGGTTCTCGTAGTCGTGATCGCCCTTGGTGTACGTCGCCGGGGCCGGCTGACCCGCGGCCGTCACCTTGGCGGCGGCCCGCTCCGTCTTGTCCTTCACCGGGTCGCACAGCGCGACGACCCGCACGCCCGGCAGCGCCAGGAAGAGGTCGATCATGCTGCCGCCGCGGTTGCCGAGGCCGATGATCCCGACGCGGACCGTGGAGCGCCGCTCGAACGGGACGCCGATCATCGTCGCGCCCTGCCGGGCGGGCGCCGTGCTCGCCGCCGTGTGCGCGTCCGCGGGCGACGCGGCGTACGCCGGTCCCGACTCCAGTGCGCCGAGGCCGAGGCCTATCCCCGCCCCCGCGACACCCGCCGAGCGCAGCACATCGCGGCGTGAACGGCCTTCGGGCTCGGGGGTGTCGAGGGGAAGGCTGTCGTCGTGCATCGGACCTCCAGGGTGGTGGGTGCGGTGCGTGGCAAACGCAAGCCACCCTGGAGGCGGTGAGAGCGGGGCGCAAGAGCCCTGAGTGGTCGGGGAGTTGGACTTCCTTTACTGAGCCTTTGGACTCCCGTGAACGGATCGACTGACGCGCGCGGGCCGCGTCGCACGCTCCAGCTCCACGAGAACCGAGTAGTAGGTGCGACCGGTGGCGTGATCCATGCCGACCTCGCACATCCGGTTCGCCGACAGATGCGCGTCGTAGGAGCGGGAAGTGACCTCAGCGGCCTCCTTCGCCGTCGCCGACTCGGTCAACTCCTTGTGCAGCATGCCGCGGTCGCCCGCGAAGGCGCAGCAGCCCGCGTCGTCCGGCATCACGACCTCGTCGGCACAGGCCTCGGCGACCGCCCTCAACTGGTCCACGTCGCCGAGGTGTTCCATCGAGCAGGTCGGGTGCAGCACGGCCGAGCCGACCGTCCGCTCGATCGTGAGGCGCGGCAACAGCTCGTCCGCCGCCCACACCAGGGAGTCGACGATCTTCAGCTCGGCGTGCAGCTCCCGATTGTGGTCCGTCAGGTACGGCACCACCTCGTGCGCGATGCCGAGCGTGCACGAGGACGCGTCCACGACCAGCGGGAGACGGCCGCCGGCGGTCCAGCCCCAGGCTGCTTCGACGATCCGGTTCGCCATGATCGTGTTGCCCTCGTCGTAGCCCTTGGAGTGCCAGATCGTGGCGCAGCACGTCCCGGCCACGTCGTCGGGGATCCAGACCGGCCTGCCCGCGCGGGCGGAGACCGCGACGACGGCCTCGGGGAGGGAGACGTCGCCGGGCGTACCGAAGATGCGGTTCACACACGCCGGGTAGTAGACGGCCGTGGCGCTCACGCGTGCGGTGCGTGGCATCCTGCGGGCCGCCGCGGCGGGGATCTCCGGCAGCCACTCGGGGACGAGATCGGGGCGGATCGCCTTGCGGGCGGCGGTGGTGACGCCGGTCAGCAGCCGGTCACCGATCTTGTCGGCGGCCGCCACGGCGAGCCGGGCCGACGCCTCGACGGCCTTGAAGTTCTTCGCGGTGAGGGCGGCCACCTTCTCCTCGCGCGGCGAGTGCCGCGCGTGCCGGAAGCCCTTCATGAAGGCGCCCGTGTCGATGCCGACGGGGCAGGACAGCTTGCAGGTGGAGTCCCCGGCGCAGGTGTCCACCGCGTCGTAGCCGTAGGCCTCGATCAGCTCGTCCTCGACCGGTGACCCCGACGGCTGACGCATCATCTCGCGGCGCAGCACGATCCGCTGCCGCGGCGTCGTGGTCAGGTCCTCGCTCGGGCAGGTGGATTCGCAGAAGCCGCACTCGATGCACGGGTCCGCGATCAGCTCCACCTTCGGGATCGTCTTCAGGCCGCGCAGATGCGCCCTCGGATCGCGGTCGAGGACGATGCGCGGGGCCAGCACCCCGTCCGGGTCGATGACCTGCTTGGTGCGCCACATCAACTCCGTCGCCCTGGGGCCCCATTCGAGCTCCAGGAAGGGCGCGATGTTGCGGCCCGTGGCGTGCTCCGCCTTCAGCGAGCCGTCGAACCGCTCCACCGTGAGCGTGCAGAAGTCGTCCATGAAGGCCGCGTACCGGTCCACGTCCGCGGGCTTTCCCGCGTCGAACGCCAGCAGGAAATGCAGATTGCCGTGCGCGGCATGGCCCGCCACGGCGGCGTCGAAGCCGTGCCGCGTCTGGAGTTCGAGCAGCGCCTCACAGGCTTCTGCCAGGCGCGCGGGCGGCACGGCGAAGTCCTCCGTGATCAGCGTCGTCCCCGAGGGGCGTGAGCCGCCGACCGCCGTCACGAACGCCTTGCGCGCCTTCCAGAAGCCCGAGATCGTCTTCGCGTCCCGCGTGAACTCATTGGTCACCGAGGCGACGGGCGCGACGAGGTCGAGCCCGTCGAGCACCTGCGCGGCCTTCTCCTCGTACGCCGCCTGCCGCTCCTCGTCCGGCGCGCGGAACTCCACGAGCAGCGCCGTCGTCTCCTTCGGCAGCTGGGCCCAGTCCTGCGGCACGCCCTGCACGCTCACCGAGGCGCGCAGCGTGTTGCCATCCATCAGCTCGACGGCCAGCGCCCCCGCCTCGTTGAAGACCGGCACCGCCGCGGCCGCCGCCGGGAGCGAGGGGAAGAACAGCAGCGCCGTCGACACCCTGCGGTCCAGCGGCAGCGTGTCGAAGACGACTTCGGAGATGAAGCCGAAGGTGCCCTCCGACCCCACCATCAGACCGCGCAGGATCTCGACCGGCGTCGAACCGTCCAGGAACGCGTCGAGCCGATACCCGTTCGTGTTCTTGATCTCGTACTTGGCGCGGATCCGCCGGGTCAGCTCGGTGTCCGCCTCGATCTCCCGCTTGATCGCCAGCAGCCCCTCGCAGAGCGCCGGCTCGGCCCGTGCGAGGTCCGCGTCCGCCTCCGGGCCCGCGGTGTCGACGACCGTGCCCGACGGCAGGACGAAGGTGAGCGAGGCGAGCGTCCGGTACGAGTTCCGGGTCGTGCCCGCCGTCATGCCCGAGGCGTTGTTCGCGACCACGCCGCCGACGGTGCAGGCGATCGCGCTCGCCGGGTCGGGGCCCAGGACCCGCCCGTGCCGCGCGAGGGTCGCATTGGCGCGCACGATCGTGGTGCCGGGACCGATGCGCGCCCGCTCACCGTCGCCGAGCACCTCGATGCCCGACCAGAACCGCCGCACGTCGACGAGGATGTCCTCGCCCTGCGCCTGCCCGTTCAGCGACGTGCCCGCCGCGCGGAAGACGACCTCGCGGCCCTTGCCGTGCGCGTACGACAGCACCGCCGAGATGTCGTCGATGTCCTGGGCGAGCACCACGACCTGCGGTACGAAGCGGTACGGGCTCGCGTCCGAGGCGTAGCGCACCAGGTCGGAGATCTTCGTCAGCACCTTGTCCGCGCCGAGCAGCTCGGTCAGGTCCGTGCGCAGCGGCTCGGGGGTGCCGCCGGCCTGCCGCTCCTCGACCCGGTCGGGCGCCGGGTCGGACGGTCGGGACCCCGGACGCAGGGCTTCCGGCTTCGGCTCCAGCAGCGGCATGGCCTCTCCTCGGTCGGCGGACGGTCGGCGGTCCGCGGTGTCAGCAGTCCCGCTCCCGCGGGGCTTCGAACAGGGCGTTCAGCAACACCGTCAGCTGGGCGCGCTGCTCCGTGTCCAATGGGGCCAGGATCTCCTCTGCCGCCGCGCGGCGCGCGCTGCGCAGCTCCCGCAGGGCGGTCCGGCCCCGCTCCGTGAGCTCGATCCGGATGACCCGGCGATTGGTGGGGTCCGGCACCCGGCGGACCAGCTCACCCGCCTCCAGACCGTCCACCACGGTGGTCACGGCGCGCGGCACCACCTCGAGACGCTCGGCCAGATCGGCCATCCGGGGCGGTGTGTCGTAATGGACGAGGGCGCGCAGCAGCCGGGACTGGGCGGGAGTGATCCCGACCGGCTCCAGCTGGCGCTTCTGGATGCGGTGCAGGCGGCGGGTCAGCCGCAGCAGCTGTTCGGCCAGGAACCCGTCGGCGTCCGGGGTGTTCATGCCGGGAACATTACCAGGACTTTGTGCATTGTGAGTATAGGTAACAATGAGCTATGCTCCTCAAGTCGCTCGACATCTCGGAATCTAGGAGGCCCATGCCCCGCGACGACATCACCTGGACGCCGCCCCCCGATGCCACGAGCTCGGGGCAGCCGCGGCAGATCCGACGCATCCTGTCCCTTTTCCGCCCCTACCGCGGCCGCCTCGCCCTCGTCGGGCTTCTGGTCGGCGCCGCGTCCCTGGTCACGGTCGCGACGCCGTTCCTGCTCAGGGAGATCCTCGACGTCGCCATCCCGCAGGGCCGCACCGGGCTGCTCAGCCTGCTGGCCCTCGGCATGATCGTCAGTGCCGTCGTCACCAGCGCGTTCGGCGTGCTGCAGACGCTCATCAGCACCACCGTCGGCCAGCGCGTCATGCACGACCTGCGCACGGCCGTCTACGGCCGGCTGCAGAGCATGTCCCTCGCCTTCTTCACCCGGACCCGCACCGGCGAGGTCCAGTCCCGCATCGCCAATGACATCGGCGGCATGCAGGCGACCGTGACCTCCACGGCGACCTCCCTGGTCTCGAACCTGACGAGTGTCGTCGCCACGATCATCGCGATGGTCGCCCTCGACTGGCGTCTTACGATCGTGTCCCTGCTCCTGCTGCCGGTCTTCGTGTGGATCAGTCGCAGGGTCGGTCGCGAGCGCAAGAAGATCGCCACCCAGCGCCAGAAGCAGATGGCGGCGATGGCCGCCACGGTCACCGAGTCGCTGTCCGTCAGCGGCATCCTGCTCGGCCGCACCATGGGCCGGGCCGACTCCCTCACCCGGTCCTTCGCCGACGAGTCGGACGGCCTGGTCGACCTCGAAGTCCGGTCGAACATGGCGGGCCGCTGGCGCATGGCCATCATCTCCATCGTCATGGCCGCCATGCCCGCGGTCATCTACTGGACAGCAGGCATAGCCCTCCAGCTCGGCGGGCCCACCGTCTCCATCGGCACGCTCGTCGCGTTCGTCTCGCTCCAGCAGGGCCTGTTCCGGCCGACCGTGAGCCTGCTGCAGACCGGCGTCCAGATCCAGACCTCGCTCGCCCTGTTCCAGCGCATCTTCGAATACCTCGACCTGCCCGTCGACATCACCGAGCGCCCGGACGCGGTCCACCTCGACACCGTCAAGGGAGAGGTCAGGTTCGAGGACGTCGAGTTCCGCTACGACGTCGCGGACGACCGGCACGCCCCGGTCCTCGACGGCATCGACCTCACCGTTCCCGCGGGCGGCAGCCTCGCCGTCGTCGGGCCCACCGGCTCCGGCAAGTCCACGCTCAGCTATCTGGTGCCCCGCCTGTACGACGTCACCGGCGGCCGGGTCACGGTCGACGGCGTCGATGTGCGCGACCTGGACTTCGACACCCTCGCGCGGTCCATCGGCGTCGTCTCCCAGGAGACCTATCTGTTCCACGCCTCCGTCGCGGAGAACCTGCGGTTCGCCAAGCCCGACGCCACCGACGCGGAGCTGCACGCCGCCGCGCGGGCCGCGCAGATCCACGACCACATAGCCTCGCTGCCCGACGGCTACGACACCGTGGTCGGCGAGCGCGGGCACCGCTTCTCGGGAGGCGAGAAGCAGCGGCTGGCGATCGCCCGGACCATCCTGCGCGATCCGCCGATCCTCATCCTGGACGAGGCGACCAGCGCCCTCGACACCCGTACCGAGCACGCCGTGCAGGAAGCCATCGACGCTCTCTCGGCCGACCGCACCACGCTCACCATCGCGCACCGGCTGTCCACGGTCCGGGGTGCCGACCAGATCGTGGTCCTGGACTCCGGCCGCATAGCCGAGCGCGGCACCCACGACGAGCTGCTGGGCCGCGACGGCCGGTACGCGGCTCTGGTGCGGCGCGACGCCCAGCTGGAGAAGACGGCGGCATGAAGCCGGAGCCCCGTCGGGAGCGCCGGCCCACCCGGGGGCGGTGCCGGGTTCCGGACTGAAGATATGTCGGACCGGAGTAAAGATATGTCGTATTTGCCCTGATGTGCGGGTTACCTTTTCCGCATGCTGAACGAGACTCCGCGACGGAGCACGATTCGACTCACGCGCAGAGGGCGCATCGTCCTGCTGGCGACCGGGGCCGTCGCGGCGGCCACCGCCGTGGTGGTACCGCTGGCCGTGTCGGGCGACGGCCAGGACAGCCCCCAGGCGCTGACCATTCCCGAGGGCTGGCGGTCGGGGCAGGTCTACGACGCCGTGGACAAGGCGCTCGGTGTGCCGGCCGGCACCACCAGGAAGGCCGCGCCCAAGGCGGGCCTCAAGCTGCCGAGCGACGCGGCGGGCAACCCCGAGGGCTACCTCTTCCCGGCGACGTATCCCCTGAGCGACAAGTCGACACCGCAGTCCCTGCTCACGTACATGGTCAATACGGCCAACAAGAAGTTCCACGGGCCGAACTCCACAGCGGGCGCCCAGCCGGACACGGCGAGCCAGTACCAGACCGTCACCATCGCGAGCATCGTCGAGGCCGAAGCCGACAACAAGGAGGACATGGGCAAGGTGGCCCGCGTCATCTACAACCGGCTGAACCACGGCATGCCGCTGCAGATGGACTCCACGCTCAACTACGGGCTCGGCCGCTCCACGCTGGCGACCACCGAGAAGGACACCAAGAGCGACAGCCCGTACAACACGTACGCGCGCATGGGCCTGCCGCCGTCACCGATCGGCAACCCCGGCGAGCAGGCGCTGAAGGCGGCCGCCGCCCCGCCCCAGGGCGACTGGCTGTACTTCGTCACGGTCAAGCCGGGGGACACCCGCTTCACCGCGGACTTCGCGGAGCAGCAGAAGAACGTCGCGGAGTTCAACAGGAACAGGGCGGCGGAGAAGGCGGAGAAGAAGGACGGCTGAGGCGCCGGGTTCACGCCGGTACGGCGGGCGCGGCCGGACTCGCCGCGTCCTCAGGACGGCTCAGGCGACCTCCGCCGCTTCCCGGTCCGCCTGCGCTTCCCGGTTCTTCGGTCCTTCTCGGCCCACCTGTCCAGCCCAGTCGGCCTGGTTCTCCCCGCTCTCCCGGTTCTCCCGGTCGAGCAGCCGCTGGATCTCCCGCACCGCGGCGCGCCCCGCGCGGTTCGCGCCGATCGTGCTCGCCGACGGCCCGTACCCCACGAGATGCACCCGCGGATCGAGCGCCGCACGGGTCCCCGTCATCCGGATGCCACCGCCGGGCTCGCGCAGTTTCAGCGGAGCCAGATGGTCGATCGCCGCACGGAATCCGGTGGCCCACAGGATCACATCCGCCGCGACCTTACGGCCGTCGTCCCAGGCCACACCCGTCGGCGTGATCCGGTCGAACATCGGCAGCCGGTCCAGAACCCCGTTCGCCCGGGCCTCGCGGATCGCGTCGTTCACCGGCAGCCCGGTCACCGACACCACGCTCAGCGGCGTGAGCCCCTGCCGCACCCGCTCCTCGACGAGGGCGACCGCGGCGCGGCCCCGCTCCTCGTCGAACGGGCCCTCGCGGAAGACGGGCTCCCGCCGCGTCACCCAGGTCGTCGACGCGGCGAACGGGGCGATCTCCATCAGATGCTGGGTCCCGGAGGCGCCCCCGCCGACCACGACCACCCGCTGCCCCGCGAACGCCTCGGGCCCCGGGTACCCCGCGGTGTGCACCTGCCGTCCGAGGAACGTCTCCTGGCCCGGATAGCGCGGCCAGAACGGCCGGTCCCAGGTCCCCGTCGCGTTGATCAGAGCGCGTGTCGACCACACCCGGGCCGAGGTCTCGACGAGCAGCCGCCCGCCGTCCCCCTCGCGCACCCGCCGCACATCGACGGGGCGCCGCACCCGCAGCCCGAAGGTCTCCTCGTACGTGTCGAAGTACTCGGCGATGACCTCCGACGACGGCCGCGCGGGATCGGCGCCGGTCAGCTCCATGCCCGGGAGCGAGTGCATCCCGTGGACCTTGCCGTACGTGAGCGAGGGCCAGCGGAACTGCCAGGCCCCGCCGGGCCGGGGCGCATGGTCGAGGACCACGAAGTCACGCTCCGGCTCGAAGCCCACCCGCCGCAGATGGAAGGCGGCGGACAGGCCGGCCTGCCCTGCGCCGATGACCACGACGTCGACCTGCCGCGCACCGTCGGTGGAGCCGGCAGCCTCTCGTACCCCGATCTCGTTCACGTTTCTACCAACTCGGCCGGGGCCCGGGATCTTCCCGGCCCCCGTACCGTCGTGCGGCCCGGGCTCAGCGCCCGCCGGCCACCAGAAGCGGCGCACCGCTCCCGGCCGTCACCGGTGCCACGAGCCCGCGCGTCACCAGTTCGGGGATCACGCCCTCCCCGAACCAGTACGCCTCCTCCAGATGCGGATAGCCGGACAGCACGAAGTGCTCGATGCCGAGCGCGTGGTACTCCTCGATCCGGTCGGCGACCTCGGCGTGGCTGCCCACGAGCGCCGTCCCCGCGCCACCGCGCACGAGACCGACCCCGGCCCAAAGGTTGGGCGAGATCTCCAGGCCCTCCCGCTTGCCGCCGTGCAGCGCGAGCATCCGCTGCTGTCCCACCGACTCGCTGCGCCCGAGCGCGGCCTGCGCCGCCGCGACCGTCTCGGGAGAGAGGTCGTCGAGCAGCCGGTCGGCGGTGGTCCAGGCGTCCCGCGCCGAGTCACGCGTGATCGTGTGCAGCCGGATCCCGAACCGCACGGTCCGCCCCTCCCGCTCGGCGAGCGACCGGATCCAGTCGATCTTCTCCTTCACCTGCTGCGGCGGCTCGCCCCACGTCAGATAGACGTCCGTGTGCCGCGCGGCGACCGGCCCGGCGGCGGCCGACGAACCACCGAAGAAGATCTGCGGCACGGGCTCGGGCGGCAGCGCCGAGTAGCCGCCGTCGATCCGGTAGTGCTCGCCCGCGAAGTCGTACGGGTCCCGCGCGCTCCCGCCCCACACGCCGCGCACGACGGAGAGGAACTCGTCGGTGCGGGCATAGCGGTGGTCGTGGTCGAGGTGATCGCCGTAGCGCCGTTGCTCGGCCGAGTCGCCGCCGGTGACCACATTGAGCAACAGCCGCCCCTGAGTGAGACGTTGGTACGTCGACGCCATCTGCGCGGCGAGCACCGGGGAGATCACGCCGGGCCGGAACGCGACGAGGAACTTGAGCCGGCGCGTGTGCTGGGCGAGGGCCACGGTCGTCAGCCAGGCGTCCTCGCACCAGGTGCCGGTCGGTGTGAGGACCCCTTCGAAGCCCAACTGCTCGGCCGCCTTGGCGATTTGGATCAGGTAGTCCAGGCTGGGCGCCCGCACCCCGGCGACCGCACGGGCCGGTGTGCCGCCCAGCGCGCCGCCGCTGAACGCGTGCCGGTCGACCAGGGTCCGCCCGTCGCCGCCGGTCGGCAGGAACCAGTGCAGGGACACGGTCATGATCAGGACTCCTTGGCGTAGGTGCGCGGGGCGGTGCTGGAGGCCGGCAGATCGCCGTTGAACCGCGTGTCGACGAAATCGGCGAAGTCGACCTTGCGCGGAATCAGCTTCAACCCCGTGAAGGTGTCGGCTATTTGCTGCTCCGAGGCGATGACGTCCTTGTCGATGGCGACGGTCACGCGCGTGCCGTTCGTCCGCTTCACCGCGTCGAGGGCGACGTCGTACGGCAGGCCGGTGTCCTTCGCCCAGACCTTCGCCCACGCGTCGGGGTGCTTGTAGACCCAGTTCTGGGCGCGCCGCAGCCGGTCCAGGTAGTCCTTGATGGCCGCGGACTTCTTCTTGTCGGCGAGGGCGGTCGGCGAGGCGACCTGGAAGGCCAGCCCGTTGGTGACCCCGTCGCCGTCGGTGAGCACCCGGCCCTGCTTCGCGCGCAGCACCTGCGAGGTGTACGGGTCCCAGACCGCCCACGCGTCGACCTTGCCGCCGGTGAACGCGGCCAGCGCGTCGGCCGGCTGAAGGTACTTGACCTTGACGTCCCCGAGCCCGAGACCGGCCTTCTTCAGGGAGGCGACCAACTGGTAGTGCGCGGACGATCCCTGCGCCACCGCGATCGACTTCCCCTTCAGCGCGGACGGTGTGCGCAGTGCGGAGTCCTTCGGTACGAGGATGGTGTCGCCCTTCGCGGTGCCGTGACTGGCCGACACCACCTTGATCTTCGAGTTCGCGCCGGCCGCGAAGACGGGCGGGGTGTTGCCGACGCCTCCGATGTCGACGGCCTTGGCGTTGACGGCTTCGAGCAAGGGTGGTCCGGAGGTGAAGGTGGACCAGCGGATCTTGTAGTCGAGGTCGTCGAGTTCACCGGCGGCCCGCAGGACGGCCTCCGAACCACCCTTCTGGTCACCGACGTTGAGCGTGAGTGAGCCCTTGCCGTCGGTGCCGCCGCCACCCGCGCCCGCGGTGGTCGTGGTGGCGGACGAGGCGCCGGAGCAGGCGGCGAGGAGCAGGGCGAGCGGAGTGAGCAGGGCGGGGAGGGGGAGGAGGCGTCGCATCGTGGAAGTCCGTTCGGGAGAGGCGGCGTTGGGGCGTTGGTGTCGGGGCATGGCTGTTCGGTGGAAGGCCGCTGGAAGGTTCGGCGGAAGGTTCCGTGGAGGTCGGTGGCAGGTGGGGCGGAGGATCAGGCCGCGGGGTGCTTCACGGCCTCTGTGGACGAGGCGCCCTGCCGGTGCTGTTCACCACTCGCGTCGCCGTCGTCGGGGTGACCGTCGTGGTGGTCGTCGTCGACGCCGAGCCGCCGCAGCAGCTCGGCCCGCAGCTCGGCGAAGCGGGGATCGCCGATGTCGCGCGGCCGGTCCAGATCGATCCTGGTCTCGTACGCGATGACGCCGTCGTCCATCACGAGCACCCGGTCGGCGAGGAGCACCGCCTCCTCGACGTCGTGGGTGACCAGCAGGACGGCGCAGCCCCGCCGCTGCCACAACTCGCCGACCAGGCGCTGTGCCTTGATCCGGGTGAGTGCGTCCAGAGCGCCGAACGGCTCGTCGAGCAGCAGCAGTTCGGGCTCGCGCACCAGAGCGCGGGCGAGCGAGGCGCGCTGGGCCTCGCCGCCGGAGAGGGTCTTCGGCCAGGCGTTCGCCCGATGCGCCAGGCCCACCTCCTCCAGCGCCCGCTCGGCGACGTCCCGGCCCGGGGAGCCCGGCAGACCGAGCAGGACATTGCGCCACACCCGCTTCCACGGCATCAGGCGGGGCGCCTGGAAGGCCACGGCCTTGCGGCGCGGCACGAGGACGCTGCCCTCGATGTCGCGGTCGAGCCCGGCCAGGATCCGCAGCAGGGTCGACTTTCCGCATCCGCTGCGCCCGAGCAGGACGACGAACTCGCCCTCCTGCACGTCGAGTCGGAGGTCGTCGATGACGGCCCGGCCGTCGAAGGCGCGGGTGAGCCCTGAGACCCGTACCGCCGAGCGGGCGGCGGTGGACGGGGTCACCGGCCGGTGAACGTCGGTCGCCATTGCAGCAGCAGCCTTTCGAGGGTTCGGACGACGAAATCGGCGAGCAGGCCGAGGAACGCGTAGACGATCAGGCAGACGACGATGACGTCGGTCCGCAGGAAGTCCCGCGCCTGCACCATCAGGAAGCCGATGCCGGCGTCGGCGTTGATCTGCTCGGCGAACACGAGCGCGAGCCAGGAGATGCCGAGCGAGTAGCGCAGCCCGGTCATGGCCCCGGGCAGCGCCCCCGGCAGCACGACATGGCGCACGAGCCCCCAGCGGCTCAGCCCCAACGACTCGCCGGCTTCGACGAGTTGGGAGTCGACACCGCGGATGCCCGCGTACACGTTGAGGTACAGCGGGAACGACACACCCAGCGTGATGATGGCGATCTTCGGGGCCTCGCCGATCCCGAACCAGATGATGAACAGCGGAATGAGCCCCACGAACGGAACGGTCCGCAGCATCTGCACACTCGCGTCGACCAGATCCTCGCCGACCCGGAACAGCCCCGACACCAGGGCGAGACCGACCCCGACGACGACGCCGAACAGCAGCCCCAGGGAGACGCGTTGCAGCGAGACGCCCATGGCGGTGGGCAGCGAACCGTCGGCGAACAGATCACGCGCGACCCGCGCGATGGTGCCCGGCGAGGCCAGCACCTCGGACGTCAACACGCCCGTGGAGCTGAGCAGTTGCCACAAAGCGAGGAGAAGGAGGGGGCCGGAGGTGCGGCGCAGCCACCTGGGGAGACGGGTACGGCGGGCGGACGAGGGGACGATCGGCACCAGTTCCAGCTCGGACGCGGCGTCGGCGGGCCGGGCCGGGGCCGCGTCGCCGGGGGTGCCGGGTATGTCACCGGCGGATTTCTGGGGCGGGGCATGACTGATGCTCATGGCACTCCAGGGCAGGGGAGGGTGCGCTCCGGTGGTGGTCGCGGCAGCACGGGGTGTGCCTCAGCGACGCGTCGGCACGAGCGTGCACGGCAGCGGAACGAGGAGAGAAAAGAGGGGGAGAGCGAGAAGAAGGGCGTCAGCAGCCGCGGCGACACGCGGCGGAGGCCACCCGCAGCAGGTCGATGTGACCGCGCGTGGTGAGCAGGGCTGAACGCAACATGCGCCAGAACGTAGCCACATGTCGACGTACCGTCAATGCTGTCTCGCTGTGTGGACCCCCGTACCAGGGTGCGGGATCAGTGGCGTCGGCGTTCCGCGCCGCGGGGCTGTGGTGGGCGACAATGGTGCGTATGTCCGATGCCTTCACGACCCACGTCCTGAACGTCACCACCGGTTCCGCCGAGCGGATCGTCGACCTCACCCGTGACTGCCAGTCCTTCCTGCGGGACGTCGCCCGCGGCCGGGACGGCCTGCTCAACATCTTCGTCCCGCACGCCACCGCGGGCATCGCCGTCATCGAGACGGGCGCGGGCAGCGACGACGACCTCCTCGCGGTCCTGCACACCCTCCTCCCCGCCGACGACCGCTGGCAGCACCGCCACGGCAGCCCCGGCCACGGCCGCGACCACGTCCTCCCGGCGATCGTCCCGCCGCATGCGACGTTGCCGGTGATCGGGGGAGAACTGGAACTGGGGACGTGGCAGTCGGTGTGCCTGGTGGACACCAATGTGGACAATGCCAACCGGCACGTCCGGTTGAGCTTTCTGGGGTGACCAAGGTCGTCGCTCAGGGTGTGGCCGCGCCTTTTCGCAGGAGCGTCAGTGGGAGGACGCACGGCGGTTGATCCCACGAGAACGGACGCGCGGCACACGGTGCGATCACCGTGTGCCGCGCGTTCGCGTCAGAAGGTCAGTTTCCAGCTGTCGATGTAGCCGGTGTCCTGTGCGGCCACGTCCTGGACCCGCAGCTTCCACGTCCCGTTGGCGGCCTCGCTCGACGCGTTGACCGTGTAGGTGGCGATCACGTTGGCCGCGGAGTCGCTGGAGCTGGAGTTCTTGAGCCGGTACGCGGAGCCGTCGGGTGCGATCAGGTCGACGACCAGGTCGCCACGGTAGGTGTGCTTGATGTCGACGCTCGCCTTGAGCGTGGCGGGCGCGTTGCCAGTGCGGCCGGTGACGGAGACGGACGACGTCACGGCTGCACCGTTGTCGGGTACGGCCACGTCCGCGGTGTTCTCGAAGACCGTGCCGGAGGGCGGCGGAGTGGTCGCGGCGGACAGGCCCCAGACCGCGTACGCGATCGCGTCGCTGTTCCGGTCGAGCGCCGTGTCGTTGATGTTGGCCGAGGTGTCGCAGGACGCGTGGTAGCACCGGTCGAAGGCCAGGCCGGAGGTGCCGCCCCACTTCTGGGCCTGGGCCGCGGTCTTGATGTAGTCGGCGCCGGAGAAGAGGCCGCCGACAGGTATGCCGGCGTTCTTGAACGGCGCGTGGTCGGAGCGGCCGTCGCCCTCCGTCTCGATCTCGGTCGGTATCGAGATTCCGGCGTAGTAGTCCTTGAACGTCTTCTCGATCGTGGGGTCGTCGTCGTACACGAAGTAGCCGGGGTTGGGCGAGCCGATCATGTCGAAGTTCAGATATCCGGTGATCTTCGCGCGGTCGGCCGTGGCGAGGTGGTTGACGTAGTACGTCGATCCGACCATGCCGAGCTCCTCCGCTCCCCACCAGGCGAAGCGCAGGTGCTTCGACGGCTGGTAGCCGGCCCGTGAGACGGCGAGCGCCGTCTCCAGGATCGCGGCCGAACCGGAGCCGTTGTCGTTGATCCCTGGACCGGCCGTGACGGAGTCGAGGTGCGCGCCGGTCATCAGGACCTGGCTCGCGTCGCCGCCCGGCCAGTCGGCGATCAGGTTGTATCCGGTGGACCCGCCGGAGGTGAACGTCTGGAGCGTGGTGGTGAATCCGGCGGCGTCCAGTTTGGCCTTCACGTAGTCGACGGAGGCCTTGTAGCCGGCCCTGCCGTGGGCGCGGTTGCCGCCGTTGGCGGTGGCGATGGACTGGAGCTGGGCGAGGTGCGCCTTGACGTTGGCGACCGGGATGTCCGGGGCCGCGAGGACGGCGGCGGACGACGGGGCGGTGGACGGGGCCGCGGATGCGGGGACTGCGGGAGCGAGGAGGGCGGCGAGTGCGAGGGAGGCCACTGCTGCCACGGTCGTGCGTCTGGGAAGGGCGAGAGTCATGTGGGGGCTCCAGGTTCCGTACGCGCGAAGGGATCGGGGTGTGGAACTGGCCGTGCGCCCCTCCCCGCGGCGGGCGGCAAGGGGCGCGGTGCGTGCCCGATCGTGGACCCTTGACGGCGCACCGTCAAGACGGCATCCGGTGGGCCGTGTCCGCTCAGCGGACGCGGCCGGTATCAGCCCACCAGGGCGTCGGCCGGGGCGACCGAGCCGAGCTTGTCGGACTCTGCGAGGCCATGAGCCTGCGCCGGATTCTGCGGGGCTGTCCGTGGCAGTCCTGCCCGGGAGCCGTCGGCCCGGCGGACAACGGCACCACCCGGTTCTTCCTGGCGGACCCTGAGCGGCCCGAGAAGTGCGTCTCCGTCGGCCACGGCAGCCGGCCGGGCGGCGGATTCACCTTCTGGATTCGCGCGGTCAAGGCAGGGACGGTGCACGAGGTGTGGTTCGCGGGGGATCCGCGGTTCCTTGGCGTCGTCGCGGTGCCCGGGCCGCGGCGGCTGGTCCGGGTGGCTCACCGGGAGGCCCTCGACGGCCGGATGCCGGGCCGCAGGCGCGGAGTCGGCCCCGAGGCCCGGGAGCGTGCCAAGGCCGCGGGCGCGCGCGTGGGCCGACGACCTTGCCGTGGCCTCACGCCGCACTCGAAAGCCCCCGGTCACCCCGGCCGCATCGGCATGTCAGCGAGCCTCCCCCAGCGCGGAATGCGCCTCGTCGAGTCGGTCGACCGCGGTGTCGAGTGCCTCCGGTGGGAGGGGGAAGGGGATGCGGAGGTAGGAGTCCAGGGCGCCGTCGGGGGAGAAGCGGTAGCCCGGTGTGAGAGTGAGGCCGCGGGGCGCCGCCAGGGTGGACAGGTGGCGGGAGTCGGTGTCGAGGAGTTCCAGCCACAGGGAAAGGCCGCCCTGCGGCAAGGAGAAGCGGCACCACGGCAGCGGTGCCAGGCGTGCCGCCAAGTGGTCTCGTTGCGAACGGAGTGGGCGTCGGCGGCGGTCGAGGATCGTCTCCCCGTGGTCCAGGAGCCGGGCGGCGACGAGCCGGTCGAACGGCGACGGGGCGAGCGCCGCCGCGAGGGGAAGTGCCGTCAGCCTGCGGACGATGTCCGGGTGGGCGCGGATCCAGCCCACGCGCAGGCCCGGCCACAGTGACTTGCTCAGCGAACCCACGTACACGACGTGCCGGTCATGGGCGCGCGCCGACACCCGGGGCGGCGCCGCGGCGTCCTCGCGCAGGTCCAGGTCCCGCAGGGTCTCGTCGAAGACGGTCAGTGTGTCGTGCGCGCGCAGGCGCCGCCCGAGGTCGGCGCGGTCCTCCTCGCCCATCAGCAGGCCGGTGGGGTTGTGGAAGTCCGTGACCAGATAGGTCAGGGCCGGCCGCGGCGAGGGTGCGGTCCAGGGCGGGGACGTCCCAGCCCATGGGCGTGAGGGGCTGGGCGACCGGCCGGGCGCCCGCGCCCCGGAACACGGCGAGCGCGCCCGGGTAGGTCGGCGAGTCCTCGACGACCCTGCTGTTCGGCCGCAGGTACGCGGCACCGAGCAGGCTCAGTGCCGCGTCGGCGCCGCTGGTCAGCAGGAGTCGCCCCGACGCGCTGCACAACGTCCGGGTCGGCGGTCACGTGAGCCCGGTGGCCCGCGGAACCCTCGATGTCCTGCCCGAGTGAGCTCTCCTCCCGTGCCCGACTGTTACCGTGGCCGGTGAAGTGACGACAAAGTCGCTCGCGGAGATGTCAGGAGGTGAGTCGCATGGTCGCTGTGGAGACCACCGCTGTCCGCGGTGCCCGGATCATCCTCATTTCCCGGGCCTCGTCCTGACCCTCGCCTGCCTTCCTCCTCCGGGAGCGTGGTTCCGGCATGCCTGCCGTCCGGCGGGGCCCCTGTCAAAGGGTCTCCACTTTGTCTCATCGACTCACTTCACATCCATCGGCCGACATCACCGAGCCGGGCCGCGCCGTGCTGCCCGCCGTCGAGCAGTCCCCGCACTCCACAGGCATGACAGACATGACGGAAAGGGCTCGGGTCATGGACCTTCCCCGCATCTTCAGCATCCGCGAGAGCGGCCACCGGATCCACAACCCGCTGACCGCGGTCAAGCTCGCCTCCCTGGGGGAGTCGCTGCGCCTCGCGCCCGGCACCCGGATGCTCGACCTGGCCAGCGGCTCGGGCGAGATGCTGTGCACCTGGGCGCGTGACCTGGGCTTCACGGGGACCGGCGTCGACATCAGCACCGTCTTCACCGAGCAGGCCCGGGCCCGCGCCGCCGAACTCGGTGTCGCCGACCGGGTCGAGTTCCTGCACGCCGACGCCGCCGGCCACGTCGCGGACGAGCCGGTCGATCTGGCCGCCTGCGTCGGCGCCACCTGGATCGGCGACGGCGTCGCCGGAACGGTCGGGCTGCTCGACCGCAGTCTGCGTCCCGGCGGCCTGATGCTGATCGGCGAGCCGTACTGGCGGCGGACCCCGCCGGACGAGCGGACCGCCCAGGACTGCCACGCGGCGGCCGTCGCCGACTTCCTCGAACTCCCGGACCTGATCGGGCAGTTCCAGGGCCTCGGGTACGACGTCGTGGAGATGACGCTGGCCGACCGGGACAGCTGGGACCGGTACGCCGCCGCCCAGTGGCTCAGCATGCGCCGCTGGCTCGACGAGAACCCGGACGACGACATGGCGCCCGAGGTGCGGGAGGAACTCGCCGACGAGCCCGCCCGTTACGCGCGCGCCACGCGTGAACATCTCGGCTGGGGCGTCTTCGCCCTCATGAAGCGCTGACCCGCCCATCCCGCGAGGGGCCCGGACATCGGGAGCCCCGGATGCCATGAGTGGACCGGACTCCGCGTGGGGCCCGGACCCCACACCGTCCGTGCCCCTCGCGGGACCGCACCGCCTACCATGGGTCGGCTCGGCACCGGAGAGTCCCTCCTGCGGCGCAGGCACGGTGCCGGGCAGGGGAGAGCGTACGTACATGAGGGGGGAACGTGGCTGATGTGCCACCCGGGGTCGTGCCGCCCCGGCCGATGCAGATGTCGTCGTGGCAGCAGGCCGAGCTCAACGCGGCCCGCTGGATGCGGCACTGGGGGTACAGCGATGCCACCGCGAGCCCGGGCGGCCCGGACGGGGGCATCGACGTCCGCTCCGCCCGCGCCCTGGGCCAGGTCAAGTACCAGGCCGCCCAGGTCGGACGGCCGGAGCTGCAGCGCTTCGTGGGGGCGCGGCCCTACGGTTCGACCGCCCAGTTGATCTTCTTCACCGGCAGCGAGTACGCGGCCACCGCCGTGGCCTACGCCAAGGAATGGAACATCGCGCTCTTCACGTACCGCCTCGACGGGGCGATGACACCCGTCAACGAGCCGGCGCGCCGCATCCAGCGCGCCGCCCCCACCTCCGCGAGGCCCGCGCCCCCGGCCGCCCGGAGCCCGCGACCGGCCGCGACGCAGACGTTCTGGCAGCGGAACTGGCGGGTGATCGTGGGGATCGTCCTCCTGATGGCGCCCCTGGGATCGATCGGGGACGAGAAGACCTACACCGGGCCGCTGGTCGTCGACATCCTCAAGTTCATCGGCATCCTCGTGACCTTCTGGACGCTCGGCGCCTTCCTGATCGCCACACGGTTCGGTGTCCGCTTCGCTCTGCGTACGCGACCGTTCAGGGTGACCGTGACTCCTCCGCGGGCGCCCGTGAACAGCGCGCACGTACCGGGTCCCCGGCCCGCCTCCGCCGCGCCGGACGCCCTGGTCGCCGAGGCCGTGGAGCTGCTGCGCGGTGGCAGCAAGCAGCACGAGGTGGACAGGATGCTCAAGGACCGCGGGGTCGGCTTCATGGAGCGGGGCCGTGTTCTCACCGAGGCCAGGAAACGCGGCAGGCGCTGAAGCGGGCCCCGCTCCTCCGGCGGGCGGGGGAGCGGGGCGCCGGCCGAGGGCGCCCGGTCAGTGGGCGAAACCCCAGTCGAGGATCTTCGTGGCGTCGGCGAAGACCTCCTTGTCGGCCCCGACGATCGCGCCGACCAGTGTGCGGTTGTCCCGCTTCGCGGCGAAGACGAGGGAGTAACCGGCCTCCGAGCCGCTGCCCGTCTTGATGCCCAGAGCGCCGTCGTAGCTGCTCAGGAGATCGTTGGTGGTGACCCAGGTGTAGTACCGGGTACGGCCGTTGGCCGCGGGGGCCTCGGTCTCGAACTTCTTCGTCTTCACGATGTCGGCGAACACCGGCTGCAGCATCGCGCGCTGGCCCAGCTTGGCCAGATCGCGGGCGGTGCTGCGGTTGTCGCCGTGCGAGATGCCGTCGAACGAGTCGAAGTGCGTGCCGGTCATGCCCAGCTGCCCCGCCTCGGCGTTCATCCGGCTCTCGAAGTCCGCGATCCGCGCGTCCATCGTGTCCCCGGTGCCGAAGGCGTCGGCCAGGGCCATCGCGGCGTCTCCGCCGGACGGGATGAGCATCGCGTGCAGCAGCTGACGGGCGGTCAGCATGTCGCCGGTCTGGAGGTCGGCGGTGCTGGCGCCGTTCTCCTGGACGTAGTCGCGGTACTCCTGCTTCACCGTGATCTGCCGGTCGAGCCACTCCGGGTGCCGGAGCACGACGAGGGCGGTCATGATCTTGGTGGTGCTGGCCATCGACACGCTCTGGTCGGCCTGGGCCCCGGCCCACATCTCCCGCTCCTGGCTGCCGTCACGGGCGTCCAGCAGGTAGGCGTTGGTGAGCGCGGTGTCGGGGACGTCCTGGGAGCCGGTTCTCGTCTCCGGCGCGCTCCGGTCCTGGCCCGCGGGCGCGGACGTGTCGGTGCCCGCCAGGTCGCTCTCGCCGGCGGAGTGCGTGACGGGCTGGGTGTCGGCCTGCGCGAGGCCGCCCGCGGCGATCGGCAGGAAGGCGCCGAACAGCGCGACCGTGGCGACCCGGGCTCCGGTGCGGTGCAGCCGGTTGGGGCGGGCGTGGCTACCCATAGGCATCCCTTCTCCCGGCGCGGGACGCCGGTTCTGTCATAAGAAAAAGATCAGTGCATACCGAACCTACTTGCGGGCCGACAGCGAGTGTCAAGATCGCCATGTCATAACCGGGTAACAGGCCCGACGGTTCTGACGATCCATGAAGATTGCGTGCGGACGCCTGGTGGATCTCGTGCCGTCCCGCCGCCTGAGAGGATGCGGGCATGAAGACGATCTCCTTCCCCCGCACCGAGCTGCGCGCCTCGAACATCGTCCTGGGGCTGATGCGCATCGCCGAACTCCCCGACGAGGACATCCGCACGCTCTACGGCAGCGCCCGGGACGCGGGCGTCAACACCTTCGACCACGCCGACATCTACGGCCCCACACGCCACGCCTGCGAAGAGCGCTTCGGACAGGCCGTCAAGCTCACCGCCGCCGAGCGGGAAGCGATCGTCATCCAGAGCAAGGTCGGTATCCGGTCCGGCTACTTCGACTTCTCCAAAGAGCACATTCTGCGCACCGTCGACGAGTCACTGGCGGCCCTGCGCACCGACTACCTCGACCTGCTTCTGCTGCACCGGCCCGACACCCTCGTCGAGCCCGAGGAGGTGGCCGCGGCCTTCGACGAGCTGCACGCGGCCGGCAAGGTCGTGAACTTCGGCGTCTCCAACCACACCCCGGGCCAGGTCGAGCTCCTCAAGACCGCCGTGCGACAGCCCCTGGTCGCCAACCAGGTGCAGCTGAGCATCACCCACTGCCCGATGATCGCCTCCGGGATCGCCGCGAACATGGCCGGACTCGACCAGTCCGTCAGCCGTGACAACGGCCTGCTCGACTACTCCCGGCTCCACGGGATGACCCTCCAGGCCTGGTCGCCGTTCCAGAAGGGCTTCTTCGACGGGGTCTTCATCGGCGACCGTGAGACGCACCCCGAACTCAACGACGTACTGGACGAGTTGGCCGCCAAGTACGAGGTGACGCCGACCGGCGTCGCCGTCGCCTGGATCACCCGGCACCCCGCGAACATGCAGGTGGTCCTCGGCACCACCAACCCGGGCCGGGTGGCCGAGTCGGCGGCCGGCTCCGAGCTGCCCCTCACGCGCGAGGAGTGGTACCGGCTCTTCCGCGCGGCCGGGCACACGCTCCCGTAGCGGGACCGGAATCCGGACTCAGGTCAGGCCGGGGGCGTCCCAGACGGGGAACCACCGGCCGAGGTCCTGCTCCACGCGCAGGTCGTCGGTGAGGGCGGCGCGCACCTCCAGCTCCAGGGAGTTGTCCCGCTTCTGCCCCTCCTTGGGGGCGAAGGGGTAGAAGGTGCCGCGCTTGTAGAGGTAGACGAGCGCGACGGAGCGCCCCTGGCCGTCCGTGAAGCCGATCAGGGAGCAGAGCAGGTGCGGGCCGAATCCGCTCTCCTCCAGCGAGGTGTTCACCGCGTGCAGGTCGTTGACCAGGCCCGCCACGTCGTCCGGCGTGTGGCGCACCTCGAGCCAGGTGTAGCCGAGGCCGTCCTGGGTGAACGTCACGGGGCCGTCGAGGAGTTCGCCCATGTCCTGCTGGATACGGGCGAACGCGCCGCCCTCGACGGTCGCGAAGCAGACGGACCCCGCCCCGGTCGGGACGAGTGACGCGGCGGCCTGCAAGGTGATGGCGGCCGAGGGGAGGGCGAAGAGCTGGTCGAGGTCGGGGCGGACCGGTTTGCTCCGGCCGAGGATGGCGTCGAGGAATCCCATACGGCGTCCTGGTTCCTTCCCGTGGTGCCTACGGGCGGCCGAGCTGCGCCGAGATGCGGCCCAGCTGGTCGAGGCGCTGTTCGAGGGTGGGGTGCGAGGACAGCAGCTTGTTGACGCTCTCCTTGTTGAACGCGGGGGCGAAGAAGAAGGCGTTGAACGGTTCGGCCTTGCGCAGGTCCCGGGTCGGGATCCGCGCCATCTGGCCGGTCACCTTGGTCAGTGCCGACGCGAGGGCGGACGGCCGGCCCGTCAGCAGCGCGGCCGCCCGGTCGGCGGACAGCTCGCGGTAGCGCGAGAGCAGCCGGGTGAGCAGGAAGCTGATGGCGTAGACGACGGCGCTGACCGCGGTGACGATCAGGACGGCCGCGGCCGCGTTGTTGTCGCGGTTGCTGCGGCCCACCCCGCTCCACAGGGCGGACCGGGTGATCAGCCCGGCGAGCACGCCCAGGAACGAGGCGATGGTCATCACGGCCACGTCGCGGTGCGCCACGTGCGACAGCTCGTGCGCCAGGACGCCCTCCAGCTCCTCCGGCTCCAGCCGGCGCAGCAGGCCCGTCGTGGCGCACACCATCGAGTTCTTCTGGTTGCGGCCGGTCGCGAACGCGTTCGGCACGTCCGATTCGGCGATGGCCACCCGGGGCTTCGGCATGTCCGCCAGCGCGCACAGCCGGTCCACCGCGGCGTGCAGCTCCGGCGCCTGCTCCGGGGTGACCTCGCGCGCGCCCATGCTGAAGGCGGCAATGCGGTCGCTGAACCAGAACTGGGCGACGAACAGCGCGCCCGCGAACAGCAGGATCACCACCCACGCGCCTTTGAGCAGGACGACGAGCACCCCGACGATCACGACGTACAGCAGTCCGATGAAGAACATCGTCGTGACCATGCGTGAGGTCAGCCCACGGTCGGGGGCGAAGCGGGTCTGCGCCATGGCTCCTCCAGGTCTCGGTCTCAATTCTCCCCCTTCGTCGCTGTCGGCGGCGTAAACGGTGCCGGGGGAATCGCCCACTTCCAGTAGAGCCTTTCGGCCCCCGGAAGTCCGCAAAACGGACTGTACAGTTGCCCTTATGTCGGATATGTCCAGCCAATCTTTCCAGGATTCCGATGACAGGGGGACATCCGCGCACGACGCACGGCCCGTCCTGTCCGGGGCCCGTCTTCTGCTGGCGGACCGCGACGAGCGGACGGCGTCCGCCGCCGCCGAGGCGCTGCGTGACAACGGAGTGGCCCAGGTGCACACCGTGGGATCGTCCGCCGCGTTCCTCGAAGCCGGACGCAGACCCCCGTCGACCGTGCGGGCCTGGGACATCGCCGTATGGGACAGCGGACTCGGCGGGGACGACGACGACCTGACCGCGTTCCTCGGCGAGTGGTACGCGCAGAACCCGGGCGTACCGGTCGTGGTCACCGACGAGGCCCCGAGCACCCGGCGCGCGCTGGCCGCCCTGCGCGGCCGCGCCGTCGACATGGTCGAACGCGACGACCTGCCCGGACTGATCGCGGCCGTCAGCCGGGCCCGGCACCAGACCCCCGCGTCTCCGGCCACCGGCCCCGGACCGAAGCCCGTGAGCATGCTCGTGGTCGGCGCCCACCCGGACGACGTGGAGATCGGCGCGGGCGGAATCGTCCATCTGCGGGCCGACGAGGGCTGGGACATCACCGTGCTGACCCTCTCCCACGGCGGCGGCGGGGGCGACCCCGAGCGGCGGGGCGACGAGGCCCTGCGCGCCGCCGAGGTCATGGGCGCGCGGCTCGTGATGGAGGACCTGCCCGACGGTTCCATCACCGACGACAGCAGCACCGTCCGCATCATCGAGCGCACGGTGGCCGAGACCCGGCCCGACGTCGTGCTCGTGCACTCCGACAGCGACACCCATCAGGACCACCGGGCGGTGCACCGCGCCACCCTCGTCGCCTGCCGCCGCGTCCCGCGCCTCGCCTGCTACCAGTCGCCGTCCGCCACCGTCTCGTACCACCCCAACCGCTTCGTCGGGCTGAGCGAGTCCGACCTGGAGGCGAAGCTCGCCGCCATCAAGGCGCACGGCTCCCAGGCCGGCAGCCGCTGGTACCTCGACGAGGACCTGCTGCGCTCGACCGCCCGCTACTGGGGCCGCTTCTCCCAGGCCCGGTACGCCGAACCCCTGGAGGTCATCCGTGACGCCACACCGCTCGGCTTCTTCGCAGGCGACCATGGCTGAGCCGAACCGGCCCGCGCCGGACACCGGCCCCGATCTCGCGGCGCCCCTCGGCCGGCCGCCCAGAGTGCTGGTCACCGGCGCCGGCGGACCGTCCGGCGTCTGCTTCCTGCGCGCCCTCGACGGCGCGGCCGAGCGGTACGCCGCCGACATCGACCCGCTCGGCGCCGGCCTGTACCTCGTGCCCCGCGCCTACCGGCTGCTGCTGCCGCCCGGCGACGACCCGGCCTTCGCGCGGGCCGCCCTGGCCCTGTGCCGCCGGTACGACGTCGACGTGCTCGTGCCCACCGTGGACGCGGAACTCGTCGCCCTCGCCCGCGCCGCCGACAGCTTCGCCGACGCCGGGGTGCGGGTCCTGGTCCCGGACGCCGACGGGCTGGAGACCTGCCTGGACAAATGGCGGCTCGCCCAGGCGTGCGAAGGCGCCGTACGGGTCCCGGTCACCCGGCTGCTCGGACCGGCGGACGCCGGCGCCGACAACGGGTTCGACGGCGGCTTCCCCGCCATCGCCAAACCCCGCACCGGCTCCGGCTCGCGCGGCGTGACGCTCGTCGAGGACGCGGCCGGTCTCGCCCGGCTCCCGCAGGACGGCTCGTACCTGGTCCAGGAGATGCTGCCCGGCACCGAGTACTCCGTGGACGTGCTCACCGACGGCACCGGACGGGTGGTGGCCGCCGTGCCGCGCGCCCGCGACAAGACCGACTCCGGGATCGTCGTCGCCGGCCGCGTCCTGCACGCGCCCGGACTGTCCGCGCTCGCCGAGGCCACGGTGCACACGCTGGGCCTGCGCGGCGTCCTCAACGTCCAGGTGCGCGAGGACCGCGACGGCCGGCCCGCGCTCCTGGAGGTCAACCCCCGCCCGCCGGGCGGACTCTCGCTCACCGTCGCCGCCGGCGTCGACATGCCCCGCTGGGCCGTCGCCGGACTCCTCGGCGCCGAACTGCCCGACCGGATCGCCCACCGCGAGACCGCCGTCGTCCGGCACTGGCAGGACGTCGTGCTGCACCCCCGCGAACTCGGCGACATGGGAGACGCGCGAGAGACGGGAACCGGAGCCGGAGGCCCGCGATGAGTCCCCGCTCCCCCCTCGTCCTGCGCGCCGACTTCCACACCCACACCGACTTCTCCGACGGCCACGATCCGCTCGACCAGGTCGTCGCCGCCGCCGAGAGCGCCGGACTCGGCACCCTGATCCTCACCGACCACGTACGCGCCGACACCACGTATCTGCCGGAATACGTGGCCGCCGTGCGCGCCGCCCGCATCACCACCCCCGTCAGCCTGGTCTGCGGCGTCGAGGCGAAGATCATGGACACCGCGGGCCGCCTCGACCTGCCCGACGACCTCACCGGCATCGACCACGTGGCCCTCGCCGACCACCGCTTCCCGCTCCCGGACGGGCCCGCCCACCCCGACGAGGTCCGCGACCGGCTCGCCACCGGCGCCCTCACCCCCGCCGCGGCGCTCGAACTCCTCGTGCGGGCCACGGCGCGGGCCGTGCGCGCGGTACCGGCGGGCCGCAGCGCCCACGTCGCCCACCTGTTCAGCGTGCTGCCCAAGGCCGGGCTCGACGAGGCGGCCGTCGACGCGGCGCTCCTGGAGCCGCTGGCCCGCGCCTGCCGCACGCACGGCGTCCCGGTCGAACTCAACGAGAAGTGGCGCTGCCCGGCCCCGCGCACCGCGGCCCTGCTCGGCCGCGCCGGGGTGCGGCTCGTCGCGGGCAGCGACGCGCACCGCGCGGACGCCGTCGGCGTCTTCCCCTGGGTGCGGCAGGCCCTGGCCGAGGCGGAGGCGCGATGCACGTCCTGAGCGGGATCGCGCACACCGTCGCCGAGGTGATCGTCTTCCTCGGCGCGGTGCCGCTGGTCATCGGCGTGATCCAGTTCCTGCTCATCGGCCTGCAACGCTTCCGGCACCTCTACGAGGACCGGGGCGACGTGTACCTGCCGCGCACCGCCATCCTCATCCCGGCGTGGAACGAGGCCCCCGTCCTCACCGGCTCCGTCGAGGCCCTGCTCGCCCTGCACTACCCGGCCGACCGGCTGCGCGTCGTCATCATCGACGACGCCAGCACCGACGAGACGCCCGAGGTGATGAGCGCGCTGATCCGCCGCCACCCCGGCCAGGTGCGGCACCTGCGCCGCGAACAGGGCGGCCAGGGCAAGGCCCACACCCTCAACCACGGCCTCGCCCACGTCCTCGACGACGACTGGGCCGAGGCGGTGCTCGTCATGGACGCCGACGTCGTCTTCGAGCGGGACGCGCTGTGGCGGATGACCCGGCACCTCGCCGACCCCGAGGTGGGCGCCGTGACCGCGTACATCAAGGAGGGCAGCGGGAAACAGGGCAACTACCTCACCCGCTACATCGCCTACGAGTACATCACCGCCCAGGCCGCCGCCCGGCGCGCCCAGAACGTGCTGGGCGTCGTCGCCTGTCTGGCCGGCGGCGCCCAGCTCCACACCCGGGCCAACCTGGAGGCGATCGGCGGCCGGTTCGACACCAGCACCCTCGCCGAGGACACCGTCACCACCTTCGAGACCCAACTGGCCGGGCGCCGCGTCGTCTTCGACGGCTACGCCACCGTGCTCGCCGAGGAACCCGCGAGCCTCGCGGGCCTGTGGAAGCAGCGGCTGCGCTGGGCGCGCGGGAACCTCCAGGTCACCCGCCGCTACCGCGACGTCTGGTTCCGCGGCCGGACCTCGGGCGGCACCCACCGCCTCGGCTCGTTCCTGTTCGGGCTGATCTGGTTCTCCCTGCTGGCCACTCCCGTACTGCTGGTGGCGTGCTCGGCCTCCCTGCTGTTCCTGTACTTCAGCGACTCCGACCGCGCCTGGCTGCTGTTCCACGTGCTGTGGGTCATCAACCTGATCTGCTATCTGCTGATCACGCTGCTCTCGGCCGTGATCGACCCGTCGACGTTCCGCCGCAGCTGGTTCGAGGCGCTGATCTACCCCGGCGCCATCGCCATCTGCATCCTCGTCATCACCGCGCTGCCCGGGGTCTTCGTCCCCCTGCTCGACCGGATCGGCCTGCTGCCCCAGGACGGCTCGGTCCACCCCGTGATGATCGCCGTCTACGCCTGGCTCGCCCTGTCCATGCCCATCGCCTGGTGCGCCAAGCTGCTGACCGGCACCCGGCTGCGCTGGCTGGCACCCCCGCTCCTGCACCTCGCCGGATACGGCTCGCTGCTGGCCGCCTGCCTGGTCGCGTCGTTCGTCCAGGAGATGCGGCACGCCCAGATGACCTGGGACAAGACCGAGAAGACCGGAAAGGTGGCGGCGCCGCGATGACACCCCACGACAGTCCCGGAAGCCCGGGCCCCTTCGACGCCCGGACCCTCGCCGAGCGGGCCCGCGAGCTCACCCGCCGCGACCGGCGCGCCGACCACCGGCTGTTCTGGCTGGAGCTCGTCGTGCTGCTGGTCATCGCGGCGCTGCTGGTGGCCCGCTGGTGGTGGGTGGTCTGACGGCGGGGCCGTTCCGGCCGGGGGATCAGTCCAGTACGAACGGATCGGCGCCCTGCCCGGCGAGCGCGAACCAGGCCGTGGTGCCGGTGTGCAGACTGGCGTAGAGCCGGTCCCCGTCGCCCGTGTCCAGCCCGTCCGAGGAAGCCGCCACGAGACCGTGGCCGTCCGCGCCGGGTGCGCCGGACTGTGCCGCGCGCAGAGATGCGAGCAGCCGGTCCGCCCGCGCCCTGTCCCCGTCCCCGTTCCTGGCCCGCAGCGCGCACACGAGGTGACCGGTCCCCTCGAACCACACCTTCGAGGTGTCGGCGTCGCTGAACGACACCCCGACGAAGCCGCCGTCCTCGGCCGCCAGCTCCCGCAGCGCCCAGTCCAGGGACTTCTCGTGGCGGGCGTCGCGGGTGGCCAGGTACGACCAGGTCTGCGGGTCCTCCGGCACCGGGCCGCGGTTCACGGTGCTGCCGTCGGTTCCGGTACCGGTCCAGAAGGCGCCCCGCTCCTCGTCCCACATGGCGTCGAGGAACGCGGCCGCTGTGTCGGCCCGGTCGCCCCAGGCGGTGTCGTCCACGGCTGCGCCGAGCGCCCGGAAGAACCCGGCGACGTCGGCGTTGTGCTCACTGGACCGCCATGCCACCGCTTTCCCGGCGGAGTCGACGCCGCCCGCGTACCCCGCGGTGCCCGTCGACCGGAAGACGGTGTCCTGGATCCACCCCGCGGCACGCAGCGCGCCCGAGCGGAACGCGGCCGTGCCCGTGGCCCGGTGCGCGTGCAGCAGGGCGAGGCCCGCCCAGGCCAGGGTGCCGGTGAAGACATCGCCTGCGGCGGCCTTCGGCACCTGCGCGCCCGACGGCGGGCGGCCCGACTCGTAGGACTGGCGCAGCCGCCCGTCGTCCTCGGGATCCCGCTCCTGGAGCGCCACCAGGGTCCGGGAGAGTTCGGCGGCCCGTTCCAGGTCCGCGTCCCGGCCCCGCCGGCAGTACGCGATGATCACGAGCGCGACGTCGTAGGTGAAGGCCACCTTCGAGTGATGGCGTGCCATGTACCCGCCGGTGTAGCTCCGCGGCAGCCCGCCGGGACGGCCCGCCGCCTCGTCGACCCGCCGGTCCAGGAAGGTGTACGCGCGTGAGACGGCGTCCCGCGCCGATCCGCCGGAAGGCGCCCCGGGTCCCTCTGACGAGCAGCCGCCCAGGGCACAGCCCGTCAGCAGGGCGGTGAAGGCGCGACGGCTGAGCACGAAGTGCGGCATCCCTCCATGGAATCCCATGGAGGGGCTTTATCGATGCATATGCCTGGAACGTCGTGGCCCGTCCTCGCTCCGCCCGGCCCGCGACCCCGGACCCGGGACCCCGGCCCCGTGCTAGCGTGATCTGTTTCCCGCCGCGCCCTCCTCGGTACGGTCCCCTGAGAGGAAGGCTCCCCGTGAGCGATTCAGCACGTGCCGACTCCGTCCCCACGCCCGCGCTGCCACCCGTGGCGTCCTTCGCGGAGCTGGGGCTGCCAGCCGAGGTGCTGCGCACGCTCGACGAACACGGGGTGAGCGAGCCGTTCCCCATCCAGGCGGCCGCACTGCCGAACGCGCTCGCGGGACGTGACGTGCTCGGCCGCGGGCGCACCGGTTCGGGCAAGACGCTCGCCTTCGGCCTGGGCCTGCTCTCCCGGACGGCGGGCCGGCGCGCCCAGCCCAAGCAGCCGCTCGCCCTCGTCCTGGTGCCCACCAGGGAGCTGGCGCAGCAGGTCGGCGAGGCCCTCGCCCCGTACGCGCAGGCACTGAAGCTGCGCCTGGCGACCGTCGTCGGCGGCGTCTCCATCGGCCGGCAGTCCGCCGCGCTGCGCGAGGGCGCCGAGATCGTGATCGCGACGCCCGGCCGGCTGCACGACCTGATCCAGCGCAAGGACTGCCGACTGGACCGGGTGCGCATCACGGTCCTGGACGAGGCCGACCAGATGTGCGACATGGGGTTCCTGCCGCAGGTCACCGAGGCCCTGGACCAGGTGGGTCCCGACGGGCAGCGGATGCTGTTCTCGGCCACCCTCGACGGTGACGTCGACCAGCTGGTCAGCCGCTATCTGCACGACCCCGCCGTCCACGAGGTCGACCCGTCGGCCGGGGCGGGCGACGCGATCGCGCACCACGTCCTGCTCGTGCACGGCCCGGACCGGTACGCCGTGGCCACCGAGATCGCCGCCCGTGACGGCCGCGTCCTGCTCTTCCTCGACACCAAGCACCAGGTCGACCAGCTCACCCGCCATCTGCGGGCCAGCGGGGTGGCCGCCGCCGCCCTGCACAGCGGCAAGGCGCAGCCGCAGCGCACCCGGACCCTGGCGCAGTTCAAGGACGGCCAGGTCACCGCCTTGGTGGCGACCAACGTCGCGGCGCGCGGCCTGCACGTCGACGACCTCGACCTGGTGGTCAACGTCTCCCCGGCGACCGACCCGAAGGACTATCTGCACCGCGCGGGCCGCACGGCACGGGCCGGCCGCACCGGCACGGTCGTGACCCTGGTCCTCTCGGGCGAGCGCCGCGAGACGAGCCGGGTCATGGCGGAGGCCGGCGTCCGCCCCACGACCACCAAGGTGCGCTCCGGCGAGGCCGAACTGAGCCGGATCACCGGCGCCCGCAAGCCCTCCGGCGTCCCGCTCGACGGCGGGCCCGCCGCGGCCCGGCCCAAGAACCACAACGCGCCGTTCCGGGGCCTGGGCAGCAGCAAGGACCAGAGCGCCCAGGGCACCGGCTCCGGTTCCGGCGGCAGGTCCCGCAAGTCGAGCGAGGCCCGCAAGCTCGCGGAGGCCCGCAGGGCGGCCCGGGTGCGGCGCGGCGGCTGACGCGCGGGCCCCCGCTCAGCCCAGCCGGGCCAGCAGCTCGGCGGCGAGCGGCGCCGACGAGGCCGGGTTCTGGCCGGTGACGAGGTTGCGGTCGGTGACGACCTTCGGCGCCCACGGCTCGCCCTCCAGCACCCGCACACCGGCGTCGGTGAGCCGGTCCTGGAGGAGCCACTTCGCCCGGTCCGCGAGCCCGGCCTGGCGCTCCTCCTCATTGGTGAACGCGGCGACCTCGTAGCCCCGGAACGTGTTCGTGCCGTCCTCGCGCGTCGCGGCGAGCAGCGCGGCCGGGCCGTGGCAGACGACCCCGAGCGGCTTGCCGGAGTCGAGGGCACGGGTCAGCAGCGCACCGGAGGCGGCGTCGACGGCGAGGTCCTCCATGGGCCCGTGGCCGCCCGGGTAGAAGACGGCGGCGTAGTCGTCCAGGTTCACCTCCTCCAGCTTCAGCGGGGACCCCAGCTCCGTCATCGTGTCGAGGACGCGCGCGATCCGGTCGGCGCCTTCCTGGCCGCCGTTCATCTCCGGCGCGAGGCTGCCCCGGTCGACGGTGGGCACGACCCCGCCGGGCGTGGCGACGACGACCTCGTGGCCCGCGGCCCGGAACGCCGCGTAGGGGGCGGCGGCCTCCTCGGCCCAGAAACCGGTGGGGTGCTCGGTGCCGTCGGCGAGGGTCCAGTGGTCGGCGCCGGTGACGACGAAAAGAATCTTCGACATGGGGGTCAGCTCCGTGTTCCGCGAGGGGGTGCGTGGATCAGTGACCTCGACCGTAAAACCGACCTGCCCCGGAGATCCACCGGAGCCCCGCAAGCGGGGGAGTCGATCTATCCGGCCTTCTGGGGACCGTCGCCGAGCCGGGCGGCCCGACGGCGCAGCTTGGGCGGCCATTTGCGGGTGTCGCGCGGCTCCACGTACGGCTCCTGCCCCTCCGGCAGGCCGCCGGAGATGGCACGCTGCCGGGCCAGCTCCGCGTCGAACTCCAGACCGAGCAGGATCGCCAGGTTCGACAGCCACAGCCAGATCAGGAAGATGATGACGCCCGCCAGGGTGCCGTACGTCTTGTTGTACGAGCTGAACCCGGCCACGTACAGGGCGAACACGCCCGACGCCAGCAGCCACAGCAGCACCGCGACGACGCTGCCCGGGCTCAGCCAGCGGAAGCCGGTGCCCCGGACATTGGGCGCGCGCCAGAACAGCAGCGCCACCATCAGCACCACCAGCACGAGCAGCACCGGCCACTTCGCGATGTTCCAGGTGGTGACCGCCGCGTCCCCGGCGCCGATCGTCTCCCCGGCCCGGCGCGCCAGCGGCCCCGTGAACACGACGATCGTCGCGCTCACCGCGAGCAGCAGCATCAGCGTCACCGTCAGCGCCAGCCGCAGCGGGGTCACCTTCCACACCGGGCGGCCCTCCGGAAGGTCGTACACGGCGTTCGCGGTGCGGATGAACGCGCCGACGTAACCGGACGCCGACCAGATCGCCGCCACCAGGCTCACCACGGCGACGACACCGCTCGTCCCGCCCGCGCCCTGGAGCTCCACCACGGCGTTGCCGAGCAGGTCCCGGACCGGGCCCGGCGCGAGATGGCGCAGATTGTCGAGCACGCCCTTGGTCGCCGTCTCGCCGACGACACCCAGACCGGAGATCAGCACCAGCAGGGCGGGGAACAGCGACAGCACCCCGTAGTAGGTGAGGGCGGCCGCCTTGTCGGGCAGGTCGTCGTCCAGGAACTCCTTGGCCGTGCGGCGCACCACGGCCCACCACGAGCGGGCGGGCAGCTCGGTCGGATCGCGCGGCTCCCGCGCCCCTGACCGGTCCTCCCGCGCCTCGTCGCTGTTCCGCTCACGGGTCATGGCGCCTCCTGGGGGCTGACGGGGCCGGTCTGCGCTCCGGGTGCCCGCGTCGGCGCCGCCCACGCGTCGGCCCGGCCCACGGGCGCCCCAGGTAGGGTCACCGTCATGGCGGACTGGGAAATAAGGCCTGCTCAAGTGGCTGATGTCGAGACGATCGTCGAGCTGCGGGCCGTGGTGATGCGCCCCGATCTGGAGCGGCTCGGCCGATTCGACCCGCACCGGGTGCGGCAGCGGTTCCGGGACGCCTTCGTGCCCGCGCACGCCTGGGTGATCGAGGTGGGCGGCGCGTTCGCCGGTAGTGTCGCGCTGCGCCCGGCCGAGGACTGCCGCTGGCTGGAGCACTTCTTCCTCGCGCCCCACCTCCAGGGCAGCGGCATCGGTACGGCCGTGCTGAACCACCTCCTCGACCGCTGCGACCGGGACGACGTCGTGGTCCGGCTGAACGTGTTGCGGGGCAGCGCCGCGCAACGCCTCTACGAGCGGCTCGGGTTCACCGTCGAGTCCGAGGATCCGGTGGACGTCTTCATGGTGCGCGGCACACCGGACCGGCGCGGCACACCCGACTAGCGCCGCAGATGGACCTGTAGACCGGTGCGGCCCGGTGCGCGGTCCGGCCGCAGCACCAGGTCCCCGTCGTACGCGCCGCCCGCCTCGGTGCGGTACGCGAGGGGCTCCTCGTCGGGCAGCGCGCGCAGCCGCTCCCCGAGTGCGGCGGAGGTCCTGGCCCCGTCGGCCGTGTCGTGCCGGTCGGCGCCGTACACGACGAACGGCGCGAGCGGCGCCATCCCCGTGTACCAGAACGTGCCGTGCAGCAGCGGGAACAGCACCTCATCCACGTGCCCGTGGATCCCGCGCGGCCCGAACCCGGACAGCCGGGCGCCCACCGACGTGACGACCAGCGCCCGCTTTCCGGCGAGGCCGCCGTCGCCGTAGCGCCGGGTGCGCCCGTCCGGCGCCTTCACCCCGAACCCGAGCCCCTGCACCAGGACCCGGTCGAACCAGCCCTTGAGGATGGCCGGCGGCCCGAACCACCACAGGGGGAAGTGCAGGACCACCACGTCGGCCCGCGCCAGCTTCTCGATCTCGCCGCGGATGTCGGCACTCAACTCGCCTCGCGTGTACGCGCGTTCCTGCGCGGCCCCGACGAACAGCCGCTCCCTCCCGGCGGGCGGGGTGCCGAAGTCGTCGGCGTCGAGCACGGCCTTCCACTTCATGGCGTACAGATCGGAGACCTCGTACGCGTGGCCGAGCCCGCCGAGCGTGCGGAGCGCGTCGGTCATCAAGGAGCCGTTGAGCGAGCGCTGTTCGGGATGGGCGAAGACCCAGAGGATGTTCATGCCCTCGATCGTGCGCGCCCGCCCCGCACCCCGTCAGTGGCCGGACGGCCACGACCCGGAAGGATCTGGCCAGGCTCACCCCGGGGCGACAGGGCGGTGCTCAGTGCTCGGCCAGCGTCCGGTGCGGTGGCCTCCCGTAGGTGTCGCGGTAGAGCGTCGCGAAGCGGCCGGGGTGGTAGAAGCCCCAGTGGGCGGCGACGGACGTGACCGTCACGTCCGTCGTCGGATCGGCGTCCCGCAGTTCGGCGTGCGCCCGCTCCAGCCGGACCCGGCGCAGGTGCGCGAGCGGCGTCGTGTCCAGGTGGCGGCGGAAGGCGTACTGCAGGGCCCGGACGGTGACATGGGCCGCGGCGGCGATCTGCGCCACCGTGAGCGCTTCGTGCGCGTGCTCGTCGATGTGGGCCAGGGCGCGGCGCAGCGTGGCCGAGTGCGCGTCGTGCCGGTCGGTCCCGGTCGGCTCGGTGAGCGCCGTGTTGGGGAAGGCGGCCAGCACGCTCGCCGCCAGGTGCAGGGCGGCCGTGGACACGATCAACGGCTCGGCGGCTATGGCCGGATCGCCGAGCACGTGGTCGCGTACGTGGTTGACGGTCCGGCGCAGGTGGGCGGCGGCCGCGGCGGAGGTCGGCCGGTGATCGAGGAGCCGCACGGGAGCGGACGCGGCCCGCGGGCCGGTGTCCGCGACCCTGGCCAGCAGCTCGGGATCGAGCATGGTGATGTTGTAGCGGGCGGCGCAGATCCGTCCGTGGTAGGGCATGTGGGGCGGGGCGAACGAGACGACGTCACCGGGGCCGAAGGCGTCCTCGACGTCCCCGAACCTGTGGTCCTGGATGGTGCCTTCGTGCACGAGACACAGACAGATCTTCTGCAACGGCGTCACGTCGTAGCTCATGTCGAAGTCGAGGTCGAGCTCGTCGACGGTCACGCCCGGCATCGCGTCCCGCCGGATCCGCGCCCGGCTCGTCCCCGGGGTGCCGTTTCCGATCCGCATCCGGGCGTAGTTGCGGGAGAGGAAATCCTCCGTCACTTCAAGATCGCTGCTGTCGAACAGCAGAGTGCCCATGCCACCTCGCCTAGTCTCCACCGCCCTGTCTCAGCAGGAGAATATGACTGAGGGAAGCGCCACCGCCACGAAACCGCCTAGTCGGGGCTTCGGCTGCTTCGTTTTCTGGACAGCCCCGACCTGCCCTTTCGTTTGCCGTGTCGTGCCGACGGTCCCCGCCGATCAGAGTTGTGCCCGGGCCGTGAACGGCGGCACGGCGAAGCGCGCACGGACGCGCGGACCAGGAACGGAGGCGTACGGCGAGGTGGCGCGTCAGGACGGCCGGTGTCCGAAAATCAACGGGCTGCAGGACGAGGTGCGTCAGCTGCAGCAGGCCATCGTCTCGCACAGCGTCGTCGACCAGGCGATCGGTGTGGTCATCGCGCTCGGCGCGCGCGGAACCCGGACGGAGGCCCGGAGCCCGCCGGTTGAGCCCGCGCCCGCCCCGGCGGACGCGCTCAGCCCAGCTGCCGTCGCATCAGGGTCAGATCGAGCCACCGGCCGAACTTCGTGCCGACCTCCCGCACCGTCCCCGCGTGCGTGAAACCGTGCCGCTCGTGCAGCCGGACCGACGCGGCGTTCCGCGCCTCGATCCCGGCGATCATGACGTGCAGCCCCGCCGCCTCCGCCGACGCGACGAGCGTGCCGAGAAGGCCGGATCCGATCCCGCGGCCGTGGTTGCCCTCGGCGACGTAGACCGAGTTCTCCACCGTGTGCCGGAACCCGGAGTAGTCCTTCCAGGGGCCGTAGACCCCGAACCCGACGACGTCCCCGTCGCTGTCGGCCACGTACGCCGAGCCGCGCTCCAGATGAGCGCCGAGCCAGGCCGCGCCCTCCTCCCGGGACTGCGGTGTGTCCGTCCACAGCGCCGTGCCGTGCTCGATGGCGTGGTTGCGGATGCCCAGGACGGCGTCCAGATCGGCCGCCCGCGCCGCACGGACCTTCACGTCCCCCGGCCGCGTCTCATATCGTAGATCCATGTCCAATATGATAGATCCCCTGGTGGAGCGGATCGGCGCCCGCATCCGCGCGGAGCGCGACCGGCGCGACTGGACCCTTGCGGAGCTCGCCGACGCCTCCGGCGTCTCCCGCGCCATGATCCACCGCATCGAGCGGGGCGAGAGCAATCCGACCGCCGTGGTGCTCGGCAAGCTCTCGGCCGCGTTTCGGCTGAGCGTGGCCACGCTCCTCGACCCGGACGGCACGGCGGAGGCCGAGCGCGTCCGGCGGGCCGAGGCGGCCCCGCGCTGGCTCGACCCCGAGACGGGATACGCGCGACGCCAGATCTCGGGCCCGGGCTTCCCCGCCGAGGTGGCCGAGGTCCGGCTGCCCGCCGGAGCCGAAGTGCCCTACCCCGCGGCCGCGTTCGCCTTCCACCGGCAGATCATCTGGGTGCTCGACGGGCATCTCACCTTCCACGAGGGCGAGTCCGTGCACGAGCTGGCCGCGGGCGACACCGTCGAACTGGGCACCCCGGCGCCGTGCGTCTTCGTCAACTCCACGCTGGTCGAATGCCGTTACGCCGTCGTGCTCGTCCGGGGCGACGCGCCGTGAGCCTGCCCCGCGGCGGGGTCGCGCTCCTCGGCTGCACCGCCGGAATCGCGATAGCCAACAACTACGCCGTCCAGCCCGCGCTCGCCGACCTCGCCCACGACACCGGCGCCTCGGCGACCGCCATCGGGCTCGTCACCACCGCCGCGCTCACCGGCTGCATCGCGGGGTTCGCCTTCCTGCTGCCGCTCGTCGACCGCGCGGCGCCGCGCCGGCTCGTCACCGGACAGCTCCTGCTCCTGACCGCCGGCCTGCTCCTCGCGGCGAGCGCCCGCACCCTCGGACCGCTCCTCGTCGCCTACGTCGTCGTGGGCGCCGGGGCGAGTGTGAGCGCGATGACCTCGGCGATCGCCGGGCGCGGGGTGCCGGGGGAGCGGCGCGGCGCCGCCGTGGGGCTCGTCGCCGCCGGGATGTCCGCCGGGATCCTGCTCAGCCGGCTCGTCGGCGGGGCGCTCGCCGAGGCGCTCGGCTGGCGCGGGATGCTGCTCGTCTTCGCCGGGCTCGTGCTGGTCTGCGCGGGCGGTACGTGGTGGCGGCTGCCACGCGAGCGGCCCGCGCCGCACGGCGGCTATCTGGCGACCCTCGCCGAGCTGCCCGGACTGCTGCGCCGGTACCGCACCCTGCGCCGGGCCGTCGTCCAGGGCAGCCTGTGGTACTTCGCCTTCAGCCTGGTCTGGGTGGCGCTCACGGTGCGGCTCGCTCAGCCCCCGTACAGCCTCGACGCCGCCGCGATCGGGCTCTACAGCCTCGCCGGGGCGCTGGGGTTCGCCGCGCTGCCGGTGGCCGGGCGGCTCGGTGACCGGTACTCGCCGCGGGCGGTGATCTGCGTGAGCATGGCGGTGGCCGCTGTCGGGGCGGGGGTGCTGTGCGCGGGGCTCGGTCGGCCGGTGCTCACCGGGGTGGGGCTCGCGCTGCTCGACGCCGGGTGCTTCACCGCGCAGGCCGCCAATCAGGCCCGGATCCTCGGGGTCGATCCGGCGCGGGGCGGGAGTCTCAGCGGGGTGTATCTGCTGGTGTACTTCTGCGCCGGAGCGGGGGGCTCCGCCGTTGCCGCGCCCCTGGTTGCCCGGGGTGGGTGGGGGCCGGCGTCGGGGGTGGTGCTGGGGGCGCTGGTGGTGGCCGGGGTGCTGGCGCTGCTGGACAAGGTGCCGGCCGGTGGGCCTTCTCGCGCAGTTCCCCGCGCCCCTGAGATGCGCACTGCGTGCGGCATCTCATCGGGGAACTGCGCGAGCGACCACGACGCACCCGCGGACGAAACGGCGCGGGTCAGTCCTCGGCGCGGCGGGACGCCTGGTCGGCGTGCTTCTTCTTGATGCGGACGTTCTCCTTGCGGACGTCGGCCTGCGTGGCGCGCTCCTGCTGGAGCCACTCGGGGTTCTCGGACTTGAGCGCCTCGATCTGCTCCGTGGTGAGCGCCTCGGTGACCCCGCCGCGGGCCAGACCCGCGATGGAGACGCCCAGCTTCTGCGCGACGACCGGTCGCGGGTGCGGTCCGTCGGCGCGCAGCGCGACGAGCCACTGCGGCGGGTCGGACTGCAGCGCGGCCAGTTCGGCGCGCGAGACGACGCCGTCCCGGAACTCGGCGGGCGTGGCATCGAGGTACACACCCAGCTTCTTCGCCGCGGTCGCGGGCTTCATGGTCTGGGTGCTCTGGTGCGAACTCATGAGGTCAAGGGTATCGAGCCGGGCCGAAAGGTCCGACCACGCCGGGTAGCCTGGCGGCGTGACAGGCACGGAAGACACCCCCGCACCGCCCCCGGCCCCCGGGTTCAGGCTCGCGTACGTTCCCGGAGCCACCCCCGCCAAGTGGGTGCGGATCTGGCGCGAGCGGCTGCCCGACGTCCCGCTGGAGCTGGTCCCGGTGTCCGCCGCGGAGGCGGCCGACGTCCTGCGCGGCGGTGCCGCCGACGCCGGTCTGGTCCGGCTGCCCGTGGACCGTACGTTCTTCAGCGCGATCCCCCTGTACACGGAGACGACCGTCGTGATGGTCCCCAAGGACCACGCCGTGGCCGCCGTCGAGGAGGTCACCCTCGCCGACCTCGCCGACGAGATCGTCCAGCACCCGCTCGACGACGTACTGGAGTGGGTGGAGCGCCCGCCGGGGCAGCCCGCGTTCGAGCGTCCGGCCACCACCGCCGACGCCGTCGAGCTGGTCGCGGCGGGCGTCGGTCTGCTCGTCGTGCCGCAGTCCCTGGCCCGGCTGCACCATCGCCGCGACCTCACCTACCGCACGGTCACGGACGCGCCGGGCTCCGGCGTCGGCCTCGCCTGGCCGGAGGAGCGGACCACCGACGCCGTCGAGGACCTCATCGGCATCGTGCGCGGCCGTACCGTCAACAGCTCCCGGGGCCGCGCCACGCCGCCCGCCGAGCGGCCCGCCAAGAAGACCGCGAGCCGCCCGCAGCAGAAGACCGCCGGTGGCGGCCGCCGACAGGGCGGAAAGACGCAGGGCGGCAGGCCCCAGGGCGGCAAGCAGACCGGCGGCAAGCAGGCGGGCGGCAAGCGGGGCAAGCCGCGCAAGCGGTCGTAGGTCAGTTCGGCGCCCCGGACCGCAGTCCGTCCATCACCAGATCGAGCAGCCGGCCCGCGCGTGACTGCCAGTCGCCCCGCGGGTCGATCTGCCACAGGCCCGCGATCGCCAGCATGAAGTCGTCGGTGTCCACGCCGGGCCGGATCGTGCCGGCCCGCTCGTTCGCGGCGAGCAGGAGCGTGACCGCGTCCGTCAGCAGCCCGTGGGCGATGCTCTTGAACGTGCCGGGCGCGGTCGTCGCCTCCCGCAGCGCGTTCGCCAGACCGGCCTTCGCCATCGCGTACTGGGCGAGCCGGTCCATCCACTCCCGCAGCGCCACCTCCGGCGGGCGGGCGCACAGCAGCTGGGCGGCGGTGTCCGCGACCTGCTGCACCTCGTACCGGTACACCTCCAGGACCAGCGCCTCCCGGCTGGGGAAGTTGCGGTAGAACGTGCCCTGGCCGACTCCGGCCTTCTTCGCGATCGCGCTCAGCGGCGCGTCGGCCGATCTGGTCAGTTCGGTGAGGGCCACTTCCAGGATGCGCTCGCGGTTGCGCTGGGCGTCCGAGCGCAGCGGTGCCTGCTTGTCCGGGTGACGCACGCGTCCTCCTTCGGCCGTGGCTCGGAAACATCCTTGCTGGGCGGACAGTTGTCCACTACGGTCGGAAACCGTAGAACGGACAGGTGTCCACTTAGGGTCACCATAGTGGCCCCGCGACGCACCCCCACAACAGAGGCGTCCTCCAGGGACGCACGTCCACCGCCGACCCCTCCTGCGTACAGCGCCCATTCTCCTCGCACCAGAGCAACGCAACTGCGAAAGAAGGCTGTTCATGGCTCCGGCCGACAACTCCGCGTCCAGCACGATCACTCTGCACGTCAACGGGGAGAAGCACACCCTGCCCGTCGATCACCGCACCACCCTGCTCGACGCCCTGCGCGAGCGGCTCGATCTCACCGGCACCAAGAAGGGCTGCGACCAGGGGCAGTGCGGAGCCTGCACCGTACTCGTGGACGGGCGCCGCGCGGTGTCCTGTCTGCAGCTCGCGGTCGCCGCCGAAGGGCGCGAGATCACCACCATCGAGGGCGTCGCCGAGGACGACCGGCTGCATCCCGTGCAGGAGGCCTTCCTCGAACTCGACGGATACCAGTGCGGCTACTGCACCCCCGGCCAGATCTGCTCGGCGCTCGCCGTCCTGGAGGAGCACGCGGCGGGCTGGCCCAGCGCGGCCACCGCGGACGTGCGCCCCGACGCCGGCCCGCCTCCGCTGACCCCGGAGGAGATCAGGGAACGGATGAGCGGCAACCTGTGCCGCTGCGGCGCCTACGGGTCGATCGTGCGCGCGGTCCAGCAGGCCGCCGGGGCGAAGGAGCAGATGGCATGAGGGAGTTCGGCTACGAGCGGGTGCTCGACGTGTCCGGCGCCGTGGCGGTGCTCGGCGCGGACCCCGAGGCACGCTTCCTCGGCGGCGGCACCAACCTCGTCGACCTGATGAAGGCCGGGGTCGAGCGCCCCGCCCGCCTGGTCGACGTACGGGAACTGCCCCTGGACCGGATCGAGTCCACCCCCGACGGCGGGCTGCGGATCGGGGCCACGGTCACCAACAGCGACCTCGCCGCCCACCCCGAGGTGCGCCTGCGCTACCCCGCGCTCAGCCAGGCCGTCCTGGCCGGCGCCTCCGGCCAGCTGCGGAACATGGCGACCGTCGGCGGCAATCTGCTCCAGCGCACCCGCTGCGGCTACTTCACCGACGTCACCAAGGCGTGCAACAAGCGGGTGCCGGGCAGCGGTTGCCCCGCCGTCGAGGGCGAGCACCGCAACGCCGCCGTGTTCGGCGCGAGCGAGCACTGCGTGGCCGTGCACCCGTCCGACATGGGCGTCGCGCTCGCCGCCTTCGACGCGGTCGTCACGTACGAAACCGTCGACGGGCCCGGGGAGTTGGCGCTCTCCGACTTCTATCTCGCCGTCGGCGACACCCCGCACCGGGAGACCGCACTGCCGGCCGGCGCGCTCATCACGGGCGTGGTCCTGCCGCCCGCGCCCGTCGCCGCCCGCTCCCGCTACCGCAAGGTGCGGGAACGGGCCTCGTACGCCTTCGCCATCGGATCGGCGGCCGTCGCCCTCGACGTGCGCGACGGAGTCGTGCACGACGTGCGCCTCGCGTTCGGCGCGGTCGCCTCCCGGCCGTGGCGGGCCCGCGCCGCCGAGAGCGCGCTGCTCGGCGGGCCCGCGACCGGCGAGGCGTTCGCCGCCGCGGCCGACGCCGAACTCGCGGCGGCGAGCCCGCTGCCGCAGAACGGGTACAAGGTGCCGCTCCTGCGCAACCTCGTCGTGGCCATGCTCACCGAACTCGCCGAATCCGACCAGGAGGCCGGCCGATGACCACCACAGCGACGACCACCGGACAACGCTCGGTCGGAGCCGCGCGCACCCGTATCGAGGGCCTGGAGAAGGTCACCGGCAGGGCCCGGTACGCGAGCGAGCTGCCGTTCACCGAACTCGCCCACGGCTGGCTGGTGCTCTCGACGGTGGCACGCGGCCGGATCCGGGAGATCGGCGACGAGGCGGTCGCGGCGATGCCCGGCGTCCTCGCCGTCCTGCACCACCGGAACGCGCCGCGGGTGTCCATCGACTACGTCGGCCAGCTCGGCGCCCCCGACCCCATCCTCGGCGTCTTCCAGGACGACCGGGTGCCGCACGCGGGCTGGCCCGTCGCGCTCGTCGTCGCCGAGACGTCCGAGCAGGCCAGGGAGGCCGCCGAGGCGCTCACCGTCGAGTACGACCTGGAGCCGCACGACAGCGTGTTCCGCGCCGACCACCCCGCCGCCTACACGCCCGAGGCCCAGACGCAGACCAAGGGCGACCTGGAGGCCGAACTCGCGGCGTCCGCCGTGGTCCTCGACGCCTCGTACACCACGCCCGAGCAGCACCACAGCGCCATGGAACCGCACGCGTGCACCGCCCGCTGGGAGGACGGCCGCCTGGAGGTCGTCGACTCCAACCAGGGCAGCATGTGGGTCGCCGACGAGCTGGCCAAGCTGTTCTCGCTCGACCTGTCGGCCGTGCGCGTCCGCTCCGAGCACGTCGGCGGCGCCTTCGGCTCCAAGGGCGTACGGGCCCACCACGTCGCCGCCGTGATGGCCGCGACCCAGCTCCAGCGCCCGGTCCGGGTCTCCATGACGCGCCGTCAGGTCTTCGCGGCGACCGGCTACCGCAGCCCGACCGCGCAGCGCGTGCGGCTCGGCGCGGCCCCCGACGGGCGGCTGCGCGCCTTCGGCCACGAGGCCACCAGCATGACCTCGAACGTGAAGGAGTTCATCGAGTCGAGCGCCGGGTACGCCCGCGCGATGTACCCGGCCGACGCCCACCACACCGTCCACCGGGTGGTGCCCGTGGACGTGCCGACACCGACGTTCATGCGGGCGCCCGGCGAGGCCCCCGGCTCGTTCGCCGTGGAGTGCGCGCTCGACGAACTCGCCGAGAAGCTCGGCATGGACCCGATCGCGCTGCGCGTGCGCAACGAACCCGAGGTGGGCCCGGTCTCGGGCCTGCCGTTCAGCAGCCGCAACCTGCTGGCCTGCTTCGACGAGGGCGCGCGCCGGTTCGGCTGGGCCGAGCGCGATCCGCGGCCCCGCGTCCGCCGCGAGGGCCGGCTGCTCATCGGCACCGGCGTCGCCGCGTCGACCTTCCCCTCCGGGGTCGCCCCGTCCACGGCGTCGGTCACCGCCGAGCAGGACGGCACCTTCACCGTCCGGATCACCGCGTCCGACGTCGGCACGGGCGCGCGCACGGCCCTGTCGTCGATCGCCGCGGACGAGCTGGACGTGACGCCCGACCGGGTCCATGTCCGCATCGCCGACAGCGACTTCGGGCCCGCCTGGGTCTCCGGCGGCTCGATGGGCACCCGCTCCTGGGGCTGGGCCGTCATGGCGGCCGCCCGCGAACTGCGCGAGGCGCTGCCGCTCGCGCCGGGGGAGATCCCGGAGGGCGGCATCACGGTCCGCACGGACACCGCGCGTCTCGTGGCCGAACTGGCGCAGAAGGAACGGCACTCGTTCGGCGCCCAGTTCGCCGAGGTCGCCGTCGACGTCGCCACCGGCGAGGTGCGGGTGCGCCGGCTCCTCGGCGTCTTCGCGGCGGGCCGCATCATCAACCCCCTCACCGCGCGCAGCCAGTTGACGGGCGGCATGACGTGGGGCATCTCCATGGCACTGCACGAGGAGGCGGTGCGCGACGAGGCGTCCGGCGGCCACGTCGGCGCGGACTTCGCTGGCTACCACTTCGCGGCCAACGCCGACATCCCTGCCATCGAGGCGGACTGGGTCGAGGACCCCGACCCGACCGACCCCGTCGGCATCAAGGGCATCGGCGAGATCGGCATCGTCGGCACCGCCGCCGCGATCGCCAACGCGGTGTGGCACGCGACCGGCGTCCGCCACCGCGATCTGCCGCTGCGCCCCGACCGGATCCTGGACGCGGAGACGCGCCGGACCGCGGACCGGGAAGGGCCGCATGCTTGACCTGGCCGCCGAACTGGCCGAATGGGTCGCCCAGGGGCGGGAGTTCGCCGTCGCCACCGTCGTCTCGGTGAGCGGCAGCGCACCCCGCCCGCCGGGCGCGGCCCTCGCCGTCGACACCGCGGGCGAAGTCATCGGCTCGGTCTCCGGCGGCTGCGTCGAGGGCGCGGTCTACGAGCTGTGCGAACAGGCCCTCGCGGACGGCACGCCGGTGCGGGAGAGCTTCGGGTACAGCGACGACGACGCGTTCGCCGTGGGCCTGTCCTGCGGGGGAGTCGTCGAGGTCCACGTCGTCCCCGTCCGCGCCGGTTCCGCGTCCCGTACGACGGTGGAGGCCGCCCTCGCGCTCGCGGCGCGCGGCGAGGCGGTGGCCCTGGCCCGGGTCCTCGACGGGCCCGCGCCGCTGGTCGACTCCGGCGGGCTGCTCCTCGTACGCCCCGACGGGTCGGCGGAGGGCTCCCTGGGCTCCGCCGACGACGCCGGGCTCGCCGCGCAGGCCCGCGCCCTCCTCGACCTCGGGCGCACCGGAGTCTGCGCGGTCCCGGAGAGCTCGGCGCGCTGCGGCGCGGACGTCACCCTGTTCGTCGAGTCGAGCGTGCCGCCCGCCCGGATGATCGTGTTCGGCGCCGTGGACTTCGCCGGGGCGCTGGTGCGCGTGGGCAAGCTGCTCGGGTTCCATGTGACCCTGTGCGACGCGCGTCCCGTGTTCGCGACGCGGGCCCGCTTCCCGGAGGCCGACGAGGTCGTCGTCGAGTGGCCCGACCGCTATCTGCGGGCCACGGCGACCGACGAGCGGACGGTGCTGTGCGTCCTGACGCACGACGCCAAGTTCGACGTGCCGCTGCTTGAGGTGGCGCTGCGGCTGCCCGTGGCGTACGTGGGCGCGATGGGATCTCGGCGCACGCACGCCGACCGGTCGCAGCGCCTGCGCGAGGCGGGCGTGACCCCGCGGGAGCTGTCCCGGCTGCGCTCACCGATCGGCCTCGACCTCGGCGGCCGCACGCCCGAGGAGACCGCGGTGTCCATCGGCGCGGAGATCGTGGCGGTGCGGCGCGGCGGGAGCGGGGCCCCGCTGGTCGCGGGGCAGGGGGCGATCCACACGCAGTGAGGGTGCGGGGGTGCCCGCCTGCGCGAGCGCGGGCCGCCGTCGCCCATGGGCCCGGGTACGGCGGTCCCCGCTTCGGGCGCGGGTCCGGTGCCGGTCAGGCGCCCACCGTGCCGTCGACGCCCTCGCGCAGGAAGTCGGCGTGCCCGTTGTGCCGACCGTACTCCAGGAGCACGTGCACCATCACCATCCGCAGCGACACGTCCTCGCCCCAGCGCGGCTGATGCCCGGCGACATCCAGGGAAGCGGCCTCCCGCTCGATCCGCCGGGACGTCTCCACCTCGGCCTCCCACGCCGTGAACGCCTCGGCGCGGGTCGAGGCGCTCGCGTCGTACGCCGCCTGGAAGTCGACCTCGTCGGACCAGACCATGGGCGCGTCGTGGTCCTCGAACACCCGGCGGAACCAGGCGCGTTCGACCTCCGCCATGTGCCGCACCAGGCCGAGCAGCGACAGCGTGGACGGCGCCATCGACCGCTGTCGCAGCTCCTCGTCCGTCAGGCCCTCGCACTTCATGGCTAGGGTCGCGCGGTGGTAGTCGAGGAAGGCGCGCAGCGTGTCGCGTTCCGTCCCGAAGTGCGGAGGTCCTACCCGGGTGTCGGTGGTCATGAGGTGTCCTTCGTGGTGAGACCTGACGTCGTACGCGCGTCCGGTGACCGTACCGGGTACCGTGCGCGGGGTGCGCAGGGCGGGTGGGCCGAGGCGAGAGGGGCACGCGACGATGCTGGCGTCGGAGGTGGCGCGGGCGGTGCCCGCGGCGAAGGCGATCGCCTCGTCACTCGGCCTGGCGGCCGACGACGCGACCGTCCTCCAGAACTCGAACAAGCTCACGCTGCGGCTGCTGCCGGGCGACGTGCTGGCCCGGGTGGCACCCGCGGCCGACCGGAGCGCCCGGTCCGAGATCGAGCTAGCGCGACGGCTCACCGGGGCCGGCTGCCCGGTCGCCGCCCTCGACCCCAGAGTGGCGCCGGCCGTTCACGAGCGGGACGGCTTCGTGGTCACCCTGTGGACCTACTACGAGTCCGGGGCTCCGGCGGAGATCGGGCCGCGCGACTACGCGGACGCGCTACGGCAGTTGCACCTCGGGATGCGTCGACTGGACGTTCCCGCACCGCACTTCACCGAGCGGGTCGCGCAGGCCCGGAGCCTCGTCGCCGACCGCGAGCGCACGCCCGCGCTCGGCGACGCCGACCGGCGGCTGCTCGGCGACACCCTGGACGACCGCTGCCGGGCGATCACCGGGCGCGGCGCCCCCGAGCAGCTGCTGCACGGCGAGCCGCACCCGGGCAACCTCCTCGCCACCCGGCACGGCCCGCTCTTCATCGACCTGGAGACGGTGTGCCGGGGGCCGGTCGAGTTCGACTTCGCCCACGCCCCCGACGACGTCGCCGAGCACTGCCCGGAGCTCGACCCCGGCTTGTTGCACGACTGCCGGGTCCTGGTGCTCGCGATCATCACGACGTGGCGCTGGGACCGGGACGACCAGTTGCCGGACGGGCGCAGTCTGGGCACGGAGTGGCTGGACCGGATCCGCGCGGAGCCTCCACGCGCCCGTTCGGGGCAGGGCCCGAACGGGCGCCGTTGAAGGCGAGGTCGAGCCCGGGGCCGGCAGCGTTGTCACCCTCCTATCGGGCGAAGTTGGCGGCGATGCGCTGCTGGATGTAGTCGGCGGCGGTGATCGGCGGATAGCGCCGCTGGGGCCCCTCGATCACCGCGTCCCGGTCGGCCTGCGCGAAGAACGCGATGCTGTGGCGCGCCGACCGGTCGTCTCCGGGCCCCGGTGACTTCACCCGGTGGAAGTTGGACGGCAGCCGGTCGTCGCTCCACCGCATCAGCATGTCGCCGATGTTGCAGGTGATGACATCGTCGGCTGGCTCCACCGGCGTCCACTCCTGTGCCTCGGCCTCCTTACCGGGGCACACCTGGAGACCGCCCTGCCCGTTGCGCTGGAACAGCAGCGTCAGACAGTCGAAGTCGGTGTGCGCGCCCGCCCGCCACACGTTCGCGGGGATCTCGGCGTCCTCGGGTACGGCGAAGTAGTGGAGCATCCGCAGCGTCGACTGGTACTGCGTGCTCTCGGGGTCGTGGGCCCGCGCGAAGAATCCTTCCGGCAGTCCCAACTTGTCGGCGAAGCAGCCCAGGACGCGCATCGCGAGGTCCCGGCACCGCGCCTCGAAGGCGAGGGTACGGGCCCGGAAGCCGGGCAGCGCGTCGTCCGGCCACAGCCCGTCCATGTGCGGCCGGGTCACCTGGTACGACTCCTTCTGGTCCGGCGTCCCGACCGACGGCCGGACCTGGGTCATCGACTCCCAGCCGGAGTTGAGCCCCTTCTTCAGGCCGTGCCGCGCCTTCGTCTCCTCCTGGAGCGCGAAGAAGCGGGCCGCGTCGGCGAACGCCCCGTCCACGACGGGCTGTTCGATGCCGTGGTTCACGAGCTGGAAGAAGCCGATGTCGATCGCGGCCGCCCACAGCTCCTCGGTGATCTCGGCCCGGCGGGCGTCGAAGTCGGTGAGGTCGATCCGGCGGATCTCGCGGTCGGAGGTCTCCGTCCCGGCGCCGCCCATCCGGGTTTCCTTGTCCAACTCGGCGAGCTGATAGGTGTTGTTGCTCATCGCGGTTTCGCTCCTGAGGAGTGAGGTCCCACGGGATGCAGTCACCGCCCCTGCGATCCCCACCGCGGACGCACAGAGGTCCGCGGGCACGGTCACGGCGGACCCCGTCCGGGCCCGGCGCCGTGGGCTGGCACGGTCCCCGGTGCTCCGGGGTCGTACGCGATGACCTCACCCTGCCGGGCCCGTGTTTCGTGCGGGGATCGTGCTGTTACGCGGCCGTAAAGGTGAGCCCGGCCGCCAACTCCCGCGCGGGCAGCCGGACATGTTCCCCGTCCCGGACCAGCACCTCGCCGCCGACCAGCACGGCCGCGACGGTCCTGCTGCCCGCACAGGTCAGCAGGGTGGCCCCCGGATCACGGACGGGGAGGCAGGCGTAGTCCCGGTCGAAGCGGTGCAGCACCAGATCCGCCTGCATGCCCACCCGCACCCCGTCGGGCCGCTCCTCCAGACCGAGGACGCGGTTGGCACCGTTCGCGGCCAGCGCGAACATCTCGGGGAACCCCAGCAGATCGGCCTTGCGGTGCGCGGCACGCTGGAGGTACGCGCCGATGCGCAGCGCCTCCAGCATGTCCTGGGTGTCGTTGCTCGCGGCGCCGTCCACCCCGAGCCCGACCCGCAGCCCCGCCTCCAGCATGTCCGGCACCGGGGCGATGCCGGAGCCGAGCCGCATGTTGGACAGCGGGTTGTACGAGACACCGACCCCGTGCCGGGCCAGCGTCGCCCGGCCCGCCGCATCCAGCTCCACACAGTGCACGGCCAGCAGCCGCTCCCACAGGAACCCGGCCCGCTCCAGATACTCGACGGCGCCGACCCCGGCGTGCTCACGGCACATCGCGTCGTCGGTCGTCGTCTCCAACAGGTGCAGGGAGACGGGCAGTTCGCGCTCGTCGGCGTACGCGCGCACCAGCGCCATGCCCTCCGGCGTCAGACAGCGCGGATTGGGCACGGCCACCCCGACCGCCACGCGGCTGCCGCGCGCGGCCCCGATCAGCTCGTCCGTGTGCGCCAGCGCCTCCTTCAGCGGCTGCATGAGGCGTGGATCGAAGCCCCACTTGCGGCTGCCGTCGGCCCGGTCGGCGACCCCGCGGCACAGCACGGCCCGCACCCCGCTGTCCCGCAGCGCCCGCAGCACCGCGTCGTGCACCTCGGGGGAGGGATGCGGCCACATGTGCTCGACGAGCGTGGTCGTACCGCTGCGCAGGGCCTCGGCCGCGGCGGCGGCAGCGGTCCAGTACGCCCGCTCCGGGGTCAGCCGGGCCGCCTCCTCGCCGACGGCGCTCAGCCACGACAGCAGCGGCAGCCCTTCGCCGATGCCGCGCAGCCCGGCCTGGAACAGATGGGTGTGCGTGTTGACGAGACCGGGCGTCAGATGGGCGCCGGATCCGTCGAGCACTCGCTCCCCGTGCGGCAGTTCACCCTTCGGTACGAGCGCGTGGACGCGGCCGTCGACGAGGTGGACGTCCGTTGCCGCGTGCCAGGTGCCGCCGCTGAGGACGGTGACGTCGGTGATCGTGTCGATGGTCATCGCGCGGTTTCCTTCCGGAGGCGGAGCGGGCGGCCCGGTGTGTGGTGGAACAGCAGGTTGAGGAGGAAGGCGACGATGCCGGTGACGGCGATGCCGCTGTCCAGGATCGTGCGCGCGAACGAGGGCAGCGGCGCGTAGAAGTCGGGGGCGCCGACCGGGATCATGCCGAGCCCGAACGCGAGGGCCACCGTCAGCAGGTTGCGGGAGTCGGTGAGGTCGGCCCGGGAGACGATCCGCAGCCCGACCGCGCCGACCGTGCCGAACATGACGAGCGACACCCCGCCGAGCACCGCCCCCGGAACGGCCGCGACGGCCGCGCCGAGCACCGGCACGAAGGCGAGGACGACCATCAGCGCCCCCGACAGCGCCACCACATGGCGGCTCATCACCCGGGTCACGCTGACCAGGCCCACCGACTGCCCGAACGTCACGATCGGGAAGGAGGACAGGGCGCCCGAGACCACGGTCGACGCGCCGTCCGCGCGCAGCGCCCGCACCACGGTCGGCGCGTCGTCGCCGCGCCCCACGATCTGGCCGACGGCGAGGGTGTCACCGACGGACTCGACCATGTTCACCAGCTGCACGACGAGCATCGCCGCGATGGCGGGCACTACGAAGGTGGGCGCCCCGAACGCGGCGGGCTCGGGCACCGTGACGGCGTCCGCCCCGGTCACCCCCGAGCCGTCGAACAGGCCCATCGGCACGGCCAGCGCGGTCCCCGCCGCCATCGCGACGAGCACCGAGAACCGGGCGACGGCGGGCGGCGCGAGCCGTTCCACGAGCACGACCAGGACGACGGTCACGGCGGCGAGCGCGAGCGCCTTCCCACCGCCCTCACCGCCGCTCACCAGCCCGGCCGCGGACGGCACGAGCGAGAACCCGATGACGGCGATCACCGTGCCCGTTACCAGCGGCGGGAACAGGTGCAGACAGCGCCCGAACCAGGGCGCGACCGCCAGCGTCACCAGACCCGACACGATGGTCGCGCCGAACACGGCGGCGAGTCCGTGCTCCTGCCCGATGAGCACCGCCGGGGTGATGGCGGTGAACGTCGACCCCATGACCAGGGGCAGCCGCGCTCCGGCGAAGCCCTTCAGCCCCAGCGACTGGAGCAGCGTGGCCAGCCCGCTCACCAGCAGATTGGCGCTGATGAGGAGCCGTATCCGGTCCTCGGGCAGATGCAGTGCGGTGCCCACGAGCAGCGGCATCGTGGCCATGCCCGCGTACGCGACCAGCAGGTGCTGGAGGCTCAGCGGGACCAGCCGGCGCAGCGGCGGCCGTACGTCCACGGGGTGCGGGCCCGGCGCGGGTGCGACGGCATCGGGGTCGGCGGGGACGTCGGCGGGGACGTCGGCGGGGGCGTCGGCGCGCGCGGAGACAGCCATCGTTCCTCCCTGAAAGCTCGGTGGAAGACGGCTGGTTCGCGCCCGGGACCGCGAACGGCCCGGCGCACACCGGCCGTTGCAGCCATGACCGGTGTGCGGGTGACGGTAGGCAGCGGGTGTTTCGAGGGCGTTGCCGTGAGGAAACCGCCGCCGACCGCGCGTCCCGCATCCGTCCCGGATTGGTCCAGACCCATTGACGAAAGGTCTGGACCTCTTTACCGTGCGACATGCTCGCGACAACCAGACACCCGTACCCCCACCCCCACCCCCACCCCTGTCCGGCGTTCAGCGACCCCCACGGGAGCCCCCCATGTCCTTCCGTCCCCGTACCCCCCGCCTCCTCGCCGCCGCCCTCACCGCGGCAGCGACCGTCACCACCCTCCTCGTCACCGCGCCGGCCGCCCCCGCCGCCGACACCTGCGCGACGAAGCCGAGACCGTCCGGCAAGGTCCTCCAGGGCTACTGGGAGAACTGGGACGGCGCCGCCAACGGCGTGCACCCGCCCTTCGGCTGGACCCCCATCACCGACCCGGCGATCGCCCAGCACGGCTACAACGTCATCAACGCCGCCTTCCCCGTGATCCGCTCCGACGGCACGGCGCTGTGGGAGGACGGCATGGACACGGGCGTGAAGGTCGCGACCCCGGCCGAGATGTGTCAGGCCAAGGCCGCGGGCCAGACGATCCTGATGTCGATCGGCGGCGCGACGGCCGGGATCGACCTCAACTCCACGACGGTCGCGGACCGTTTCGTCGACACGATCGTCCCGATCCTGAAGCGGTACAACTTCGACGGCATCGACATCGACATCGAGACCGGCCTCACCGGCAGCGGCAGCATCTCCCAGCTGTCCGCCTCCCAGTCCAACCTGATCCGGATCATCGACGGCGTCCTGGCGCGGATGCCGGCCGGATTCGGTCTGACGATGGCCCCCGAGACCGCCTACGTCACCGGCGGCAGCGTCACCTACGGCTCGATCTGGGGCGCGTACCTCCCGATCATCAAGAAGTACGCGGACAACGGCCGCCTGTGGTGGCTCAACATGCAGTACTACAACGGGTCGATGTACGGCTGCTCCGGCGACTCCTACTCCGCCGGCACCGTCCAGGGCTTCACCGCGCAGACCACCTGCCTGAACAAGGGACTCGTCGTCCAGGGCACGACCATCAAGGTGCCCTACGACAAGCAGGTGCCGGGACTGCCCGCACAAGCGGGCGCCGGTGGCGGCTACATGACGACCGGTCAGGTGGCGCAGGCCTGGAACACGTACGGCGGTGCGCTGAAGGGGCTGATGGCCTGGTCGATCAACTGGGACGGGTCCAAGGGGTGGACCTTCGGCAACAACGTGAAGGGGCTGACGAAGTGACGGGGCTGACGGTGTGAAGAGGCTGACGGCGTGAAGAGGCTGACGGCGTGAAGAGGCTCTAGCCGCCGGTCCCCGCCGCCTCGCTCCGGCGCACGCGCCGCGTCATGACGGCGGCGGGGACGGCGACCGCCACCAGGACCGGCGCCGCGGCCAGGATCCCGAACCAGAGGAAGAGGGCGAGACAGCCGTAGGCGCCGGACCCGCCGCCCGTCACCGTGTCGGCCTGCGAGACGAGCACGAGGCTGGTCACGGCGGCGACGGTCATGACACCCCCGACGGTGAGCGCGAACCGCGTGAGAAGGGTGGCCCGCCGCCGGTAGCCGGCACTGATCTCCTGGTCCCGCGGCGGCGCGCAACCCCACCGCGGACCGGTCCTCTGGTCAGACATGGGGCCCAGTTCTACTGTGCGCGACCCCGCGCCCGCCACTTGAACGGCGGGAGTGCACATCCTCTGACGGCCGGTCAACTCCCTTATGCGCCAACGGTATGCGCGACCGGACAAGGGTGCTTCAGGCGGTGAAGGCGGCGCCCGTCGGGCCGTCGGCGTCCGGGGCGGGGTCGGCCGGGCCGAGCGGCTCGCCCTCCCACAGCACGCACCGCCAGCCGGTCTCCGGCGAGCCGTCGAGGACGACGACGCCGGTGTTGGAGAGCGGGTGGGACGCCGAGTGCGCGACGTCGATGTTCTCGGCGCGGGCCGCGACCCAGGTGCGGATGGCCGCGCCGTGGCTGACCATCGCCACCGTCCGTGCCCCGGACCCGGCCGCCTCGGCGACGACGGCGTCGAAACGTCCGAGGGCCTCGATGCCGTTCTCCGCGCCCGGAATCCGCCGCTCGACGTCACCGTCCGCCCAGGCGAACGCGGTCGTCATGTAGATGTCCGCGGCCTCGTCGTCGCCGCGCATCTCCAGGTCACCGGCGATCAGCTCCCGCAGCCCCTCGCGCACCACGGGCTCCAGGCCCCGGGCCTCGGCCAGCGGCGCGGCGGTGAGCTGGGTGCGCAGCAGCGTCGAGACGTACAGCGCGTCGATCTCCTCGCCCGCCAGGGCCTCGGGCAGCGCGGCGGCCTGCTCCTGCCCGAGCGGGGTGAGGCCGGGGCCGGGCACCGCGGTGTCCAGAAGATGCTTGAGGTTGGACGGGGTCTGGCCGTGGCGGATGAGGATCAGACGCATGTGGGGCGGGCCTCCAGGTCTCCGGGGATGTCCAGTGCGATCTCTCCACTGTGCCACCCGCCGTGCCGGAACGGCCCGCCCCCTGCCCCGCTGAGCAGGTACTACTTGTCGCCCTCGCGCATCGGCACGCGCACCCCGCGCTCGTCGGCGACCTCGGCCGCGTGCTCGTAACCGGCGTCGACGTGCCGGATGACACCCATCGCCGGGTCGTTGGTGAGGACACGCTCGATCTTGCGGGCGGCCAGCTCGGTGCCGTCGGCCACGCACACCTGACCGGCGTGGATGGAGCGGCCCATGCCGACGCCGCCGCCGTGGTGCAGGGAGACCCAGGAGGCGCCCGAGGCAGTGTTGACCAGGGCGTTCAGGAGCGGCCAGTCGGCGATCGCGTCCGAGCCGTCCTTCATGGCCTCGGTCTCGCGGTACGGGGACGCCACCGAGCCCGAGTCGAGGTGGTCGCGGCCGATGGCGACCGGCGCGGACAGCTCGCCGGAGGCCACCATCTCGTTGAACTTCAGGCCCGCGAGGTGGCGCTCGCCGTAGCCCAGCCAGCAGATACGAGCGGGCAGGCCCTCGAAGGAGATCCGCTCGGCGGCCATGTCCAGCCAGCGGTGCAGGTGCTTGTTCTCCGGGAACAGCTCCTTGATCGCCTTGTCCGTCTTCGCGATGTCCTCCGGGTCGCCGGACAGGGCGGCCCAGCGGAAGGGGCCGAGGCCCTCCTCGAACAGCGGCCGGATGTGCGCGGGCACGAAGCCGGGGAAGTCGAAGGCGCGGTCGTAACCGGCCTTGCGGGCCTCGTCGCGGATCGAGTTGCCGTAGTCGAAGACCTCCTTGCCCTGGTCGAGGAAGCCGACCATGGCCTCCACGTGCAGGCGCATCGACTGCCTGGCCTTCTCGGTGAACCCGGCCGGGTCCGCCTCGCGCTCCTTGTCCCAGTCCTCGACCGAGATCCCGACGGGGAGGTAGGCGAGCGGGTCGTGGGCCGAGGTCTGGTCGGTCACGATGTCGATCGGTGCGCCCCGGCGCAGCAGCTCGGGGAAGACCTCCGCCGCGTTGCCGACGACGCCGATGGACAGACCGCGGCGCTCGTCGCGGGCCTTGACCGCCAGCTCCAGGGCGTGGTCGAGGTTGTCGGCCTTGACGTCCAGGTAGCGGGTGCCGATACGGCGGTCGACGCGCGACTCGTCGACGTCGACGCAGATCGCGACGCCCTCGTTCATCGTCACGGCGAGCGGCTGGGCGCCGCCCATGCCGCCCAGACCGGCGGTCAGGGTGATCGTCCCGGCGAGGGTGCCGTCGAACTTCTTGCGGGCGACGGCGCCGAAGGTCTCGTACGTGCCCTGGACGATGCCCTGCGAACCGATGTAGATCCACGACCCGGCCGTCATCTGGCCGTACATCGTGAGGCCCTCGGCCTCCAGCTTGCGGAACTCCTCCCAGTTGGCCCAGTCGCCCACCAGGTTGGAGTTGGCGAGCAGCACCCGCGGCGCCCACTCGTTGGTCCGCAGCACACCGACCGGCTTGCCCGACTGGACGAGCAGGGTCTCGTCGTCCTTCAGCGTCTTCAGGGTGCGCACGATCGCGTCGTACGCGTCCCAGGAGCGGGCCGCCTTGCCGGTGCCGCCGTACACGACGAGCTTGTCCGCGTGCTCGGCCACCTCGGCGTCGAGGTTGTTCATGAGCATCCGCAGGGCGCCCTCCTGCTGCCAGCCCAGGGTGTTGAGCTCGGTGCCGCGCGGGGCGCTTACGGGACGGGGGCCGGAGCCGGTCATGAGTCCTCCAGGAGAGCCGGTGTCCCCGACGGTACGGGGCACCGGCGGGGAACGGGTGGATCACCGCCCCGGACGGGGGACGGCTCGTGCTCTGCCATCACAGAAGACGGCGGGGAGTCGGACCAGTACGACCGCGCACATGTCTCGGATCCGAGACTGCTTCCCTCGCGGCGCTCAGGCGGGGGAGTGACCGAGCATCGCCGCGGTGAGCCGGGCCGCCGCGCGCCGCAGCCGATCCACGATCTCGTCGACCGAGTGGTGCCCCGCGGCCCGCCGCCAGGTCGTGGACAGCGCGGCGGCGGGCTGCCCGAGGTGGTCGAAGGCGGGCACCGCCAGCGAGCGCATCCCCTCGGTCACCAGACCGACCTCCTCCGACCAGCCCCGCTCCCGCTCCACGGCGAGGCCGCTCCGCAGCTCGGCCGGGGTGCGCGGACCCCGGCCCGTACGGGTGATCAGCGGGCCCGAGGGGAAGAGCGCGCGGACCTGGGCGGGCGAGGAGTGGGCGAGCAGGGCGCGGCCGTTCGCCGTGAGGTGCGCGGGCAGCCGGACGCCGACGTCGGTGACGAGATCCGGCGCGGGCTCCGGGGCGTGCGAGGCCGACGGCAGCTCCTTGAGCAGATAGACGCTCTCCGCCCCGTGCAGCACCCCGAGGTGCACGGTCTGGCCCAGCTGCTGGGCGAGCGTGCGCACGAGCGGCCGGGCCAGCCGCTCCAGGGGCTCGTGTCGCAGATAGGCGGAGCCGACCTCGAAGGCGGAGACCCCGAGCCCGTAGAGCTGGCCCTCCGGGATGTACGTGACGAATCCGCGGTCCACCAGCACGGTCAGGATGTGATAGACGCTGGAGCGCGGAATCCCCAGGTCGGCGGCGAGCGCCGGAGCGCGCACGGGGCCCGGCCTGCCGGACAGGTGGAGCAGGATGTCCAGGGCGCGGCCGACGGCCGGGGAGGCGCTGGTGGGCATGGGTGCGGCACGGCCTTTCAGACGGGGCCTCACGACGGGGGCTGCCTGGCGCCGACCCTACGTCCGACGGCGACGATCCGGGAAACCGCCGACGGGCGGCGCGCCGGGCCGCGTAGCGTGCGGACGTGGATCTCTTCTCACGTACCTGGGCGGACCTGCTCGCGGCGGTCGGGGACCTGGCGGACGAGGACTTCGCGCGGCCGTCCGGCTGCGCCGGCTGGCTCGTCCGCGACCTGGTCTGCCACCTCGTCATCGACGCGCAGGACGTACTGATCACCCTGGTCACCCCCGCGGACACCGCACCGACCCGGGACGCGGTGACCTACTGGACCATCGACGACCACCGGCCGGGAGAGGACGATCCCCTCGCCGCGCTCACGGTCCGGCTCGCCGCCGCCTACGAGGACCCGGGCCTGCTCAGGTTCCACCTCGACGACGTCGGCTCCGCCGCCGGGCGCGCCGCGCGGCTCGTGGACCCGGCGCTGCCGGTCGGCACCCGCGACGAGGTGCTGACCGCGGGCGACTACCTCGGCGCGTACGTGCTGGAGTGGACGCTGCACCACCTCGACCTCGTCGCCGGCCTGCCCGACGCGCCCCGGCCGTGCGCCGAAGGACTCGCCAGGGCGCGGCAGTTGCTGGAGGCGATCGCCGGAGCGCCGCTGCCCGCCGCGTTCTCCGACACCGACGCGCTGCTGCTCGGCACCGGGCGGCGCGCGCCGGACGAGGCGCAGCGGGCGGCGCTGGGCGAGGTGGCGGACCGGCTCCCGGTGATGCTCGGTTAGGGCCTGTCCGGCGGATCCTGTCCCGGGCACGGGACAGGCCCTGGGCGGGCCGGACGAGCGCGTCCGCGGCGGCCGGACACACGGCGAACGAGCGGGGGGAGAGGCACGGACGGCGACATGGGGGCTGGTGGTCGAGACCACCGTCGGCACCGGGGACCGCAGGCCCCCGGCAGACGTTCGGCTCGCGGTTCACCGTGGCCGAGCTGATGGAGGACTCGGCGGCGCCGCTGCCCGGGCCCGTGCCGGAATCCGAGCCTCCGCGGCCGGAAGAGGCACCCCGGCCCGACCCGGTCGTGCGCCACAACGAGGACGGCATCCCGGTGAAGCCGTCCTGGCTGGGCCGCACCGATCTGTCCTGACGCCCGCTCCACCGGTTGAACGGTGCAACTTCCCGGCATCAGGAAGGCGTAAAGATTGCCGGAACACGGCAATGCGCCGTACGCCGGTGCCGGGACAGGATGAGCGCGGCAGAAACGGGGGCCGGGCCCCGGTGCCGCACCTCGGAAACGAGGTCCGGCGCCGGGGCGGAGCCGAGCGCGGCGGTGAAGGGGGCGTAGGAATGGGGGAGTTCCTCACGGCCGGCTCCGGAGCGGACGCGGGTATGCGCGCGGCGCGCCCGACGGACCGCATCGCTCCCGATGAACCGGGGCCGTCGTCGCACGGCTCCGGCGCGATCACTCACCCGGTCTCCGCGTAAGCGGTTCCGGGCGCCGGCAGGGTGTGCGGCACGGCCGCCTCCGACCGCGTTCTCTCATCTTCTTCTCGGGGTGCCGTCGGCCCCCGGATCCAAAGGATTCCACCATGGATGCCACCACCATGGGCATCGGCGTGTCCGTCGTCGCTGTCCTGATCGTCCTCGTCGTCCTGCTGCTGGTGTTCACCAGACTGTTCCGCAAGGTGGAGCAGGGCAAGGCGCTCATCGTCTCCAGGATGCGCAAGGTGGACGTCACCTTCACCGGGCAGGTCGTGCTGCCCGTCCTGCACAAGGCCGAGGTCATGGACATCTCGGTGAAGGTCATCGAGATCACCAGGACCGGCCGCGACGGCCTGATCTGCCGGGACAACATCCGCGCCGACATCCGGATCTCGTTCTTCGTGAAGGTGAACAAGACCGTCGACGACGTCATCCGGGTCGCCCAGTCGGTCGGCACCGCGCGTGCCAGTGACGTGAAGACGCTCCAGGAGCTGTTCCACGCGAAGTTCTCCGAGGCGCTCAAGACCGTCGGCAAGGGCATGGACTTCACCGACCTCTACACCAAGCGCGAGGAACTCCGCTTCAAGATCATCGAGGTCATCGGGGTCGACCTGAGCGGCTACCACCTCGAGGACGCGGCGATCGACTACCTGGAGCAGACGCCGCTCAGCCAGCTCGACCCGCACAACGTCCTCGACGCCCAGGGCATCCGCAAGATCACCGAGCTGACGGCGATCGAGCACGTCAAGACCAACGAGTTCCAGCGCACCGAGGAGAAGGAGATCACCCGGCAGAACGTCGACGCCCGGGAGACCATCCTCGAACTGGAGCGCCGCCAGGCCGACGCCGAGATCAAGCAGAAGCGGGAGATCGACACCGTGCGGGCCCGCGAGGAGGCCGAGACCGCGCGGGTGGTCGAGGAGGAGCGGCTGCGCGCCCAGGGGGCCTTCCTCGCCACCGAGGAGAAGCTCGGCGTGCAGCGCGAGAACCAGGCCCGCGAGGTCGCCGTCGCGCAGAAGAACCGCGAGCGGGTCATCGCCGTCGAGAACGAGCGCATCGAGAAGGACCGCCTCCTGGAGGTCATCGCCCGCGAGCGCGAGACGCAGCTGACGAAGATCGCCGCCGAGAAGGAGGTCGAGGCGGAGAAGCGGGAGATCGCCGAGGTCATCCGCGAGCGCGTCGCCGTCGACCGCACGGTCGCCGAGCAGGAGGAGTCCATCAAGAAGCTCCGCGCGATCGAGTCGGCCGAGCGCGACCGGCAGGCCGTCGTCATCGCCGCCGAGGCCGAGGCGCAGGAGAAGCTGGTCAAGGACATCAAGGCCGCGGAGGCCGCCGAGCAGGCCGCCACGCACCGCGCCGCCGAACGGCTCACCCTCGCCGAGGCCGAGCTGAAGTCCGCCGACCTCCAGGCGCAGGCCAAGGTCAAGCTGGCCGCGGGCATCCAGGCCGAGGCGGCCGCCGCCGGTCTCGCCGACGTCCAGGTGCGCGAGCAGGAGGCCGACGTCATCGAGAAGGCCGGGCGCGCGGAGGCCGAGGCGACCGGGGCGCGGCTGCGTGCGGAGGCCGAGGGAGGCAGGGCCAAGGCCCTCGCGGAGGCGGAGGGCGGCCGGGCCAAGGCCCTCGCCGAGGCCGAGGCCATCTCCGCCAAGCTGAAGGCCGAGGCCGAGGGCATCAACGAGAAGGCCGCCGCCATGGCCGCCCTCGACGACGCCTCGCGCGGCCACGAGGAGTACCGCCTGCGGCTCCAGGCCGAGAAGGAGATCCGGCTCGCCGGGATCGACGTGCAGCGGCAGGTCGCCGAGGCGCAGGCCACCGTCCTCGCCACCGGCCTGGAGAGCGCCGACATCAGCATCGTGGGCGGCGAGTCCGTCTTCTTCGACCGGCTGATGTCCTCGATCGCGCTCGGCAAGGGCATCGACTCCTTCGTCCAGCACTCCGACACCGCGCAGGCCCTCGCCAAGCCGTGGCTGGACGGCTCGTCGAGCTTCACCGACGACCTGTCGAAGATCCTCGGCTCCGTCTCCACGGCCGACGTGCAGAACCTCACCGTCTCCGCGCTGCTGATGAAGATGATGCGCGACGGCGGCGAGCAGTCCGGACAGCTCCGCGAACTCCTCGACAAGGCGAGCCAGTTGGGCGTGGCCGATCTGCCGCTCGGCAAGCTGAACGGCGTGCACCACGCCTGACCGCACAGACCGGCCGGGGCCGCCGTACGGGGGTCGGCGGTCCCGGCCGCACCACACTCGAACTGAGCGTGCATCACGCAGGAAAGGACGCCACGCATGGAGACCGGCACGGCCCGGGCGGCCGACGGCCCCGACGCGGGCACGTACGAGGTGCTGCGCGACCGGCTCGCGGCGCAGGCCCGCGAACTGGCGTCCCGCGCGGGCGCGCTGAACGACCGGCGCGGCACCGCGTTCGGCTCCACGGAGCTGACGCTCACCGGCAGCGCCGCCCTTCGCACCGATGCCCCGCGCCTGGCCCGGGACATCGCCGCCGTCGGCGGCGTCCTCCTCGTCGGCCTGCGCGACGTGCTCGGCACCGAGCCGCCCGGCGTCGGCGACATCCTCACCCTGCACCGCCCCGGCGGCGACCTGGAGCGGCTGCCCGAGGACGCCGTGCCGGGACTGCTCGACGACCCGGCGTTCCGCGCCGAGTTCGCCACCCTCTTCCGCTACTACCGCGACAGCAGGCTCCTCGAACTCCGCCTCGTCGACGGCAAGTTGCTCGCCGTCTTCCAGACCGGCGACAAGGCCGACGACATCCGCGTCCTGCGCTGGGAACTCGACACCGCGGGCGGCGCCCGCTTCCTCGACGCGCGCGGCGACCGCGACGACGTCCGGCCGCCCGCCCACGACATCACCTGGCAGCCGACGACCCGCGAGGACCACGTCCTCGGCCGCCACCCGCACATCGCGATCCCCGGCGGCGAGATCTGGGTCTCCACGGTCGGCGGCAGCCTCACCGTCAAGACCGAGGACGACACCGAGACCGGCGACGGCATCCACGCCGAACCCGTCGACGAACCCCTCCAGTCGCTCGCCGACGCCGCCGTCGCGCACGCCCGCGTCGGCCCGCTGATCCTGCTGCGCGTGCGCCCCTACAAGGAGGAGACCGACCGCCACCTCGTCTTCAACACCCTCACCAAGTCCGTCGTCCGCCTCGACGGCATCGGACAGGCCTGCCGGGTGCTCCCCGACGAGCAGGGCGTCGTCTTCCCCGGCGGCTACTGCCTGGCCACCGGCGCCCACAAGACCTTCGACGCCGTCGACACCACCGGCCTCGCCCACGAGCGCACCGTCCGCGCCCCCGGCGGCGAGGACGTCCTCTACGTCTTCCGGGCCCGCGCCGCCGGCCGCACCCTGCTGCTGCCCTACCACCTCATCCGCAAGGAGATCGCCACCCCGCTCACCGGCCGCGGCCACGCCCTCCTCGACGACGGCACCCTCGTACTGCTGCGCGACGCCGCCACCGACGAGCCCGGCAGGACCCACCCGGTACAGACCTGGGCGACCCCCTTCACCGCCGACACCCACGACATCGCGGCCGGCTCCGCGGACCCGGAACTCGCCCGGATCGGCAACGCCGACCTCGTACGCGGCATCGCCGACTGCCTGTCCCTCGTCCACACGGTCCAGGAAGCCGCCGCCACCCCGACCGCCACCGCCTACGAGGCCCTGGCCGCCGCCTGCGAACGCGTCACCGACACCTTCCCCTGGCTCGCCGACACCGGCGAACTGCGCGCACCCGTCGACGAGTTGCGCTCCACGGCCGCGCGGATCGTCACCGAGTACGAGACCGTGCGCGCCCTCACCAAGAAGGCCGCCGACGCCTTCGACGAGACCGCCGCCCACCTCACCACCCTGGTCCGCCGGATCCGCGGCGAGGCACCGCGCAGCGCCCACGAATGGGTCGAGCGGCTCACCGAACTGCGCCGCGCCCAGGGCCGCCTGCTCACCCTCAAGGAACTGCGCTACGCCGACGTCGAACGCATCGACGCCCTCGCCGCACAGCTCGCCACGGACCTCGCCTCCGCGGGCGCCCGCGCCGTCGCCTTCCTCGCCAGGCCCGACGCCCTCGCCGCCCACCACGCCGGCCTCGACCGGCTCACCGAGCAGGCCGGACAGCTCGCCACCACCGCCGAGGCCGCGCCGCTCGCCGAACGCGTCGCCGAACTCGCCGAGCAGCTCCAGACCGTCACCGATGTCGTCGGCGGCCTCGACATCGACGACGCGACCGTACGGGCCGACGTCCTGGAGCGCATCGCCGAGGCCCTCGCCGGGGTAAACCGGGCCCGCGCCACCCTCGACGCCCGCCGCCGCGAACTCGCCGTCCACGAGGGGCGGGCCGAGTTCGCCGCCGAGTTCTCCCTGCTCGGCCAGGCCGTCACCGGCGCACTCGCCGCCGCCACCACGCCCGAGGGCTGCGACGATCAGCTCGCCCGCCTGCTGCTGCGCCTGGAGAACCTGGAAGGGCGCTTCGCCGACAGCGACGACTTCCTCGCCGACCTCGACGCCCGGCGCGTCGAGATCCACGAGGCGTTCGCCGCTCGCAAGCAGACCCTCGCCGACGCCCGCGCCCGGCACACCGAACGCCTCGCCACCTCCGCGCAGCGCATCCTGGAGACCGTCGCCCGGCGCCTCGCCGACCTCGGCTCCCTCGACGAGATCAGCACGTTCCTGGCCTCCGACCCGATGGTCGCCAAGGTCCGCCGCACCATCGAGGCCCTGCGCGAACGCGACGACCAGGTCCGCGCCGACGAACTCGACGGCCGCCTCTCCGTCGCCCGGCAGGACGCCCTGCGCGCCCTGCGCGACCGCACCGAGCTGTACGCCGACGGCGGCACGGCCCTCCGGCTCGGCCGGCACCGCATCGCCGTCAACACCCGGCTGCCCGAACTCGCCCTCGTCCCGCACGGCGACGACGGCATGGCGTACGCGCTCACCGGCACCGACTACCGCGCCCCCGTCGACGACCCCGCCTTCGCCGCGCTCCGCGCCCACTGGGGCCAGTCACTGGCCTCCGAGAACGCGGACGTGTACCGCGCCGAACACCTCGCCGCCCGTCTCCTCGCCGAGCGCGGCGCCGAGGACCTGCTCGCCCAGGACGACCTGCCGGCGCTCGTCCGCGCCGCCGCCGAGGAGGCGTACGACGAGGGCTACGAACGCGGTGTCCACGACCACGACGCCACCGCGATCCTCACCGCGCTGCTGCGGCTGCACACCGGCGCAGGACTGCTCCGCCACACCCCGGCCGTCCGCGCCGCCGCCCAGCTCTTCTGGGCGCACGCGACGACCGGGACCCAGCGCGCCCAGTGGACCCGGCGGGCGGTGTCGCTGGCCCGCGCCCACGACACGTTCGGCCTCGCGCCCGCGATCGACGACTGGTGCGCGGAGGTCGCCGAACGCCTCGGACCCGGCCCCGCGGACGCCGGGCACGTCGCCGCCTACCTCTTCGAAGAACTCACCACCGGCCCCGACGGCTTCGTCACCGCCACCGGCGCCCGCACCTTCCTCGACAAGTTCCGCCGTGCCGTCGACAGTTCGGCCTACGAGGACGACCTCGCCGCCGTCGGCGACCTCGGCGCCCGCCGCTCGCTCGTCGAGGCCTGGCTGACCGCGTACGCGACCGCCGTCGGCGACGACGCCGGTGAGCTGCCGGAGGCCGTCGCGCTCGAACTCTGCCCGGACCTCCCGCGCCACGACGCCGACGCGCCGCTGACCGCCACCGTCGAAGGGCTGCTCGGCACCCACCCGCGGATCGACGGCCGGCGCCTCACCTTCCGCCTGGACGAACTCCTCGCCCGCACCCGCGACTTCCGCGAGCACACCGTCCCCGGCTTCCGCGCCTACCAGCGGCTGCGCACCTCGCTCGTCGCCGCCGAACACGACCGGCTGCGGCTCGCCGACCACCGCCCGCGCGTCCTGCCCACCTTCGTCCGCAGCCGCCTCGTCGACGAGGTGTACCTGCCGCTCATCGGCGACAGCCTCGCCAAGCAACTGGGCACCGCGGGCGGCCTGTTGCTGCTGATCTCGCCGCCCGGCTACGGCAAGACGACCCTCGTCGAGTACGTCGCCGACCGGCTCGGCATGCTCCTCGTCAAGGTCGACGGACCGGCCCTCGGTCACGACGTCACCTCCCTCGACCCCGCCGAGGCCCCGAACGTCACCGCCCGCCAGGAGATCGAGAAGGTCAACTTCGCGCTGGAGGCGGGCAACAACGTCCTGCTCTACCTCGACGACATCCAGCACACCTCGCCCGAACTGCTCCAGAAGTTCATCGCCCTGTGCGACGGACAGCGCCGCATGGACGGCGTGTGGAACGGCGAACCGCGCAGCCACGACCTGCGAGGCAAACGGTTCGCGGTGTGCATGGCCGGCAACCCGTACACCGAGTCCGGCCACCGCTTCCGCATCCCCGACATGCTCGCCAACCGCGCCGACGTGTGGAACCTCGGCGACGTCCTGACCGGCAAGGAGGAGGCGTTCGCGCTGAGCTTCGTCGAGAACGCGCTCACCGCGAACCCGCACCTGGCCCCGCTCGCCGGCCGCGACCGCGCCGACCTCGACATCCTGCTGCGGCTCGCCGCCGACGACCCGACGGCCCGCGCCGACCGGCTCACCCATCCCTACGCCGCGGCCGAGACCGAGCGGATCGTCTCCGTGCTGCGCCATCTGCTCGCGGCCCGCGACACGGTCCTCGCCGTCAACGCCGCCTACATCGCCTCGGCGGCCCAGTCCGACGACGCCCGTACCGAACCGCCCTTCCTGCTCCAGGGCTCGTACCGCAACATGAACAAGATCGCCGCCCGTATCGACCCCGCCATGAACGCCGCGGAACTCTCCGCCGTCCTCGACGACCACTACACCGGCGAGGCCCAGACCCTCACCTCCGGCGCCGAGGCGAACCTGCTCAAGCTGGCCGAACTGAGCGGCCGGATGAGCGCCGATCAGGAAGACCGCTGGGCCGAGTTGAAGGCCGCCCACGTCCGGGCCCGCGCTCTCGGCGGCGCCGACGGCGACGACCCCGTGGTCCGCGCCGTCGCCGCCCTCGGCCTGCTCGCCGACCGGGTCGCCGCCGTCGAGTCCGCCATCACCCGGGCCACCGGCACCGCGGCGCCGCACCCGCCCCGGCCGTGAACGGGCGAACCGCGGGCCCCCGCACGATCGTCTCCGTCGACGGTGCGTTAAAAAGACGGAGCCGACACAGCACGACAGCGAGGGCGTCCATGGCCGATCACGACATACCCGACCACTACCTGGACGGGTACGCCGCCCTGCTCGCCGACGCCTCCGCCACCGGCCGCCGCCTCACCCGCGACGAACTCGACACCCGCCGCGCGCTCGGCGAACAGGCCGCCGACGCCGGATACGGACTGCGCGCCCTGGTCGCCGCGCATCTCGCCGGCGCGCGCCTGCACTGGCCGACCGGCGCCCTCGCCCCGGACAGCGTCATGGCAGCCGTCGAACAGGCCGTCGACGCCTTCGCCGAGGGCTACGAACGCGCCCAGCGCCAGGCCATGCGACAGGAGGAGGCCGCCCGCCGCGAGTTCATCGACGACCTCCTCTACGGCCGCAGCGACATGGGCCAACTCGCCGAACGCGCCGAGCGGTTCGGGCTCCGGCTCGCCTACGAGCACGCGGTCGCGGTGGCCGAGGGCGAGTTCGCCTACGACGAGGGCGACGCCGTGGCCCGCAGCGTGGAACAGGCGATGATCGGCAGGTTCGGCGACCGGGACATCCTGCTCACCACCAAGGACGGCCGCCTCGTCTGCGTCGCCCCCGGCGACCAGGACGAGATCCTCAGCTTCTTCGCCAAGCAGGCCTACGCCGCCACGGACGGCGGCCACGTCGCGATCGGCCGCCCCCAGCCGGGCCCCGGCGGCGTCGTCCAGTCCTACGAGGAAGCCCTCAGCACCCTCGAACTCGCCCACCGCCTGGAGTTCGACGACCCGGTGCTGCGCTCCGCCGACCTGCTCGTCTACCCGGTGCTCACCCGCGACCGGCAGGCCATGGCGGACCTCGTGCGGACCACGCTCGGGCCGCTCCAGAGCGCCCGCGGGGGAGCCCAGCCGCTGATCGACACCCTCACCGCCTACTTCGACACGGGCTGCGTCGCCGCCGAAGCGGCCCGCCGGCTGAAGCTGAGCGTGCGCGCGCTCACGTACCGGCTCGCGCGCATCCACAAACTGACCGGCGCCGACGCCACCGACCCGGTCTCCCGCTACACCCTCCAGACCGCCGTCATCGGGGCCCGGCTGCTCGACTGGCCGGACCGCCCGCTGTGAACGGTGCCCGCTACACCGGCAGCAGCCGGCCCACCAGGGCGCTCAACTGGCGTGCGTTGCGGCACTCGTACATCTCGACGACGTCGCCGTACACCCCGGCCGCCGAGTCCCCGGTGTCCCACTGGGCCCGCGACTCCGGGTTCAGCCAGTAGGTGCGGCGGGCGGTGCGGACGATCCGGCGCAGCGCCGGCAGATTCGGGTCCTGCTGGTTGTTGCGGGCGTCGCCGAGGACGAACACGGAGGTGCGCGGGCCGACCGCGGCGCCGTAGCGCTCCACGAACTCGCCGAGCGCGGTGCCGTAGTCGCTGCTGCCGTGCCAGCCGGTCAGCGTCGCCTCCGCGGTGATCCGCCCGCTCAGCCCCTCCGGGTCGGCGGCACCGTCCGCGATCAGGTCGGTGACCTCGTCCATGCGGTTGACGAAGGCGAACACCCGGATCTTGCTGAACTGGTCGTGCAGCGCCTGCACCAGCAGCATGGTGAAGTTCGCGAACCCCGCGACCGAACCGGACACGTCGCACAGCAGCACGAGTTCGGGACGCGCCGGACGCTTTCGGCGCAGCACCGGGTTCATGGGCACGCCGCCGGTCGACAGCGAGCCGCGCAGCGTGCGGCGCAGGTCGATGCGGCCGCGGGACGCGCGCCGCCTGCGCGCCGCGAGCCGGGTGGCCAGCTTGCGGGCCAGCGGGTGCACGGTCCTGCGCAGCTCGGCGAGCTGGTCCTTGCCCGCGTACAGGAACAGCGTGCGGTCCGGGGTCTGCACGGGCATCCGGCGCGCGACCTCGTCCCGGTCGCGGACCTCGGCGACCCGGCGCCGCGCCTCGTCGCGCACCCGCGTGCGGAACTCCTCGATGCGGCGCCGGATCTCGTCCGCCTCGATGCGGTCGGTGAACGCCCCGGACCCGCCGCCGCCCGCCCGGATCCCGGCCATGATCTGCGCGAGGAGGGTCTGCGGGCGCAGCCGGTCCAGGGCCTGCTGCGAGGAGAAGCCCGAGCCGCCGTCGTAGCCGCCGAAGCCGTCCACCGCCTCCGCGGCGAGGGCGTCCAGCGCGGCCCGGTCGTTCGCGGCCAGCGCCTCCGCGAGCCGGGCGCGCAGGTCGTCGCGGTCGGCGGGCCCCGTCGGCCGCTCGGGCGCCCCGACCGTGCGCGGGAAGTAGAGGTCGAAGACGGGGTCGAAGACGGCGCGCTGCCCCTGGTCGTGCAGGAGCGCGGCGGCCAGCCCCTCGCGGACGTGCTCACGGTTGTCCAGGCCCAGCGCGGCCACGGCGCGGGCGGCGTCCACGCTCTCGCCCGTGCCGATCCGCACGCCGTGCGCGCGCAGCGCCCGGACGAGGGAGGTGACGCGGTCCGCGGTGCTCACACGGCGTCCAGATCGAGCTTGGCCGCGGCCGTCTGCACGTCCTCCTGGTGCTTGAGGACGACGCCGAGCGAGGCCCGTACGACCTCCTCGTCGAGCCGGTCCGCGCCGAGTGCCAGCAGGGTGCGCGCCCAGTCGACGGTCTCCGCGACCGACGGCACCTTGCGCAGGTCCATGGCGCGCAGCGCCCCCACGACCCGGACGAGCGACTCGGCGAGCACCGTGTCGAGCTCCGGCACCTTCAGGGCGACGATCCGCCGCTCCAGCTCCTCCTCGGGGAACCCGATGTGGAGGAACAGGCAGCGGCGGCGCAGCGCCTCGGACAGCTCGCGCGACGCGTTAGAGGTGAGGACGACGAAGGGGCGGCGCGTGGCCTCGATCGTGCCCAGCTCCGGCACCGTCACCTGGAAGTCGGAGAGCACTTCGAGGAGCAGCCCCTCGACCTCGACGTCCGCCTTGTCCATCTCGTCGATGAGGAGGACCTTGGCGTCGTCGCCGCGGATCGCCGTCAGCAGCGGGCGCGACAGCAGGAACTCCTCGCTGAAGATGTCGGTGCGCGTCCGGTCCCAGGTCTCGTCGCGCCCGGCGGTGATCCGCAGCAACTGCTTGGCGTGGTTCCACTCGTACAGGGCGCGCGACTCGTCGACGCCCTCGTAGCACTGGAGCCGGATCAGGCGCGCGTCACTGATCGCGGCGACGGCCTTCGCCAGCTCCGTCTTGCCGACGCCCGCCGGACCCTCCACGAGCAGCGGCTTGCCGAGCTTCGCGGCGAGGAAGACGGTGGTCGCCACCGCGGGGGAGGCCAGATAGCCGGTGTCGGCCAGACGAGCGGTGACATCGTCCACGGACGTGAACAACAGGGCCTCCAGAACGGGTGCGTCGCGGACTGCCAGCTGATCAGTTCCCCGGGCGCTCCACAATGACCCGGCGCTCTTCATGGCGAACGTCACGTCCCCCACCGCCTCCTGAGTCTTGAACCAGGACCGACTCGGCGAACCGTCCGTATCCTGACCTCATGAGGCGTACTTCCTTTGCCGACTGGCCCTGCTCCATCGCCCGCACCATGGACCTCCTGGGCGACTGGTGGACGCCGCTCGTGCTGCGCGAGGCGTTCTACGGGATCACCCGCTTCGACGTCTTCCAGCAGGAACTCGGCATTGCCCGCACCACCCTCGCCGAGCGGCTGCGCCGCCTGGTCGACGAGGGCCTGATGGAGAAGCGCGCCTACGAGACGGCGCCGGTCCGCCACGACTACGTCCTCACCGAGAAGGGCCGCGACTTCTTCGGCGTCCTCGCCGCCATGAACGCGTGGGGCAACCGCTGGCTGTCCGGCGAGGAGGGCGCGCCCGTCGTCTTCGAGCACGACCGGTGCGGGCAGGTCGCCGAGGCGGCGGTGGTGTGCGGCGGCTGCGGCGAGCCGATGACGGCCGCCGACACCCGCCCGCGCATGGGCCCCGGCTACCCGGAGCGACTGGCCCGGCGCCCCGACATCGCGGCCCGCTTCACCCGCTGAACCACCACGGTCCGAGGGGCCTGTCCCTCTTGACGTGGTGAGTCCATCTACGAAACTCTCAAGGTCACAGCCTTCCTCCGAGGGCTTTCGTCCTGGGAACACAGAGAGGTGGTCACCATGGAGTGGACGGGTGCGCGCTACGCCGACACCCCGACCGTCGAGGTGCGGCGCGGGATCGCGGCGCCGCCGGAGCGGGTGTGGGAGCTGGTCACGGACATCGGCCTGATGCCGCGGCTCAGCGACGAGTTGCAGGCCGCCGAGTGGGTGGGCGAGCCGAGCGGGCCCGAGGTCGGCGCCCGGTTCGTCGGCCGCAGCCGGCATCCGTCGTTCGGCGAGTGGGAGACCACGTCGTACGTCGTCGAGTCCACGCCCTGCCGGGTGTTCGCCTGGGCGGTCTCCGACCCCGAGAACCCCAGCGCGCTCTGGCGGTTCACGCTCGACTCGGCGGACGACGGGTCCACCGACCTGACCCAGTGGGTCCGGCTCGGCCCCGGCCGCTCCGGTCTCTCGTACGCCATCGACCGGATGCCCGACAAGGAGCAGAAGATCGTCCACGTACGGCTCAAGGAGTTCGAGCGGGGCATGGGCGTCACGCTCGACGCGCTGAAGTCCCTCGCCGAGGGGACGGGGACCCGCTGATGCGCACCTCCACGACGATCGAGGCCTCCGGCGGGAACTGGCGCGAGACCGTCGACTTCGTGACCGAGGCCGAGAAGCTCGGCATGGACATCTGCTGGGTCGCCGAGGCGTGGGGCTCCGAAGCGCCCTCCCCGCTCGGCTACTTGGCGGCCCGCACCGAGCGGATGCTGCTCGGCTCCGGCATCATCCAGCTCGCCACCCGCACCCCGGCCGCCATCGCGCGGGCGGCGATCACCCTGTCGAACATCTCCGAGGGCCGGTTCCTGCTCGGCCTCGGCCCGTCGGGCCCCCAGGTGATCGAGGGGCTGCACGGGGTGCCGTTCGCGCGGCCGCTGTCCCGGATGCGGGAGACCGTCGAGATCGTGCGGATGGCGGCGAACGGCGAGAAGATCGCCTACGACGGCCGGGAGTTCACCATCCCGCTGCCCGGTGGCGACGCCCGCCCGATGCGGCTCTCGATGCGGGCCGAGCACGAACTGCCCGTCTACCTCGCCACGTTGTCGCCGAAGATGCTCCGGCTGACCGGCGAGGTGGCGGACGGCTGGCTCGGCACGAGCTTCGTCCCCGAGGGAGCCAAGGAGGCCTACTTCGACCACCTCGACGCCGGGCTCGCCGCCGCCGGGCGCTCCCGCGCGGACCTGGACATCTGTCAGGGGGCCGAGGTCAATTTCGCGGAGGACGAGGAGTCCCTGCGGGACATCGTCGCGAGCCGCAAGAAGGAACTCGCCTTCAGCCTCGGCGGCATGGGCTCCGCGTCCACCAACTTCTACAACCAGGCCTACAGCAGGCAGGGCTGGGCCGACGTGGCGGAGGCCGTGCGGGAGCGGTGGCAGGGCGGTGACCGTGACGGGGCCGCCTCGCTGGTCACCGATGAGATGGTGCTGGCGACGACGCTCATCGGTACCGAGGACATGGTCCGGGCCCGGTTGAAGGTGTGGCGGGACGCCGGGGTGGACACCGTGCGGTTGTATCCGGCGGGGGATTCGCTGGACGCCCGCCTTGCCACGCTGGGCCGGGCCATCGAACTGGTGCGTGAGGTGGGTGCTTCGTCGGGTGCGGGCTGAGTGTGGCTGGTCGCGCAGTTCCCCGCGCCCCTGAAGCGAGCTCCGCTCGCCCAGGGGCGCGGGAACCGCGTGACCGGCAACGACGCGAGGTCCACCCGGCGGGTTGCGCGGAGCGAGGGGTCAGCGTTGGCCGGCCACTCGGAGCCGCGGGGCGGCCGACGCCGCCGGATCCGCCCACCAGGCGCTGTCCCCCTCGATCCGCCGCAGCAGAATGCCCTCCCGGATCGCCCAGGGACAGATCGTGAGCCGGCGCATCCCCATCAGCTTCATCGCGGTGTGCCCCACCAGCGCCCCGGCCAGCGCCTGAGCGGCCCGCGGCGCCGAGATCCCGGTCAGCTCGGCCCGCCGCGCCACCGGCAACCCGGCGAGTTCCGTCACCGCGCACCGCAGATCCGCCCGGTACAACTCCCTGCGCACAAAGGGCCCGTGCCTCCCCGGAGGGGCCCCGCACAGCCGCGCCAGCTGAGTGAACGTCCGCGACGTGGCGGCCGCCGTGATGGGCCCCTCCCAGCGGATCCGGGCCGCGACATCCCTGAGCTGATGCCGCACATGGCGCCGCAGGGCCCGCAACTCCTCCTCGCCGGGCACCTCGGCGTCGTGCAGGTGCTCCCGGGTGAGCCGTCGCGCCCCGAGCGGCAGCGACACGGCGAAATCGGGCAACCGGCCGCGCCCGAAGGCGACTTCGAGCGTTCCGCCGCCGATGTCGAGCACTCCGAGCGGGCCGGCCCGCCAGCCCATCCAGCGCCGCGCCGCGAGAAAGGTCAGCTCGGCCTCCACCTCGCCGGGCAGCACCCGCAGACGTACGCCCGCGCCCTGCTCCACGGCGTCGAGGATCTCGTCGCGGTTGGGCGCGTCACGGACGATGGCCGTGGCGAACACGAACGGCTCGTCGCTGCCCCACCGTTCGGCCTCCGCGCACGCCTCCGCGACCGCGTCCACGATCCGCCGCACGGCGCGCGGCCCGAGCCGGCGGTCACCGTCGACCTCCTCGGACAGCCGCAGCCGCCGTTTGGCCGTGTGCACGGGCAGCGGAGCCCCGTCCCTGGCGTCCGCGATCGCCAGCCGTACCGTGTTCGAACCGACATCCACCACACTGATTCGCATGATCGTCGAAGCCCCCCTCTTTCGGCGCAGATGATAGCGGGGGTGCTCAGGTGTCGAGAGCGGAAAGGATCCAACTCCGCGACCGCTCCGGGTCGATGACCGCGTCAATCTCCAGCGCGGCCGCCGCGTTGACCGCCTTGCCGTGCTCGTACAGCTCGGCGACCCGCGCCTCGAAGGCCCGCTCCCGCTCGGCCGGGTCGGCGATGGCGGCCAGCTCGCGCCGGTAGCCGAGCCGTACCGCCCCCTCGAGACCCATCCCGCCGAACTCCCCGCTCGGCCAGGCCGCCGTGGCCAGCGGCGCCTGCGTCGAACCGCCCATCATGGCCATCGCGCCGAGCCCGTACGCCTTGCGCAGCACGAGACAGACCAGTGGCACCGTCAGCCGCGCCCCCGCGACGAACAGCTCCGCGAACTGCCGCACCGTCGCCGTGCGTTCGGCGTCCGGCCCGACCATGAACCCCGGGGTGTCGCAGAGCGAGACCACCGGCAGCCCGGACGCCTCGCACTGGCGCAGGAACCGGGCGGCCTTGTCGGCGGCGTCCCGGTCGATCGCCCCGCCCAGGTGGGACGGGTTGTTGGCGATCAGGCCGAGCGGCCGGCCCTCGATCCGCACCAGCGCCGTGATGATCCCGGCGCCGAAGCCGCGCCGCAGCTCGATGACGGATCCGGTGTCGGCGAGCCCGCCGACCGCGGCCCGGATGTCGTAGGCCCGCCGCCGGTTCTCGGGCACGGCGTGCCGCAGCATCCGCTGGTCCGGCGCCTCCCAACTCTCCGGCGCACCACGGAAGTACGAGAGGTAGGTGCGGGCCGCGCGGACGGCCTCCGCCTCGTCGGCGACCGGCAGGTCCACCACGCCGTTGGGCACCTGCACCGACAGCGGCCCGATCTCCTCCGGCCGGTACACGCCGAGCCCGCCGCCCTCGATCATCGCCGGGCCGCCCATGCCGATGTTCGCCTCCGGCGTCGCGATCACCACGTCGCAGCAGCCGAGCAGCGCCGCGTTGCCCGCGAAGCAGCGGCCCGACGCGATCCCGACCAGCGGCACCCGGCCGCTGAGCCGCGCCATCCGCTGGAACGTCGGCACGTTCAGGCCCGCCACGACCGTGGTGTCGGTGTCGCCGGGCCGCCCGCCGCCGCCCTCCGCGAACAGCACGACGGGCAGCCCGCGCTCCTCGGCGAGCTGGAGCATCCGGTCGGTCTTGCGGTGGTTGTTGTGGCCCTGCGTCCCGGCGAGCACCGTGTAGTCGTACGACATGACAACGGCGGCCGCGCCACCGATCCGGGCGGTGCCGGTGACCATGCCGTCGGCGGGCGTCGCCCGGATCAGCTCCTCCAGCGGGCGGCGCTGCCGCTGCGCCGCCACGGCGAGCGCCCCGAACTCGGTGAACGAACCCGGGTCGCACAGCTCCTCGATGTTCTCGCGCGCGGTGCGCCGCCCGGCCGCGTGCCGCTTGGCGACGGCCTCGGGCCGGTTCTCGTCGAGCCCGAACGCGTGCCGGGCCCGCGTCTCGGCGAGGTCGGGCCGCACCGCGTCGGGATCGAGGTCGGCCACCGCCTCCCGCCGCTCGGGGCCGTCCTCCGTGACGTCCAGGAGCACCAGCTCGGCACCCTCCGCGACGGTGTCCCCGACCTCCGCGCGCACGGCCCGCACGACACCGGACCGCTCCGCGCGTACGACGTGCTCCATCTTCATGGCTTCCAGCACCAGCAACACCGCCCCGGCGGCGACGAGTTGACCCGGCCGCACTTCCAGGGAGGTGACCGTGCCGCTCATCGGCGCCGTGGTCGTGCCCGGTTCCGCCCCGCCCGCGTCCGGCAGCGGGGCGGCGGGCACCAGCTCGGGCAGATGACGCTGCACGAACCCCGTGTCGATGCCGCCCGCGGTGAACCCGGGATGCTCAAGAAGGCCGCGCAGTACGGGAATCGAGGTCCGCACACCTTCCACCACGAACTCGTCGAGGGCCCGCCCGGCCCGCGCGCACGCCGCCTCGAAACCGCCCCGGGGCGCATGAGCGACGACCTTCGCCAGCAGCGAGTCGTAGCGCGTCCCGATCTCCGTGCCGGTGCGCACGGCCGTGTCGACCCGGATCCCGGGCCCCGTCGGCAGGTCGCAGCGGGTGATGCGGCCGGCCGACGGACGCACCGACCCGTCGGCGTCCGTCACCTCCGCGTTCACCCGCACCTGCACCGCGCACCCGCGGACCGGCGGCGGCACGTCGAGCCCGAGAGCGGCGAGGGAGTCGCCCGCGGCGATGCGCAACTGTGCCGCGACGAGATCGACGCCCGTCACCTCCTCCGTCACCGTGTGCTCCACCTGGAGCCGCGGATTGGCCTCCATGAACACGAACTCATCGTCCCGGACGAGGAATTCGACGGTGCCGACCCCCTGATAGTGGGCGGCGCGGGCGAGCCCGAGCGCGGCGTCGAGGAGCCGGTCGCGCAGCGCCGCGTCGAGCGCGGGCGCCGGCGCGATCTCGATCAGTTTCTGATGGCGGCGCTGCGCGCTGCAGTCCCGCTCCCACAGATGCCCCACCGTGCCCGCGGCGTCCGCCACGATCTGCACCTCGATGTGACGGGCCCCCTCCCACAGCCGCTCCACGTACAACGCGTCGCGCCCGAAACCCTGTCGGGCCTCCGAGCGGCAGCGCTCCCAGGCATCGGGCAGCTCGTCGGCGGTGCGCACGACCCGCATCCCGCGCCCGCCGCCCCCGCCCACCGCCTTCACCATCACCGGCCCGTCGGCGAGGAGGGCCCGCGCCTGTTCCAGGGTTGTCACGCCGTCCGTGCCGGGCAGCACCGGCACCCCGGCCCCGACGGCGAGCGCCCGCGCCCGTGCCTTGTCCCCGAACAGCTCCAGCGCCTCCGGCGACGGGCCGACGAAGACGACGCCCGCCTCGGCGCACCGCCGCGCGAGCTCCGCCGACTCGCTCAGGAACCCGTACCCCGGATGCAGATACCCGCAGCCCGACCGGCGGGCCGCGGCCACCAGCTCCGCCGCGTCCAGACAGCCGCCCGCGGGCAGCGGCACCACCTCGTCCGCCTGCCGCACGTGCGCGTCGTCCCTTGGCTCGTGCACGGCGACCGCGCGCAGCCCGAGATCGGCGGCGGCGCGCAGCACCCGGACGGCGATCTCGCCCCGGTTGGCGACGAGTACAGCGGCAGACCCCATGGGACCCTCCGGAAGAAGCGGCGTGGACGGGTTCCGTCATGCTCATTGACACTGACGTCAACGTCAATACTCTGGCGCTGTGGCAGCACGCAGACGTCAGGCGACACAGGAATGGGCGACCCGCACCGCCCGCGACCGCACGGACGCACCGGCCCGCGGCCGGCTCCTCGACGCGGCCGAGGCGGTGTTCGGGCGGCTCGGGTACGGGCCCGCGACCATCGCCGACATCACCGCGGAGGCCGAGGTGTCACGGGCCGGCTTCTACGTGTACTTCGCGTCGAAGGACGAGGTGTTCCGGGTGCTGGCGCGGCGGGTGCGGGACGCGTTCCTCGCCGCGCAGGACGTGCCGGGCGTCGACACCGACGACGTGGCGGCGGTCACCGAGGCGTCGACGGCCGCGTTCATCGCCGCCTACGCCCGCCATCTGCCGCTGCTCGTCCTCTTGGAGCAGCAGGCGCACGCCGATGACGAGGTGCGCGCGCTGTGGGAGGAGATCCGCGAACGGCCGGTGCGCCGCGCCGCCCGCTACGTGCGCAGGGTCGCGGCCGAGGGCCGGGTCCACCCCGTCGTCGACCCGCTCACCCTCTCCCGCGCCGTCGGCGGCATGAGCGTGGAGTTCGCCCGCACGGTGGCGGCGCGCCCGGCCTCGTACGACGCGGCGGTGCGCGACGTCACCACCATGTACCGGCACCTCCTCGGTATCGGAGCCCCAGACCGGCAGTAGCGAACGACAGCAGGGAGCCGCACCTTGTCCACCGGCATACCGATCGACGCCTACCTCGACGACCTCCGGGCCCGCCAGGCGAAGGCACGGCGGGGCCGCCAGCCGTCGGCCACCGCGCATCCCGCGGGCGAGCTGACCCTGCCCGCCCACGTCGCGCGCTGGGCCGGTCTCAGGCCCGGACGGCCCGCGCTCGTCACCGCCGAAGAGACCCTCTCGTACCGTGAACTCGACGACCGGGCCGCCCGGTTGGCGGGCTGGCTGGCCGCGCAGGGGGTACGGCCGGGCGACCGGGTCGGCGTCTTCCTGCCCAACGGCGCCCGGTTCGTCGTCGCGCTGCTCGCCGTCCTGCGGCTCGGCGCCGTGCACGTCCCGGTGAACCCGATGTTCCGCGCGGCCGAACTGCGCCACGAACTCCGCGACGCGGGGCCCGAAGTGATCGTCACGCGGGACGCGCTGCTGCCGGTCCTCGACGAGGTACGGCACGAGACGCCCGTACGGACCGTGCTCGCCGACGCCGAGTGGCCCGCCGCCGTCGCCCACCCGCGCCACGAGCCGGTCGCCGACGACCTCGACGCGCTCGCCGCCCTCAACTACACCGGCGGCACCACCGGCCTGCCCAAGGGCTGCGAGCACACCCAGCGGCACATGGTCTACACGGCCACCGCCATCGACAACGGCCGCATGCCCGACGCCGCCGAGCGGGAGCGCGGCATCGTCTCCGTCTGCTACCTGCCCGTCTTCTGGATCGCCGGCGAGAACCTCGGCATCCTCGCCCCGCTCGTCTCCGGCGGCACCAGCGTGCTGCTCACCCGCTGGGACGCGGCCGAGGTGCTGCGCGCCATCGAGGAGCACGGCGCGACCACGATGGCCGGCACCGTCGAGAACTACCTGGAACTCCTCGACCACCCCGACCTCGCCCGCCGCGACCTGACGACCCTCACCGCCCCGCTCACCGTCTCCTTCATCCGCAAGCTCACCCCGGCGCTGCGCGCCCGTTGGAAGGCGGCCGTCGGCCCGCGCAGCGTCCTGCGCGAGGCCTCGTACGGCATGACGGAGACCCACACCAGCGACACCAACACCCTCGGCTTCCAGGACGGCGACCACGACCTGCTGAGCGACCCCGTCTTCTGCGGACTGCCCGTTCCCGGCACCGACTTCATGGTCGTCGACTTCGCCACCGGCACCCCGCTGCCGCTCGGCGAACGCGGCGAGATCGTGGTGCGCGGCCCGTCCGTGCTCACCCGCTACTGGAACGCGCCCGATGCCACCGCGAGCGCGCTGCGTGACGGCTGGCTGCACACCGGCGACATCGGCGTCCTCGACGAGGAGGGCGCCCTGCACTACCTCGGCCGCGACAAGGACATGATCAAGGTGAAGGGGATGAGCGTCTTCCCCACCGAGGTCGAGACGCTGCTCGCCCACCACCCCGACGTGGTGGCCGCAGCGGTCGTCGCCGTGCCCGACAGCGCGAGCGGGGAGCGGCCCTACGCGTTCGTGCGCACCGCCCCCGGCTCCCCGCTCACCGGCGAGGAGCTGCGGGAGTGGGCGGCCGGGACCATGGCGACGTACAAGGTCCCGGCCGCCGTCGAGGTCGTCGGCGAGCTGCCGCTCACCCCCACCGGCAAGATCAGGAAGACGGAGCTGACCGCTCGAGCCAGTCGTACGCGGCCCGCGCCGTGAACTCCTCCTGACCGCCCTTGAACAGCAGGTCCGCCGCGGTGAACGCCGGATCGCCCGCCTGCGCCGCCACGTACGGCAGCGCGATGCAGCGCATGCCCGCCGCGTGCGCGGCGCGGGCGCCCGGCGCCGCGTCCTCCAGGACCACGCACCGCGCGGGCGCCACGTCGAGGCGGCGGGCCGCCTCAAGGAACACGTCGGGCGCGGGCTTGCCGTGCGGCACCTCGTCCGCCGAGACGTAGCGCGACAGCTGTGCGCCGAGACGGGTGCCGGTGAGGATCGCCCCGATGGCCTCGGGCGACGAACCCGACGCCACGATCATCGGTACTCCGGCCGCGTGCAGCCGCTCCACGAACAGCCGCATCTGCGGGAAGACATGGGTGTCGGCGCGGGCGAGGTCGAGATAGCGGGCGTTCAGGTCGTCGAGCAGCTCGGCCGCGGACGCCGCGATGCCGTACCGCGTCTTCCACAGACCGATCGTCTCCAGGGTGGAGATGCCGACGTACGCCTCGTTGTCCGCCCAGGTGTACTCGGTGACGCCGTGGCGGGCCAGCGTGCCGAGGGCCGCCCTGTAGTAGTTGGGCTCGCTGTCGACGAGCGTGCCGTCGAGGTCGAAGACGACGGCGGTGCCACCGAGCGGGCGGGTGAGGTCGTTCATGCCTTCCAGCATGCAGGAAAGCGGCCCCGAACGATCACTTGCGGTCCGCTGCCGCCGCCCTGCCGACCGCCTCGACCAGCGGCAGCAGCCGGTGCGGCACCCGCTCGCGCAGCGCCACCTCGGTGCGGGTGCGGACCACGCCGGGCAGCCGGTTGAGCTGCTGCACGACGTCCTCCAGGTGGGCGGCGTCGCGGGCCGCGACGCGCGCGAGCAGATCGCCGCCGCCGGTGATCGAGTGCGCCTCGATGATCTCCGGGACGCCGGCCAGGCCGTCGGCGACATCGGCCAGGTGGCCCTGTGTCACCTCGATGTGCACGAACGCGAGCACCGGATGACCGAGCGCGGCGGGGGAGAGGGCGGGCGCGGCGCCCGTGATCACACCGTCCCGCTCCAGCCGGTCGAGCCGCGCCTGGAGGGTGCCGCGGGCCACCCCGAGGATCCGGGCGTACTCCCGCACGCTGGTCCGCGGTTGCTCCAGGAGGAGGCGCAGGATACGGGTGTCGAGCTGGTCCACGGCCATCGGTGGTGAGCTCCTTCGGACGATCCGGTCGATCACAGCCGACTGTACCAACGGATCAATGCAGGCCGCTGTCTGTCGACCGAGAGGAGGGAGGATGTCGCTGCCCTGTACCAGTGGCCCACGACTGTGGCATTCCGTCGGGCCGCATAACCCGTCCGGCCACCGGGTGTGCCCGCGCGTTCAGCGCTCTTCTGTGACCGCCGTCTTCTACCTTGTCCGGATGAATCAGCACTCCACGGACCAGGCGCTCGTGCCTCCTCCGTCCGCCGCCACGACCCGCCGGGCCGCCGACTGGTGGCGGGACGCGGTGATCTATCAGGTGTATCCGCGCAGTTTCGCCGACAGTGATGGTGACGGCACGGGCGACCTGGAGGGGATCCGGCGCCGGCTGCCGTATCTGCGGGATCTGGGGGTGGACGCGGTGTGGCTGTCGCCGTTCTACGCCTCGCCGCAGGCGGACGGTGGTTACGACGTGGCGGACTACCGGGCCGTCGACTCGATGTACGGCACGCTGTTGGACGCGGACGCGGTGATCCGTGACGCGCACGCGGTGGGTCTGCGGATCATCGTGGATCTGGTGCCGAACCATTCCTCGGACCAGCACGAGTGGTTCAGGCGTGCGGTGGCGGAGGGTCCGGGGTCGCCGCTGCGGGACCGCTACCACTTCCGTGCGGGCAAGGGCGAGAGCGGTGAACTGCCGCCGAACGACTGGGAGTCCATCTTCGGTGGTCCGGCCTGGACGCGGCTGGCGGACGGGGACTGGTATCTGCATCTGTTCGCGCCGGAGCAGCCGGATCTGAACTGGGAACACCCGGCGGTCGCGGACGAGTTCCGGTCGATCCTCAGATTCTGGCTCGACATGGGGGTCGACGGATTCCGGATCGACGTGGCGCACGGCCTGGTCAAGGCCGAGGGACTGCCGGATCTCGGCGGCGGCGATCAGTTGAAGCTGCTGGGCAACGATGTCATGCCGTTCTTCGACCAGGACGGAGTGCACGCGATCTACCGTTCGTGGCGGACCGTGCTGGACGAGTACGACGGGGAGCGGATCTTCGTCGCGGAGGCGTGGACCCCGACCGTGGAGCGCACGGCCAACTACGTGCGTCCCGACGAACTCCATCAGGCCTTCAACTTCCAGTACCTGAGCACTGCTTGGAACGCGGAAGAACTCCGTGCCGCCATCGACCGCTCCCTCGACGCGATGCGGCCCGTCGGTGCTCCCACCACGTGGGTGCTGTCCAACCACGACGTGACCCGGCATGCGACGCGGTACGCGAATCCGCCGGGTCTGGGTACGCAGATCAGGACGGCCGGTGACCGTGAGCTCGGTCTGCGGCGGGCGCGGGCGGCCACGCTGTTGATGCTGGCGCTGCCCGGATCCGCGTACATCTACCAGGGTGAGGAACTGGGCCTGCCCGACGTGACCGACCTGCCTGATGAAGTCCGTCAGGATCCCTCCTTCTTCCGGGCGCAGGGCCAGGACGGGTTCCGGGACGGTTGCCGGGTGCCGATTCCGTGGACGCGGACCGGTGCCTCGTACGGGTTCGGGGAGGGTGGCAGCTGGCTGCCCCAGCCCGACAGCTGGGGCGAGCTGAGCGTCGAGGCGCAGACCGGGCAGGAGGGGTCCACGCTGGAGCTGTACCGGACCGCGCTGGCCGTGCGGCGGGCGCAGGCCGGGCTGGGGGCGGGCGACAGCGTCACCTGGCGCGACGACGTTCCCGCCGGGCTGCTGCACTTCGAGCGGCCCGGGTTCGCCTGCACCGTCAACACCACCGGCACCGCGGTCCGCATCCCCGCGCCCGGCACCGTACTGCTCGCCTCAGACCCGGTCACCGTCGAGGACGGCCAGATCGAACTGCCCGCCGACCGCACGGTCTGGTGGCGGACGGACTGAGTTCCGCCGGGGCGGCCCGCGCCTTGACCCTGACACCGTGTGAGCCCGTGAAGTGGGAGTCATCATGTTCACCATCGGAGACTTCGCCCGCCACGGCCGCGTATCCGTCCGCATGCTGCGCCACTACGACGCACTGGGACTGCTGCACCCGGCCCATGTCGACCCCGCCACCGGCTACCGCCACTACGCCGCCGCGCAGCTCGCCCGGCTCAACCGCATCATCGCGCTCAAGGACCTCGGCCTCACCCTTCAGCAGGTCGGGGAGATCCTCGACGAGAAGGTCGACGCCGGGGAACTGCGCGCCATGCTGCGGCTCCGCCGCGCGGACCTGGAGGCGGAGATGGCGGCGGCCGCGGCCCGGCTGACCCAGGTGGAGGCGCGGCTCCGGTCCATCGAGAGCGAGGGGCACATGCCCACCGAGGACATCGTCATCAAGAACCTGCCGCGCGTGCGGGTCGCCGAACTCACCGCCGTCGCACCCGACTTCGAGACGCCCAGCATCAGCGCGGTCATCCAGCCCCTGTACGACGAGCTGTTCCGCCGGCTCGACGCGGCCGGCATCCGGCCGACCGGCCCCGGCGTGGCCCGCTACGAGGACGCACCCGGCGGCGGCATCCTCGTGCACGCGGGCGTCGAGGTGGCCGCCGCGCCCCGCGAGGACGACGGCCTGCGCATCCTCGACCTGCCGCCCGTGGAGCGCGCGGCGACGCTCGTGCACCGCGGCGCCATGGACAACGTGCTACCCGCCGTCCAGCACCTCGCCCGCTGGATCGACGCCCACGGCCACCGCTCCGCCGGATACCCGAGGGAGATCAACCTGGAGTGCCCCGCCGACCGCGACGCATGGGTGACCGAACTCCAGGAGCCGCTCGCCTAGCCGACGCCCTCTCCACATAAAGGACAGCCCAGACTGTGCAGCCCAGGTTGCACAGTCTGGGCTGTCGATTTACGGTGGGGGCATGACCGAGAAGGAAGAGCCCTCCGAGGCCGCCGTGCAGGCGGCCGCCGAGGTGTGGGTGGTGGTCGGACGGCTCCGCCGCAAGTTGCAGTCCCTGCTCGGGGGCGTGGACGGGGAGAGCGACCTCTCCCCGGCGCAGGCCTCCGTCCTCGCCCGCCTCGACAAGGCGGGACCGGCCTCCGCCAGCGACCTCGCGGCGATGGAGGGCGTGCGCCCGCAGTCCATGGCCAAGACCGTGATCGCCCTGGAGGAGGCCGGCCTCGTCGCGCGGCACCCCGACCCCGACGACCGGCGCCGCCAGCTCGTCGTGCTCACCGAGCCCGGACTGGAGCGCCGCCAGGACGACCGCGAGGCCCGCCGCGCGTGGCTCGCCCGCGCCCTGGACGAGCACGGCACCGAGGAGCAGGTGCGCGCCGTGATCACCGCCATGGCCCTGCTCGACGAGGTGGCGCAGGCGTGACCGGCATAGCCGAGCGGCTGCGCCGCACCCGCGAGGACGACGCCACGGGTTTCGACCGCCGGCTCATCGCCCCGATGATCCTCGGCTCGGTCCTGAACCCGATCAACTCCTCGATGCTCGCGGTGGCGCTGGTCCCCATCGGCCACGCCTTCGGCGTGCCGCCGTCCCAGACCGCCTGGCTCGTCTCGGGCCTGTACCTCGCCACGGCCGTCGGCCAGCCGGTCATCGGCCGCCTCGTCGACTCCTACGGTCCCCGTCGGCTCTATCTGGCGGGCACCGCCCTCGTCGGGGTCGCCGGACTGCTCGGCGTGCTCGCGCCGAGCCTGTGGGTGCTCGTCCTGTCCCGGGTCCTGCTCGGCTTCGGCACCTCGGCCGCGTACCCGGCGTCCATGACCCTGCTGCGCACCGAGTCCGAACGCACCGGCATGCGGAGCCCCAGCGGCATCCTCGCCGCGCTCACCGCCTCCGGCCAGGTCATCGCCGTGATCGGGCCGACGCTCGGCGGCGTGCTGATCGGCCTCGGCAGCTGGCACCTGATCTTCGCGATCAACGTGCCGCTGTCCGTGATCTGCCTGTTCCTCGGTGCCCGCCGCCTGCCCAAGGGAGCGCCGCAGAGCGCACCCAGCGGCACGGACGTGCCGGGCATGCTGCTGTTCGCAGCCTCCCTCACCGCGTTCATGCTGTTCCTGATGGAGCCCGGATTCGCGCACTGGTACCTGCCGGTGCTCGGCCTCGGCGCGGGCGCCTGGTTCGTCCGCCGGGAGCACGGCGAGGCCGAACCCTTCATCGACCTGCGCGTGCTGCGCGGCAACACCCCGCTCCTGGCCACCTACGGCCGTCAGCTCCTCGCCTACACCACGTCCTACGCGTTCCTGTACGGCTACGGGCAGTGGCTCCAGGAAGGGCGCGGCCTCAGCGCCTCCCAGGCCGGGCTGCTCCTGCTCCCGATGTCCGCCGTGGGCATCCTCGTGACCGCGATCACCGGCCGCCGCCCCGAGGTCCGCGCCAAGCTCGCGGTCGGCGCGGTCGCCCAGCTCGCCGGGTGCGTCGCCCTCCTGCCGCTCGGTGACGACAGCCCCCTGTGGCTGCTGGTCGTGATCGGCGCGCTCTTCGGCATCCCGCAGGGACTCATCGGGCTCGCCAACCAGAACGCCCTGTACGCGCAGGCCGATCCGGCCCGGATGGGCTCGTCGTCCGGGCTGCTGCGTACCTTCACCTACCTCGGCGCGCTGCTCGCCTCCGCAGCGAACGCCGCGTTCTTCCGCGACGGTGCCACCAGTGCCGGGCTGCACGGCATGGCCTGGATGCTGGTCGCCGTGGCCGCCCTGTGCCTGGTGGCTTCCGTCGCCGACCGCTCGCTCGTCCGGGTCGGCCGCGACACCTGAGGACGCGCTCCGGCGCGCCGCACACCCCGACCGGATTTCCTGTTCACATCCCTTGTCACGAAAGTGAGTTCACCATGTCCGTCACGACTCTCGACCCGCGTACCGCCCTCGTCGTGGTCGACCTTCAGAACGGCGTCGTCGGCCTCCCGGGCGCCCCGTTCCCCACGAGCGAGGTCGTCGAGCGCAATGTGCGCCTCGCCGACGCCTTCCGCGCGGCCGGCCTGCCCGTCGTCCTGGTCCGCGTCTCCTTCGCCGCGGACGGCGCCGACGTGGTCCCGGGCCGTACCGAGCGGGCGCCGCGCGCCGAGGCCCCGCCGGCCGGCTGGGACCAGATCGTCGACGTGCTCGCCGGGCACCCCGAGGACATCGTCGTCACCAAGCGGAACTGGTCGGCCTTCTACGGCACCGACCTCGACCTGCACCTGCGCCGCCGCGGCATCACCCAGGTCGTCGTGACCGGCGTCGCTACCAGCATCGGCGTGGACTCCACCGCCCGCGGCGCCCACGAGCACGGCTACCACGTCACCCTCGCCACGGACGCCATGACCGACCTGGACCCGGAGGCGCACCGCAACAGCGTCGAACGGATCTTCCCGCGCCTCGGCGAGACCGGCACGACGGACGACATCCTGAAGCTCCTCCCCGCGCATTAGTCCTTGGACGATCACACACGCAAGTCCCGTGCAGTATGGCGTTTTTCACCAAGTGATCACTGGCCGGAACCTGTTGACCTGCTGAAAACCCCACCCGTAACGTCCACTCCGCAGCAACGGAAGATTCATTTCGTATAGCGGAACGGGAGGGGTCCTCAGTGGCCACTGCTCAGCAAAGGACCCCATCCCCGGCGCCGGAGCCCGTGACGGCGGCCGGCGTGGACATCAGTTCCCGCCTCTACCACCGCGATCTGGCCCCGACGAAGATCCAGGGCCGCAGCTGGGGCGCGTACAACGTCTTCACCCTCTGGGGCAACGACGTGCACAGCCTCGGCAACTACGCCTTCGCCATCGGGCTCTTCGCGCTCGGCATGAGCGTGTGGGACATCCTCATCGCGTTCGCCATCGCCTCGGTGCTGCTGTTCGCCCTGCTCACCCTCTCCGGACGGATGGGACACCGCACCGGTGTCCCGTTCCCGGTGATGAGCCGGATCGCCTTCGGAGTGCGCGGCTCCCAACTGCCCGCCGTGGTCAGGGGATCCGTCGCCATCGCCTGGTTCGGCATCCAGACCTACCTCGCCTCCCAGGTGCTGCGCACCCTGCTGAAGGCGCTCTGGCCGGGCGTCGCCTCGTACGACACCAACTCCTTCCTCGGCCTGTCCACGCTCGGCTGGATCTCCTTCCTGGCCCTGTGGCTGGTGCAGGTCCTCATCGTCAGCTTCGGCATGCAGGTCATCCGCCGCTACATGGCGATCGCCGCGCCCACCGTCCTCGTCACGATGCTGGCGCTCGCGGTCTGGATGTTCGTCAAGGCCGACGGGTCGATCGCGCTCAGCGGCGACACCCACTTCACCGGCGGCGCCCAGTGGCTGCACATCTTCGAGGCCGCCGCGCTGTGGGTCGTCGTCTACGGCACGTTCGTCCTCAACTTCTGCGACTTCACCCGCTCCGCGACCTCCCAGCGGGCCATCGTGCGCGGCAACCTCATCGGCATCCCCGTCAACATGCTGTTCTTCGCGGCCATCGCCGCCGTGCTCAGCGGCGCCCAGTTCCGCCTCGACGGCGAGGTCATCACCAGCCCCACCGACATCGTGCGGACCATCCCCAGCACGTCGCTGCTCGTCCTCGCCTGCCTCGCCCTGCTGATGCTGACGGTCGCGGTGAACCTCCTCGCGAACTTCGTCGCCCCCGTCTACATGCTGGTCAACCTGTTCCCGCGGCGGCTCAACTTCCGCAGCGCGGGCCTCGTGAGCGCCGTCGTCGGACTCGTCATCCTGCCGTGGAACCTGTACGACAGCCCGGTCGCCGTCACCTACTTCCTCGGCGGACTCGGCGCCCTCCTCGGGCCCGTCTTCGGCGTCGTCATGGCCGACTACTGGCTGCTGCGCAAGGCCCAGATCCACGTCCCGCACCTGTACACCGAGGACCCGGCCGGCACCTACCACTACCGGCGCGGTGTCAACCCGAAGGCCATCGGCGCCTTCGTCCCGGCCGCCGGGTGCGCGGTGATCGTCGCCCTCGTCCCCTTCTTCTCCGGCATCTCGGGCTTCTCATGGTTCATCGGCGCGCTGCTCGCCGCCGGGCTGTACTGGCTCCTGAGCGACCGCACGCAGACCTACGACCACGTCGACGGCGAACCGATCGCCGTCGACGCCGAGTGACCGCCGCTCCCCGGCGACCTTCTGGAGAACACCCATGCGCATCCTCGTAGTCAACGTCAACACCACCGCCTCGATGACGGAGAGCATCGCCCGGCAGGCGGAGGCCGTCGCCGCCCCGGGCACCGAAATAGTCCCGCTCACACCGGACTTCGGCGCCGAGTCCTGCGAGGGCAACTACGAGAGCTACCTCGCCGCCGTCGCCGTCATGGAGAAGGTGCGCGCCTACCGCGAGCCGTACGACGCCGTCATCCAGGCCGGATACGGCGAGCACGGCCGCGAGGGACTCCAGGAACTCCTCGACGTGCCCGTCGTCGACATCACCGAGGCCGCCGCGAGCACCGCCCAGTTCCTCGGCCACAAGTACTCCGTCGTCACCACCCTCGACCGGGCCGTACCGCTCATCGAGGACCGGCTCAAGCTGGCCGGCCTCACCGACCGGCTCGCCTCGGTGCGCGCCAGCGGGCTGCCCGTGCTCGCCCTGGAGGCGGACCCGGACGCCGCCGTCGCCGCGATCGTCGAACAGGCCGCCGCCGCCGTCGAGGTGGACCGCGCCGAGGTCGTCTGCCTCGGCTGCGGAGGCATGGCGGGACTCACCGAACAGGTCGTCGCCCGCACGGGCGTCCCCGTCGTCGACGGGGTGGCCGCGGCCGTCACCGTCGCCGAGTCCCTGGTCCGGCTCGGCCTCACCACGTCGAAGGTGCGCACCTACGCGCCGCCGCGCCCCAAGCAGATCCGCAACTGGCCGCCGCGCGTCGGCTGAGCGCCGTGCCTCAGGCGGGGTCGGCCCGGCCCGCCGTCCGGTGGGCCGGGTGGCCGCGGCCGAGGAGTTCGGCCAGCCCCTGCCGGGTCGCGGCGAGCACGACACGGTCCTGCGGGTGCAGTACGTGCCCGGGGTGCAGGTTCCACACCAGGCCGGTGGGGCGGGTCGCGCTCTCGTCGTCCTCCCGGCCCGCGGACAGATCGGGGCGGCGCTCCGCCGGCTCCGTGGCGTCCAGCGCGACCACCCGCCAGTACCCCGGCCGGAACGATTCGGTGATGGTGCGCCCCTCCAGCTGCGGATGCCCCGCCACCTCCAGGGCGGCGAACAGCAGCACACCGCGCTCGACCGGGATGGCACCCAGGACCTGACGTCCCATCATGGCGCTGGCGAAGGCCGGCGCGGCCAGCGTGGACACGCTGCGGCTGCGGGTCAGGGCGCGCGGATGCGCCGCGCGCAGCGTGCGGTAGACGGCGGCGGCGAACGCGTCGTCGTACAGGCGCAGCACCACCCGCAGATCGGGCTTGAGCGCGCGGGCGGAGAGCGCCGCCTCCAGATTGGTCGTGTCGACACTGGTCAGGGCGAGCAGTGCGTGCGCGCGATGGATCTTCGCGGCCTCCAGGACACCGTCCGACGCGGCGTCGCCGATGACCGTGGGCACCCGCATGCTGCGGGCCAGCGGAACACCGCGCGCCTCCGGATCGGCCTCCACGCACACCACGGGGATGTCGAGTTCACCGAGCCGGGACAGCACCCGGGTGCCGATCTTGCCGAGACCGAGCAGCACGATGTGCCCGGACAGGCCGCGCGGCGGACGGCGCAGCGCGGCGGAGGTACGGAACGTGCCGAGCGCCTCGAGCACGGCGGCCAGCAGCACCGGAAGCAGCAGCAACCCGGCCAGCCCGGTGAGGAGTTGCAGCACCTTGCGGGCCGTCGGCTCGCCGATCGCCGGGTCGTCGATGGCGAACAGGTCGAGCAGGGTGAGATAACCGGCGTGCAGCGGATGCATGTCGCCGGTGGCCCAGGTGGCGATCGCCAGGCCGAGCACGCTGGCCGTCAGACCGAACAGCGACCAGCGCAGCCGCCGGGAGAAGAACGAGCCGAACGGCATGCCACGGGTGGCCGACGACCAGCCCGGCGCGGTGCGCTCGGCGGGCGCGATCGTCTCCAGGACGACGGTGCCGCGCCCGGTCGCCGCGGCGACGGTGGCGTCGTCGGGCAGCAGCAGCGGCCCGTCCCGGCCGTCGTCGGCGTCCGAACCCTCCGATCCCGCCGGGTCGTTGGTGGTCGCCGACAGCAGGGCGAGCGTGGCGAGCCCCGGATCGGACACCTGGCCCGGCCCCGGCGGATTGCGCTCGACGGCGCGCAGCAGCAGCCCGTCCGCCTGGACGATCTTGCTGGTCCCGGCGACGGCGGTGGCCGCCAGCGCCGGTGCGGCCGTGTCGGCGTCGGACAGCACCGTGGTCGAGTTGTCCACGGCCGTCGGGGCGGGGCCGGGCGCGGACAGCGCCGCGGCCTGGTCGAGCAGATCGGCGAGATGGCGGCCCAGGCTGCGGTTGTAGAGCCGGATCACCAGCCGCAACTGCGGGTTGAGGCGGCGGGCGACCAGTGCGGCCCGGATGTTGATCTCGTCGTCGTCGTGCACGAGCGCCAGTGCCCGCGCCTCGGTCACGCCCGCGTCCGCGAAGGCCTGCTCGTCGAGCACGGCCGCCTGCTGGACGTGCGGCGGCCCCGCCGGTTCGTCCGGCTCGGGCGCGCGGCCGAGCACCGACTGCATCCGCGCGAGCAGGGCGGAGGCACGGGCTCGGGCCGCCGGCGCGACCCGCCCGGCGCCGTCGCCCGGCGCGCCGGGGACCACCACGGTGACCTGCTCCCCGTACAGCGCGCGCAGTTCGGCGGCGAGCCGCTCGGCCAGCGCGTCGCCGCCGCACACGATCATGTGCCCCCGCGAACGCGGGGCCGGAGGACTCTGCGGGGACTGCGCGTTCTGTGCGGCCTGCGGGGGAGAGGGAGGCTGGTGGGGCACCGTGTTCATGGGACCCAGTCAACCGGCCGACAGGGCCGCGCGGCTACGTTTGTGAGGACCCGGTGCCCGGACTCTTCCCTGCGCGCGCCCGATCGGTCACGATGATCTCCCATGACAAAGATCCGGACAGCCGCCGACCACGTGGCCGCCGCCCTGTCCACCCGTACCCGCTGCGGGTTCGCACTCGTCGCGCTCGACGGGATGGGGGGCTCGGGCAAGTCGACCCTGGCCGCCGCCCTCGCCGAGCTGTGCGGCGCCGCCGTCGTGCACGGAGACGACTTCTACCGGCCGATGGACCAGGCGGAACGTGCCGCGCTCACCCCCGCCGAGGGCTGCGACCGCTACTTCGACTGGCAGCGCCTGCGCGACGAGGTGCTGCTCCCGCTCGCCTCGGGCCAGGCCGCGCGCTACGGCCGCTACGACTGGGAGACCGGCGCGCTCGCGCCCGGTGAGGTCCACACCGTTGCCCGAACGGGCATCGTCGTGGTCGAGGGCGTCTACACGGCACGCCCCGAACTCGCCGGTTTCTACGATCTTCTGGTGTACGTCGACACACCGCCCGAGGAGTCCATGCGGCGGCTGCGCGAGCGCGGCCACGACCACGGGCCCCTCGACTGGGAGGCCCGCTGGCGGGCGGCCGAGGAGCACTATCTGGCCACCACCCGCCCGCGGCGCCGCGCCGATCTCGTCGTCCCCGGGGCGTGAGGACCGGCGCGCCGGCCGTCAGCAGACGCTGTCGGCCGGCTTGGGGTTGCCGAGGCCGAACAGGGGACGCAGGCGCAGACCGGCCCAGGTACCGGCGAGGGCGATGGCGCCCCAGAGCCAGCCGTGCAGGGAGCCGGACGCGATCCCGGCCAGGTAGGCGCCGATGTTGCAGCCGCCCGCCAGCCGCGCGCCGATGCCCATGAGGATGCCGCCGACGACCGCGGCGAGCGCCGTGCGGGCGGGGATGCCGCGGTGCAGCTTCCACACCCCGCCGGCCGCCGCGGCCACGGCGGCGCCGACCATGATGCCGATGTCGGTGAGGCTGTTCTTGTCGGCGAGCACCGGCCCCGCCAACTGCGCCGAGCTGCCCGGCTGCTGCCAGAACGCCCAGCTCTCGGGGGAGGCGCCGAACACGCCGGCCAGCTTCGAACCCCACAGCGCGAACGCGCTGGTGATGCCCCAGGCGCCGCCCGACACGAGCAGCACTCCGGCGCCGAGCACGGCGAGCACGACGGCACCGACGGCGAGCGGCCAGGAGCCCCGCACCGTACGGGCGAGCGCACCGCGCGCGGACGGCGGGGTGCCGATCGGCGGCGGATTGCGGCGGGCCTGCACGGCGCGCGCGACGAACCAGACCGCCGCCAGCGCCACGATCGTCACCGCCCAGGAACCGAACCAGCCGACGTGATCGGAGAGCACGTACGGGTCGAACGCGGGCAGATCGCTCCAGAGCCCGAACTGCCAGGCGGCCAGGGTCGATCCGGTGATGAAGCCGAAGAGCGTGAGCACGATCGTGCTCTGCCCCGAACCGACGGCGAACAAGGTGCCGGAGGCGCAGGCGCCGCCCAGCTGCATGCCGACCGCGAAGAGGAACGCGCCGATCAGCAGTCCGACGCCGATCGGCCCCGCGCTGGGCGCGGGCACCGACCCGAACAACCCGCTGCCGGTGCCGATGATCAGCGCGAAGAGGGTCGCGGTGGTGCCGAGGAGCAGGGTGTGGGCGCGCAGTCCCGCGCCGTTGCCGACGGCGACCAACTGCCGCCAGGCGGACGTGAACCCGAACCGGGAGTGGAACAGGGCGAAGCCGAGCCCGGTGCCGAGCAGCAGCAGGACGCCCGGCTTGGCGCCGTGCCGGGCGAAGACGTAGGCGACGAGCGCGGCGCCGACGACACCGGCCACGGCGAGCGGCACCCGCCGCACCGGCGGGGCCGCCTCGGCGTCCGGCGCCGGAGCGGAGGTGGGAGCGGGGGAGAGCAGGCCGGCGCGGGGCGGCGCCCCGGCCGCGGGGGCGGTGGTCAAGGGGGACTCCGGGGAGGCAGGGAGAAAGGACGGACCGAGGAGGGCCGCGCGCACGGCGCGGCGGGGCGTCAGCGGCGACAGAGCGCGTCGTCGACGCTCCACGGCGTTGCCGCGAAGAGCGCGAGAGCCAGCTGACGGGCGGGTCCGAACATGTGCGCCACTCTAAGGACCGAGGCGGAAGGTGAGAATCCCGTCTCATATGGCGGAAAGGGGCGGCCCGGTCGGCGGGACGCCCCTTGTCGCCGCGCGGTACGGATCAGGCGGCCGCGCGCAGGTCCTTGCGCTGCTTGACGTACCCGCCGAGGGCCAGCGCGCCGACCAGGATCGCGGAGACGTACAGCTGGTCGCGGCCGCTCGCGGTGGTGGCCATCGCGACGAACACACCGGCGATCGCCAGCAGGGCGACCCAGGTCAGGTACGGGAAGCCCCACATGGGCACGGTCAGCAACTCCGGCGACTCGCGCTCCAGACGGCGGCGCATCCGCAGCTGGGTCAGACAGATGAAGACCCAGCCGACGAGGACGGCGACACCGGTGGTGTTCATCAGCCAGGTGAAGACGGTGTCCGGCCACCAGATGCCGGCGAAGACCGCGAAGAAGCCGAAGGCGCAGGAGGCGAGGACCGCGGCCATCGGGACACCACGGTTCACCCGGCCGATGAAGCGCGGGCCGAGGCCCCGGCTCACCAGCGAGTACGCCATGCGCGAGGACCCGTAGATGTTGGCGTTCATCGCGGACAGCAGGGCCACCAGGATGACGACCTGCATGATCGTGCCGGCCGCCGGGATGCCGAGCTGGTCCAGGACGGTGACGTACGGACCGTCGGTGGCGACGGACGGCTTGTCCCAGGGGACCAGGATGACGACCAGGGCCATGGAGCCGACGTAGAAGAGGGCGATGCGCCAGACGGCGGTGCGCACGGCGCGGGCCACGTTCTCGCGGGGCTTGTCGGACTCGGCGGCGGCGATGGTGACGGTCTCCAGACCGCCGTACGCGAACACGGCCGTCAGCAGACCGGCGATCAGCCCGGCGGTGCCGGTCGGGAAGAAGCCGCCGTCGCCGGTGAGGTTCGAGGTGCCGGGGGCGTCGCCGAAGACGCCGCAGATGCCGAGCACGCCGAGCACCAGGAAGGCGCAGATCGCGGTGACCTTGAGCGCGGAGAAGACGAACTCGAACTCGCCGAAGTTGCGCACGGCGAGCAGGTTGCTCGCGCAGAAGAACGCCATGAAGACGGCGACCCAGCCGTACGCGGGCAGGAACGGCACCCAGCCGTGCATGATCTGCCCGGCCGCCGTGGCCTCCGCCGCCACGCCGCAGCAGAGCATCGTCCAGTACGTCCAGCCGGAGGTGGCCCCGGCCCAGGCGCCGAGTTCCTTCTCGGCGTGCACGGAGAACGAGCCGGTGGCCGGGCGGGCCGCCGACATCTCGCCGAGCATCCGCATGATCAGCATGACGACCGCACCGGCGGCGGCGAACAGCAGCACGACCGCCGGACCCGCGGCGGCGATGCCCGCGCCGGAACCGACGAAGAGCCCGGCGCCGATCACGCCGCCGAGGGCGATCATGGAGAGGTGGCGCTGCTTGAGCCCGTGCGAGAGCCCGGTCTCCGCTCCCGGATCGGGACTGTGCGGGGCGTCCGGGTGCCGTTCGGCGACGGATGTGGGGGTGCTGGTCAAGGTCGTACCCGTTCTGCGCTGACCGGGCCGGTTGGTCCGCTGACGCGGTCCGTGGGGCGGCCCGAGGCTGGTCGGCTGGTCCGTGATGTGAGACGAGGTCGGCCCAGTATGCGGGCAGTGTCCGATGATCAAAACGCGGTGTTCGTTATTCGGACACCCTGCTCACGGGCTGTGCCGGAACGATCTCAGTGCACGCTGCTACCCGCGCGCGCCGGGCTCATGCGCCGGCCGGTCTCACGGTCCGCGAGGCTCTGCGGCGCACTGGCCGCCGCCCCCGCGGTCCCGGTAGGACAGGGCCATGGGCGCAAGGCCCCGACCGTGACGAGGAGTGCCGCACATGGACCACCAGGACTACTTCGACCTCGGCCACCACACCCGTCCCGTGACCACCACGTCCACCGCGGCGCAGATCTGGTTCGACCGCGGCCTGAACTGGACGTACGCCTTCAACCACGAGGAGGCCGTCCGCTGCTTCGAGGCGGCCGCGGCGGCCGACCCCGAGTGCGCCATGGCGGAGTGGGGCCTGGCGTACGCCCTCGGCCCCAACTACAACAAGCCCTGGGAGTTCTTCGACGCGCAGGAGCTCGCCGAGACCGTCGAGCGGACCCACGCCGCCGTGCGGCGCGCACTCGCCAAGGCCCTGGACACCGACGCCGGCCCGGTCGAGCGGGAGCTGATCGAGGCGCTGCGGGCCCGCTATCCGCAGGCCACCGCCGCATCCGCCGAGGAATGTGCCGTCTGGAACACGGCGTACGCCGACCGTATGCGCGCCGTGCACCGGCGCGCCCCCGACGACCTCGACGTGGCCGCCCTGTACGCCGACGCACTCATGAACCTCACCCCCTGGCAGTTGTGGGACATCCGTTCCGGGCAGCCCGCGCCCGGCGCCCGTACCGTCGAGGCGCGCGAGGTCATCGAGCGGGCCATGGCCGGCGCCGCCGGGGCACACCACCCGGGGCTGCTGCACGCGTACATCCACCTGATGGAGATGTCCCCGACCCCCGAGCTGGCCCTGCCGGCCGGTGACCGGCTGCGCGGCCTGGTGCCCGACGCGGGGCACCTGGAGCACATGCCCTCGCACCTGGAGGTGCTGTGCGGCGACTACCGGCGGGTGCTCACCGACAACACGGCGGCGATCGCCGCCGACGAGAAGTACCGGGCCAGGGCGGGGGAGCTGAACTTCTACACCCTCTACCGGTGCCACAACCTCCACTTCAAGCTCTACGGCGCGATGTTCCTCGGCCGCCGCCAGGACGCCATGGACACCGTGCGACGGCTCGAGGAGGCCGTGCCCGAGGAGCTGTTGCGCGTACAGAGCCCGCCCATGGCCGACTGGCTCGAAGGGTTCGTCGCGATGCGGGTGCACGCCCTCGTCCGCTTCGGACGCTGGGCCGAACTGCTCGAACTGCCGCTGCCCGGCGACCCGAAGCTGTACTGCGTGACCACCGCCATGCTGCACTACGCGCGCGGCGTCGCCCTCGCGGCCACCGGCCACGTCGACCGGGCCGGGACCGAGCGGGACCTCTTCCGCGCCGCGCTCGCCCAGGTCCCCGACACCCGCATGCTGTTCAACAACACCTGCGCCGACATCCTGGCGATCGCCGCGCGGATGCTCGACGGTGAACTCGCCTACCGCAAGGGGGAGTTCGAGGAGGCGTTCACGGCCCTGCGGCACTCCGTGGAGCTGGACGACACCCTGCCCTACGACGAACCCTGGGGCTGGATGCAGCCGGCCCGGCACGCGCTCGGGGCGCTCCTGCTCGAACAGGACCGGGTCGCGGAGGCCGAGGCCGTGTACCGCGCCGACCTGGGGCTCGACGACAGCGTGCCGCGGGCCCGGCAGCATCCCGGCAACGTCTGGGCGCTGCACGGCTTCCACGAGTGCCTGGTGCGGCTCGGCCGGGAGGGTGAGGCGCGCATCGTCGCGCAGCAGCTGACCCTCGCGGCCGCGCTCGCCGACGTACCCGTGACCGCGTCCTGCTTCTGCCGCACGACGGCCGGGACCGGCTGCTGTGCGGGGGAGGGCTGATCAGGCGGTGGCGGTGACCTTCGCGATGAACGCCGCGACGTTCGCCACGGTCCGCTCGATCTTCTCCTCCAGCGTCAGCGTCTCGTGCATCCGGGCGCCGGCGCCCGCGTCCTTGAGCCCGCGCACGTACAGCGAGCAGGCCAGATCGCTGCAGATGTAGGCGCCCACCGAGTCGCCCTGCTTCCCGGCCTTGCCCGCCTTCGGCGCGACGAGCAGCGCCACCCCGCCGGTGTGCGTCGTGACGCACATCGAGCACATGCTGCGCCGCGTCTGCCAGGACATCGCCGACTGCGCGCCCCGCAGGGTGATGGCCCGCAGCCGGCCGTCGACCTCCGCCGCCAGATAGGCGCGGTCCGGCGCCTGCGGGTCGCGCCAGCCGAAGAAGTCGAGGTCCTCCCACGGCTGCTCCGCCAGATCGCGGGGCACGGACAGGCGCTTCGCCTCGCCCTTGCTGCAGTTCACGAAGGCGCCGCGGATGTCTGTCTCGGTCAGTGGCTTCATATACCCGAGGCTAAGTTGCCTAAAGGTTTTAGGCAAACGCATAATGGTCATGCTTGAACGGGGGAAAGGTTTCGGAAGGATGGCCATGGTGCGTGCAGGGCTCAACACGGAACGGCTGGCGCGGGCCGGGGCCGAGCTGGCCGACGAGGTCGGCTTCGAGCAGGTGACCGTCTCGGCGCTCGCCCGGCGCTTCGACGTCAAGGTGGCGAGCCTGTACTCGCACGTCAGGAACTCGCACGACCTCAAGACCCGGATCGCGCTGATCGCCCTCCAGGAGCTCGCCGACCGCGCGGCCGACGCCCTCGCGGGCCGGTCGGGCAAGGACGCCCTGACGGCCCTGGCGAACGTGTACCGCGACTACGCCCGCGAGCACCCCGGCCGTTATGCCTCCACCCAGTACCGCCTCGACCCGGAGACCGCCGTCGCCAGTGCCGGAGTGCGGCACTCGCAGATGACCCGCGCCCTGCTGCGCGGCTACGACCTGACCGAACCCGACCAGACACACGCGATCCGCCTGCTCGGCAGCGTCTTCCACGGGTACGTGAGCCTGGAGACGAGCGGCGGCTTCAGCCACAGCGACCCCGACTCCGACGTGAGCTGGGCCCGCACCCTGGACGCGCTCGACGCCCTGCTGCGCAACTGGCCCGAGGAGAAGAAATGACCACCCCCCTGATCGACGTCCCGCTCACCGCCGAGCTGCTGCGCGGCGCCCTCGACGTCGAGCGCACCCCGCTCGGCCTCCTGCCGCACCGGCTGCCCGCGCGGGCGCGCGCTCAGAACACCGACGGGCAGCTCGCCATGGCCGAGTCCCAGGCCTCGGGCGTCCGACTCGCCCTGCGCACCCGCGCCACGGCCGTCGAGCTGGACACGCTGCCGACCAAGCGCGTCTACGTCGGCGCCCCGCCGCGCCCCGAGGGCCTGTACGACCTGATCGTGGACGGCCGGCTCGCCGGGCAGGGCAGCGTGCGCGGCGGCCACACGCTCACCATCGACATGACCGCCGGCACCTACGAGCACACGCCCGGGACGCCCGGCACCGTGCGCTTCACCGGACTCCCCGACACCGTCAAGGACGTGGAGATCTGGCTGCCGCACAACGAGACGACCGAGCTCGTCGCCCTGCGCGCCGACGCCCCCGTCGAGCCCGCCCCCGCGCCGGACCGTCCCGTCTGGCTGCACCACGGCAGCTCCATCAGCCACGGCTCGGACGCCGCGAGCCCCTCCACCACCTGGCCCGCGCTCGCCGCGTCCCGCGCGGGCGTCGAGCTGGTCAACCTGGGCTTCGGCGGCGGCGCCATGCTCGACCCGTTCACCGCGCGCGCCCTGCGCGACACCCCCGCCGACCTGATCAGCGTCAAGATCGGCATCAACATCGTCAACGGCGACCTGATGCGCATGCGGGCCTTCACCCCGGCCGTGCACGGCTTCCTCGACACGATCCGCGAGGGACATCCGACGGCCCCGCTGCTCGTCGTCTCCCCGATCCTCTGCCCGATCCACGAGGACACCCCCGGGCCCGCCGCTCCCGACCTCCGCGGGGCCGCTGACGGCCGGATCACGTTCATGGCGGCAGGCGATCCCGCCGAGGTCGCCCTCGGGAAGCTCACCCTGCGCACCATCCGCGACGAGCTGGCCCGGATCGTGAAGCAGCGCGCGGCCGACGACCCGCACCTGCACTACGTGGACGGACTCGACCTCTACGGCGAGCGCGACCACGCCGAGCTGCCGCTGCCCGACGGCCTGCACCCCGACGCGGCCGCCCACCGGCGCATCGGCGAGCGCTTCGCCGACCTGGGGATCATCCCTCTGAGCGGGCGGGTTAGCATATGAGCGCCATCTAGCTCGAAAGAGATGATCGTGACTGTCAACGACGACTCGTTCACCAATTGGAAGCACCGCGAGGAGACCGCGGAGGCGATGATCCCGATCATCGGGAAGCTGCACCGCGAGCGGGACGTGAACGTCCTGCTGCACAGCCGCTCCTTGGTGAACAAGTCGGTGGTGAGCATTCTCAAGACCCACCGATTCGCCCGGCAGATAGCCGGCGCAGAGCTCTCGGTCACCGAGACGATGCCGTTCCTGCGGGCCCTGTCCGCCCTCGACCTGGGCCCTTCCCAGATCGACCTCGGCATGCTCGCCGCCACCTACAAGAGTGACGAACGGGGCCTGAGCGTCGAGGAGTTCACCGCCGAGGCCGTCGCCGGCGCCATCGGCACCGGCAGCGTCGGGCCGGGCGCGGGCCGCGACGTCGTCCTCTACGGCTTCGGCCGCATCGGCCGCCTCGTCGCCCGCCTGCTCATCGAGAAGGCCGGCTCCGGCAACGGCCTGCGGCTGCGCGCCGTCGTCGTCCGCGGCGGCGGCGAGTCCGACCTGGTCAAGCGGGCCTCGCTGCTGCGCCGCGACTCCATCCACGGCCCGTTCCAGGGCACGATCACCGTCGACGAGGCGAACAGCACCATCGTCGCCAACGGCAACGCGATCAAGGTGATCTACGCGAACGACCCGTCCGAGGTCGACTACACCGCGTACGGCATCAACAACGCGATCCTCATCGACAACACCGGCAAGTGGCGCGACCGCGAGGGCCTCTCCACGCACCTGCGTCCCGGCATCGACAAGGTCGTCCTCACCGCCCCCGGCAAGGGCGACGTCCCGAACATCGTGCACGGCGTCAACCACGACACGATCAAGCCGGACGAGCAGATCCTGTCCTGCGCCTCCTGCACGACGAACGCGATCGTGCCGCCGCTGAAGGCGATGGCCGACGAGTACGGGGTGCTGCGCGGGCACGTCGAGACGGTCCACTCGTTCACCAACGACCAGAACCTGCTGGACAACTACCACAAGGCCGACCGCCGCGGCCGCTCCGCGCCGCTCAACATGGTCATCACCGAGACCGGCGCCGCCTCCGCCGTCGCCAAGGCGCTGCCCGACCTCAAGGCGCCCATCACCGGCAGCTCCATCCGCGTCCCCGTCCCGGACGTCTCGATCGCCATCCTCAGCCTGCGCCTGGGCCGCGAGACGACCCGCGAGGACGTCCTGGAGCACCTGCGCGACGTCTCGCTGACCTCGCCGCTGAAGCGCCAGATCGACTTCACCGACTCACCCGACGCGGTCTCCAGCGACTTCATCGGCTCGCGCCACGCGTCGATCGTCGACGCGGGCGCCACGAAGGTCGACGGCGACAACGCGATCCTCTACCTCTGGTACGACAACGAGTTCGGCTACTCGTGCCAGGTGATCCGGGTCGTCCAGCACGTCTCCGGAGTCGAGTACCCGACGTTCCCGGCGCCGGTCGCCTGACGGCCCGGAGCGAGGCGATGCGCCGCCCCTGAAGGGTCAGTGACCCTTCAGGGCGCGGGGTCGAAGAGCGTGGGGTAGTGGCGCTGGAGGACGGAGCGCAGAGGGTACGTCGGGTCCGTGCGCAACAGGTCCACGAATGTCTCCACGAGACGATCGAGCTGAACGATCACCTCGGGAGAGAGACGGTTCCGGTCTCGTTTGTGCACCGTGAGGAAGACGTCCATCAGTCGAGCCAATTGCGTGCTGCTCGTCATCAGGGGGTCCAGACCGTCGCGCACGCGCGCATGCAGGTCGTTCAACTCCGCGTCGGACATCGCCGTGACATCGTCGAGCAGCAGACAGAGGAGACTGTGTGCGAGAGACGTCGCGGGCTCCCCGGCCCGGGGCGTGAACGTGGTGACCGCGACCCCCAGATTGGCGAACACCGGATCCATCGTGTGCCGGACGATGGCGTCCGTGGTGGTGGCACCCACGGACACCTTGTGCCAGATCTCGTCCCAGTAGGCGCGCTGCCATGTGTGGCCGCCGGCCCCTTCGGCGAACCCGAAGAGCCAGTTGGCGTCGAGAGGGCCGGGATGCTCGAAAGGCTGGTCACCCCGATGGGAGATCTCCAGCGCACGGGTCCCGTCCTCCTCCCAGTACCGCCGCGTCGTGAGGCTCAGGGCGAAGTCGGTCCATTCCCCCGGGTCCATCGCGGAGCGCCACAGCAGACAGTGCCCGTTCCAATGGTTCATCGGTTCCTTGGTGTCGGGGAACAGGTCGGCGGCGGTCGTCCGCCGGAGCAGCACCAGCACCATCAGGACGAGGTTCGACTCGTACAGTCCGTGCCGGGAGGCCGTCCGCAGATCGTCCGGCCGGTAGGCGGGATACTCCTCCGTCGTACGGATCCGGTGCTGCCCGCGCAGCACCTTGACCAGTTGCCGGGCGAGCCGTTCCCGCTCGGCCTCCGGTATCCGTCCCGCCAACTCCCGCAGGAAACGAAGCATCTGGCGTGATGCCAGTGACGCGTAGGACAGCAGCGCGTACGCCAGACCGTCGTCGATCCGGCTCTCGCCCAGCGACAGACCGGGGCGCTGCGCCATGAGGTCCCTGAGCAGGCGCACCGCGAGCCGGACCGCCAGATACTCGCCGAACGTCGCGTGCAGGAACTCGTACGTCGCAAGGACCTGGCCGCTGCGGACCGACTGGGACCGCTGCACGAAGAAGAACCGGCCGAGCGCGATCTCGGCGGCGCCGAGCGGCGCGCGGAATCCGGCGGACACGACGGCGTGCTTCCCGAGCAGCGCCGTGAGGTCCTCGTCCAGGTCGGCGGCCGACACCCACTGGCGACGCCGGTTGAGCAGGGCGAAAGCGACCAGCGACAGCCGTTGCAGCTCCCGCTCGACGCGCTCCTCGGTCTCGGCGTCCGGCACGGCCTCCCGGGTCGACTTGCCCACCTCGCGGCGCGCGAACGAGGACAGCAGCTCCTCGTACAGCTCGGTGACGGCGAGCGGCGCCCCGTCCCGGTTCAGGCCGCCTTCGGTGGCGTCGTAGAGCGCTAGCATGGTCAACAGCAGGGGCTGGGAGGCGAGTTCGGCGTGTTGGGCCACGGCCTCCCAGCGCAGAGGCGTCAGAACACGAGCATTGGCGTCGTTCCAGATGGCCAGCCACTGCTGGATCTGCTCCGGGCGGAACGGCTCGAGACGCAGCGCCACCAGCCCCTCTGGATAGCGGGCCCGGTCGGCGACGCTGGTCCGGCTGGTCACCAGGGCCAGGACGGACCGGCCCTGCTCCGCCTCGCGCTGCTGGAACCGGGCGACACGGACCAGGAAGTCGTTGTGGTGGACGCCCGTCGTCTGGAGGAGTTCGTCGAAGCCGTCGAGGAGCAGCACCGGCGTCGAGCCACCCGCGGATCTGACGAGTTCGGGCCAGGTCGTGCGCTCGCCCGTGGTGGCCCGCACCGCCAGCTCGATCTGGTCCTGGAGCTCGTCCTCGGCGCGTACGTCCCGCAGCGGGACCCGGACCGGCAGGAACCCGGCTTCCGACAGCCGTGCGGCGAGCACCCGGGTGAGCACGGACTTGCCCGCCCCGGGCTGGCCCAGGATCAGGAGCGGGGAGTGGGCGAGAGCCGGATTGGTGAGCGCGCCCGCGAGATACCGCGTCAGGTCCTGGCGCACCCCGAACCGCTGCCACCAGGACTCGTCGGCCGGTCCCGACTGCCCTTGCGGCTCCGCGACCCGGAAGTCCGGGTCGAGATACATCTCCCGCAGCGAGGGGACACGGATGCCCTCCGGCGCCGTGGTGGCGTCGAGCACCGGACGCCCGAGCGTGGCGGTGTGCGCCCGGGCCAGCGCGGCGGCGACATCGGCGGGCGGGGTGAGATGCGCGGCGGAGCCGACCAGCAGCGTCCGTACGCCGTCGAGAGCGCGGCGGACCTCGGCGCGGGTCGCCTGATGCTCGTTGAGGGTGACCCAGAAGTTGAACTCGGGTGCTGCGAGAGACAGTTGAGCATAGAGAGCGGAGTATCTCCGCACCGCGTCGTCGACCAGAGTGCCGCCCAGGACCGCCGAGGTCCGGGACTGGTCCAGGTCCTGGAGCTGCTCCCAGATGCGCAGTCCGGTCAGGAACTGCCAGAACCGTCCGCTGACCGTCGTGTAGAACGACTTCAGTTCAAGAGCCATGGCCTCCGGCGGACGGTGCGGCGCCGGAAACGGAACCTCCGTCGACAGCAACGCGCGCACCAGATCGTCCCCCGCGACCTCGTCCGTCCCCACCAGCCGCAACTGCTCGCCCCGGGTCAGCTCCACGTCGTCGAGCGAGAACGGCAGCCGCGCCCCGTCCAGCGCCTCGAACCACGCCACCACCACGATCACCGTGTGCGCCGCCCGCAGCACCTCGGTCCGCTCGGCCCGTCTCCCGGCCCGCCCGAGCCGCTCGGCGACCCCGTGCACCGCGTCGCGCCCCGCCCCGACGATCCGGCCGCGCCCCGACACCATCCCGAGCAGCGTGCCGCTCGCCCCGCCGGTCGCCAGATTCAGCGCACCGCCAACTGCCCTGTCCAGAGCGGCGATCCGCGCCGAATCCACCCCCAGTAACCCCAGAGCGTCCGCGAACGACAGCACACCGCGCGACCCCATCACAACCCCCGTCGCCGAACCCGGCCGGATCCCGGCCCCCTCCCCGCAACTCTAGGGAGACGAGGCACCGCACGGGGCACCAATGTTCCGGAAGACGCGGTACGTACCTCACCTGTTTACGCTCCGTGGCCCCTATGGCTTACGGTGTGGCGCGTGGACAGTCAGGGTGGGCGCGGGCTGCGGCTGCGCCTGACCGGGGCCGCGGCCCTCGCCGTCGTGTCGGCGTCGGCCGGAACATGGGCGTACGGCCGCAGCGGCGCGTCCGCATCGGATCTCGTACGCGACCTCGCGGTCGGCGGCGCCTATGTGATCGCCGGCCTCGTCGCCTGGCGGCGCAGGCCCGCCAACCACACCGGCCCGCTGATGACGGCCGAGGGCATCACCTGGTTCTTCGGCAACCTCCAGGGCTCCGCCGTGCCCGCCCTGTTCAGCTTCGGCGCCTGGTGGGAGGCGCTGAACATGGCGGTGCTGCTGCACCTCGTGCTGTCCTTCCCCGAGGGCCGCCTCACCACGGTCCTCACCCGCCGCCTCGTCCAGAGCGCGTACGCGCTCGTCGCCGTCGGCGGCCTGATCCGCACGCTCCTGTTCGACCCGGCGCGCAACACCGACGCGACCTACCTCGACTGCGTCGACTGCGGCCCGAACCTCATCGCCGTCCCCGCCTGGAACGGCGCCTTCGACGCCTTCGACGCCGCCTACCACGCGGCGGGATGGATCATCTCCGCCGTCGCCGCCGTGGCCATCGTGCAGCGCTGGCGGCACGCCTCGGCGGCCCGCCGCCGCGCCCTGCTGCCCGCCTGGATGGGCATCGGCATCGCCGTCGTCTTCCTCATGTGGGACATGCTGTTCTATGTCGTCCCCTGGTTCGGCGACTCCGACTCGCTCACCGCGCAGGCCGTCTACCTGCTCTCCGACCTCTCCCAGGTCGCCGTCCCCTTCGCCTTCCTCGCCGGGCTGCTCCGCATGCACCTCCAGCGCGCCGAGGTCAGCGGCCTGGTCATCGACGTCGGCACCGACCCCGACCCGGCCCGGGTCCGCGAAGCCCTCGTCCGCGTCCTCGGCGACGCGACGCTGCGGCTCGGCCTGTGGCGCGAGGAGAAGCGGGCCTACGTCGACGGGTCCGGCCGCGAGGTCGGCGCCGACGGCCCCGGGCGCACCCCGGTGCGCGCCGCCGACGGCCGCCCGCTCGCCCTGCTCCACCACGACCCGGCCCTCGCGGACGACCCGGAACTGCTCGGCTCCGTCGCCGCCGCGCTCCGCCTCGCCCTGGAGAACGTCTGGCTGCGCACCCGCGCCAAGGACGTCGCCAGCCGCATCGTGCAGGCCGCCGACGCCGAGCGCGGACGCCTGGAGCGCGACCTGCACGACGGGGCACAGGCCCGTCTGGTCTTCGCCCTCATGTCGGTGCGGCGGGTGCGGCGCGGTCTGGCCGACCATCCCGACGAGATCCTGCGCGCCGCCGCCGACGAGGCCGAGTCGAGCCTGCGCCTGGCCATCGAGGAACTGCGCGGCATCGCCCACGGCATCCACCCGGCCGTCCTGACCCGCGAGGGCCTGGCCCCGGCCCTGAACGCCCTCGCGAAAGAGGCCGCGCTGCCGGTCGTCGTCGCCGCAGAGCCGCGCCGCTACGACCCCCTCGTCGAGACCACCGCCTACTTCACCGTCTGCGAGGCCCTGTCGAACGCCGCCAAGCACGCGGGCGCCCGCGCCGTCAGCGTCTCGGCCCGGCAGGAGGGCGACCGGCTCGTCGTCGAGACCGTCGACGACGGCGTCGGAGGCGTCGACACCGCGCACGGCACCGGCCTGCGCGGCCTCGCCGACCGGCTCGCCGCCGTCGACGGCGTGCTGCACATCGACAGCCCCGCGGGCGGCGGGACCAGAATCAGGGCGGAGCTGCCGTGCGGGTGATCGTGGCCGAGGACTCGGCACTCCTGCGGCAGGGCATCGTACGGCTCCTCACCGACGAGGGGATCGAGGTGGCCGCGGACTGCGGCGACACCGGACCCCTGCTCGCCCTCGTCGCCGAGCACACCCCCGACGCGGTGCTCCTCGACATCCGGATGCCGCCCACGCACACCGACGAGGGCCTGCTCGCCGCGGCCGCCGTCCGCGCCGCGCACCCCGGCACCGGCGTGCTCCTGCTCTCCCAGTACGTGGAGACCAGCTCGACCGTGCGGGTGCTGGCCCAGAACCCGGAGGGCTTCGGCTATCTGCTGAAGGAACGGGTCGCCGACATCGACGAGCTGCGCGGCGCCCTCGAACGGGTCGCCGCGGGGGAGACCGTCCTCGACCCGCTGGTCGTCAGCCGGCTGATGGAGGCGCCCCGGATGCCGGGGCCGCTCGACGACCTCACCGGGCGCGAGCGCGACGTGCTGGCGCTGATGGCCGAGGGCCGCTCGAACGAGGCCATCGCGCAGAAGCTGGTCATCGGCGGCAAGACGGTCGAGACCCACGTCCGCAACATCTTCGGCAAGCTCCGCCTGGAACCCGATCTGCTGGAGCACCGCCGGGTCATGGCGGTCCTCACCTATCTGCGCGGCTGACGCCGCCGCGTCGCTCAAGAGATCCCGGCTGCCCGCTCCGGAGACGACGCCCGTTCCCCCGTGTCCCCCGTGCTCCCCCGTACGTCGTCCGCGGAGCGGTGCCGGACCTCCACAGTAGGCAGTCGCGCGGCGGAGGACATCAGGGTCAGCCCTGAGATGCGGAACCCCACTTACCTCTTTGATCACGGCATGCCCCGGTTTGGTCGCCCGGGACCTCTTCACAGCCGCGTCCGAGCAGGTCTATAGTCCAAAACTAGCGCTGCTAATTAACCGCGTTCCGGCTGTTCACTGGAGTTGACTGTGCGCCCCGTACACTTCGCCGCCGCCCGCCGCACCCCCATCGGCAAGCTCCGCGGCGCGCTGTCCTCCGTGCGGCCCGACGACCTCGCGGCGACGGTCGTCAAGGCGCTGGTCGCGGACGCGCCCGGGCTCGACCCGGCCCGGATCGACGACATCTACTGGGGCGCGGCGAACCAGGCGGGCGAGGACAACCGGAACGTCGCGCGGATGGCCGCCCTCCTCGCGGGCCTGCCCGAGACGGTGCCGGGCGCGACCGTGAACCGGCTGTGCGCCTCGGGCATGGAGGCCGTCACCACCGCCGCCCGCACCGTCGCCGCGGGCGAGGCCGACGTGGTGCTCGCGGGCGGCTCCGAGTCGATGAGCCGCGCCCCGTTCGTGCTGCCCCGCCCCGACGAGGCGCTGCCGCACGCCCTGCAGACGTACGACACCCGGCTCGGCTGGCGCCTGACCAACCCCCGGATGAAGGACCTGCACGGGGTCCTCGCGATGGGGGAGACCGCCGAGGAGGTCGCCGACCGGTACGGCATCGCGCGCGAGCGCCAGGACGCCTTCGCCCTGCGCAGCCACCACAAGGCGGCCGCCGCCCGCAAGGACGGCCTCTTCGACGCCGAGATCCTTCCCGTGACGAGGCCCGACGGAGTGGTCGTCGACGCCGACGAGTGCATCCGCCCCGACACGTCGCTGGAGAAGCTCGGCGCCCTCAAGCCCGTCTTCCGCAAGGGCGGTTCGGTGACGGCGGGCAACGCGTCGCCGATGAACGACGGCGCCGCGGGCCTGCTCCTGGTCAGCGAGGAGGCCCTGGAGGAGTTCGGACTCGTCTCGCTCGGCCGCTACGTCGCCGGCGCCTCGGCCGGCGTGAACCCCGACGTCATGGGCATCGGCCCGGTCCCCGCCACGCAGAAGGCCCTGCGCCGCGCCGGCTGGTCCGTCGCCGACATCGAGGAGGCCGAGTTCAACGAGGCGTTCGCCGCCCAGGCCCTCGCCTGCGTCGACGGCCTCGGCATCGACCCCGGCCTGGTCAACCCGACCGGCGGCGCCATCGCCCTCGGCCACCCGCTCGGCTGCTCCGGCGCCCGCATCCTCACCACGCTGCTGCACCGCCTGCGCCGCACCGGCGCGGCCCGCGGCCTCGCCACCATGTGCGTCGGCGTCGGCCAGGGCAGCGCCGTCCTCGTCGAGCGCGCCTGAACACCCGCACCACGCAAGGAAGACGAGCACACATGAACAGGTTCACCGGACGCGTCGCCGTCGTCACCGGAGCCGCCCGCTAGCCGGATCACCGGCCCACCGACCTGGTTCACCGCAGCACCAGAGTTCAGTACGGAACGGAGCACCACCCCCCATGGCAACCCTCTCCCTCGCCGCGATCCTCGCCGAGAACGCCCGCCGCCGCCCTGCCAAGATCGGCCTCATCGAGGGCGAACTGCGCCTCACCTTCGAGGAGTTGTGGCTTCAGGCCCGCCGGCAGGCCTCGGCCCTCACCGGCCTCGGTGTCCGCCCGGGGGACCGGGTCGCCCTCATGGCACCCAACACCGCGGAGTTCCCGCGCGCCTACTACGCGGCGCTCGCGGCCGGCGCGGTCGTCGTGCCCGTCCATCTGCTGCTGTCGGCCGGAGAGGTCGAGCACGTCCTGAAGGACAGCGGTGCGACGCTGCTCCTGTGCCACCCGGCGCAGGCGGCGGTCGGCGCGGCGGCCGCGGAGGCGACCGGCGTCCGCATGCTGACGCTGGGCGCGGGCGGCGACCTGGAGCAACTGACCACCGCCGCCGAGCCGTTGGCGACGTACGTCACCCGCGAGGCCGACGACGCGGCCGTCATCTTCTACACGAGCGGCACCACCGGCGTCCCCAAGGGCGCCGAGCTGAGCCACTTCAACCTCGTCATGAACGCCACGGTCTCCGCGTTCGACGCCCACAACGTCGCCCCGGACGACATCGCGCTCGGTGCGCTGCCGCTGTTCCACGCCTTCGGCCAGACCGTGTCGATGAACGCGACCTGGCGCGCGGGTGCGACCCTCGTCCTGCTGCCGCGCTTCGACGCGGCGCGCGCCGTCGACCTGATGGTGACGGAGAACGTGAACACGTTCCACGGCGTCCCCACGATGTTCGTGAACCTGCTCGCCGCGGCGCCCGCCGCGGACAAGCTCCCCGACCTGAAGATCTGCGTCTCGGGCGGCGCCTCCCTCCCGGTGGCGGTCCTCGAAGGCTTCGAGAAGGCGTTCGGCGCCACGATCTTCGAGGGCTACGGCCTGTCGGAGACGTCCCCCGCCGCGGCCGCCAACCAGCCCGCCTTCGGCGCCCGCCCCGGCACGATCGGCCACCCCCTGTGGGGTGTCGACGTGGAGATCGCCCGCGCGGAGGTGGAGGACCGGGTGGAGCTGCTGGCCTCCGGCGAACTGGGCGAGGTCGTCGTGCGCGGGCACTGCGTCTTCACCGGCTACCTGGGCCGCCCCGAGGCCACCGCCGAGGCCCTGGTCGACGGCTGGTTCCGCACCGGCGACCTCGGCACCAAGGACGCCGACGGCTATCTGCGCATCGTCGACCGCAAGAAGGACATCATCATCCGCGGCGGCTACAACGTGTACCCGCGCGAGGTCGAGGAGGTCCTCATGCGCCACCCCGGCGTCGGCCACGCGGCCGTGATCGGTCTGCCCGACGACATCCACGGCGAGGAGATCTGCGCCGTCGTCGTCCCGAAGCCCGGCGAGACCCTGGACGCCGCCACCCTCACGGACTGGTCCAAGTCCCACCTCGGCAAGCACAAGTACCCCCGCCGCATCGAATTCACGGACCAGCTCCCGCTGGGCCCGAGCATGAAGATCCTGAAGCGAGAACTGAGGGCGACCTACAGCGCCCCGTAAGGGGCGCGGGGAACCGCGCGCTCAGCCACACTCGACGCGCACCCGGCAACGCACAAAAAGAGGACCGGCCCGACGCCTCCCAGCGCCGACCCGGTCCTCCCTGCTGAACCGACGGAGTCAGTCGGTGCCGAACTCCATCGCGGCCCTGTCCAGAGCCTCGTCCTCCCCGGACACCTCACCGCGGGAGGCGATGGCCTGCGCCCCGCCCTCCGGCAGCGCGCCGATGAGGCCGGCGCCGAGCGCCGAGTCACCGGAACCGAGCAGCCCGAGCCCCGCGTACTGCTCCAGCTTGGCGCGCGAGTCGGCGATGTCCAGGTTGCGCATGGTGAGCTGGCCGATCCGGTCGACAGGACCGAACGCCGAGTCCTCGGTGCGCTCCATGGAGAGCTTGTCCGGGTGGTAGCTGAACGCCGGGCCCGTCGTGTCGAGGATCGAGTAGTCCTCGCCGCGCCGCAGCCGCAGCGTGACCTCACCGGTGACCGCGGCGCCGACCCAGCGCTGGAGCGACTCGCGGATCATCAGGGCCTGCGGGTCCAGCCAGCGGCCCTCGTACATCAGACGGCCCAGGCGCCGGCCCTCGGAGTGGTACTGGGCGAGGGTGTCCTCGTTGTGGATCGCGTTCACGAGCCGCTCGTAGGCGGCGTGCAGCAGCGCCATGCCCGGGGCCTCGTAGATGCCGCGGCTCTTGGCCTCGATGATCCGGTTCTCGATCTGGTCGGACATGCCCATGCCGTGGCGGCCGCCGATGGCGTTGGCCTCCATCACCAGGTCGACGGCGGAGGCGAACTCCTTGCCGTTGACCGTGACCGGACGCCCCTCCTTGAAGCCGATGGTGACGTCCTCGGTGGGGATCTCCACCGACGGGTCCCAGAACTTCACACCCATGATCGGCTCGACCGTCTCCACACCCGTGTCCAGGTGCTCGAGGATCTTCGCCTCGTGCGTGGCGCCCCAGATGTTGGCGTCGGTGGAGTACGCCTTCTCCGCGGAGTCCCGGTAGGGCAGGCCGTGGGCGACCAGCCACTCCGACATCTCCTGACGGCCGCCCAGCTCGGCCACGAAGCCCGCGTCGAGCCAGGGCTTGTAGATCCGCAGGTTCGGGTTGGCCAGCAGGCCGTAGCGGTAGAACCGCTCGATGTCATTGCCCTTGTACGTGGAGCCGTCGCCCCAGATCTGCACGTTGTCCTCGAGCATCGCCCGCACCAGGAGCGTGCCGGTGACCGCGCGGCCCAGCGGCGTCGTGTTGAAGTACGCGCGACCGCCCGAGCGGATGTGGAACGCGCCGCAGGTCAGCGCGGCCAGGCCCTCCTCGACCAGCGCCTCGCGGCAGTCGACCAGGCGGGCGATCTCGGCGCCGTAGGTCTTGGCGCGGCCGGGCACCGAGTCGATGTCGGGCTCGTCGTACTGGCCGATGTTCGCGGTGTAGGTGCACGGGACGGCGCCCTTGTCGCGCATCCACGCGACCGCGACGGACGTGTCGAGGCCGCCCGAGAAGGCGATGCCGACGCGCTCGCCGGCGGGAAGGGAAGTGAGGACCTTGGACATAGGAAGAGTATGCATCACTGCTCATGGTTATGCAAAGCCCCGCCGGGGCTCCTTCTGCGCGGAACGCGTGTAGTGCGAAAGTGTCCCGGGGCGCACGGCAGGCGGGCACCCCGGACCGGCGGAGACGGAGCACATGCACGAGATATTCGGCGTCACCCCCTGGGGGTTCACGGCGCTGGCCGCCGCGGCCCTCCTGGTGGGCTTCTCCAAGACCGCCGTCAGCGGGGCCAACACCGTCAGCCTCGCCGTCTTCGCCGCGATCCTGCCCGCCCGCGACTCCACCGGCGTGCTGTTGCCCATCCTCATCTGCGGCGACATCCTCGCCGTGCTGACCTACCGCAGGCACGCCCACTGGCCGACGCTGTGGCGGCTCTTCCCGGCCGTGGCCGGGGGAGTGGTCGTCGGCACCGTCTTCCTCGCGTTCGCGGGCGACGGGCTCGTCCGCGGCTCCATCGGCGTCATCCTGCTGGTGATGGCCGCCGTCACGCTCTGGCGGCGCAGGCACGCCGAGGCGCCCGGGGCGGAGGGCGACCCGACGCGCGCGGCCCGCGTCAAGGCGGGCTCGTACGGCGTGCTCGGCGGCTTCACCACCATGGTCGCCAACGCCGGCGGCCCGGTGATGTCGATGTATCTGCTGTCGGCCGGATTCAAGAAGCTGGGCTTCCTCGGCACCTCCGCGTGGTTCTTCCTCATCGTGAACTCCGCGAAGGTGCCCTTCAGCGTGGGCCTCGGCCTCATCGACGGCCGCTCGCTGCTGCTGGACGCGGCCCTCGTCGCCTTCGTCGTGCCGGGAGCGCTGATCGGCAAGGTGGCCGTCAACCGCATCAACCAGCGGCTCTTCGAGCAACTGGTGATCGCTGCGACGGTGCTCGGCGGGCTCCAGCTGCTGCTGCGCTGACGGGAGACTCAGGAGGCCGTCACGGAGCGGTCGGCCGCGGGCTGCTGCGGCAGCCCCTGCGCCAGGTCCTCGACCAGGAGCCGCTTGGCGATGGAGTCGACCGCCGCCCGCAGGTCCTTCCCCGGCGGCCGGCCGACATCGGCCTCGACCTGCTCGCTCAGCCAGTCGCCCCAGGCCCGGTTGAGCACATCGGCCTCCCGCCGGCCCGCGTCGGTGTGCGAGAAGTACGACCCCGTACGGGTCAGATAGCCCTCGTCGACCATCCGCTGGAAGACCGGCACCAGCACCTCCGGCGGCAGCCTGCGCCGCGCCGCGATCATGCCGAGGGAGGCGTGTCCGACCATCCGCGTATAGAACTCCACCTGCATCACGGCCCACGAGCCGGCCATGTCCAGGCGGCTGTCGGAGGCGTCGAGGATCTTCCGCGCGGTCCCCAGGTTCGAGGACTTCACGATGTTGCCGACGGCCCGTTCCAGCAGGTGCGACGGATCGCCGGTGGACGGCTGGGCGAAGCCCTCTCCCATGTCCGTCGAACCGGCCCGCGCGGTGTCGCGCAGCTGCACCTGCTTCAGGAAGAGCGCCACCACGAATCCGACGACCGCCACCGGCACCGTCCACAGGAACACCGTGTGCAGCGAGTCCGCGTACGCCTGCGCGATGGGCTCGCGCGCTCCGGCCGGCAGCGCGTGCAGCCCCTCCGGGCTCTGCGCCGCCTTGGCGAGCGCCGCCGGATCGATGCCGGTGCCGGCCCGCGCCGCCTGCTCGACGCCGTCGGTCAGGTTCGGCTTGAGGGTGTTGGCGTAGATCGTGCCGAACACCGCGGTGCCGAAGGAGCTGCCGAGCGTACGGAAGAAGGTCACGCCGGAGGTGGCCGTGCCCAGGTCCGCGTACTCGACGGTGTTCTGCACGGCGATGGTGAGCACCTGCATGGACAGCCCGATCCCGAGACCGAGCACGAACATGTAGAGCGACTCCAGCCAGGCCGAGGACGACGGTCCCATCCGCGACAGGAGGTACAGGCCGAGGCCCATGACGAGCGAGCCGACGATCGGGAAGATCCGGTATTTGCCGGTCTTGCTGACGACGTTCCCGGAGAAGACCGACGCGATCAGCAGACCGATCACCATCGGCAGCGTGCGCACGCCGGAGATGGTGGCCGAGTCCCCGTCCACGTACTGCAGATACGTCGGCAGGAACGTCAGCGCGCCCAGCATCGCGAAGCCCACGATGAAGCTGAGGATCGAGCAGACCGTGAAGACCGGGTTCGCGAACAGCCGCATCGGCAGCATCGGTTCGGACGCCCGGGTCTCCGCCCAGCAGAACAGGCCGAGCGCCACCAGGCCGCCCGCGAACAGGCCGATGATGACGCCGGAGCCCCACGCGTACTGGTTGCCGCCCCAACTCGTCGCCAGGATCAGGGCGCTCGCCCCGACCGCGACCAGGGCGATGCCGAGATAGTCGATGACCGGCCGCGCCGCCGACTTCACCACCGGGATGGTGCGGGCCGCCGCGACGACCACCACGATCGCGATCGGCACGTTCACGTAGAACGCCCAGCGCCAGGTCAGATGGTCCGTGAACAGCCCGCCGAGCAGCGGGCCGATCACCGTCGACACACCGAACACGGCACCGATCGCACCCTGGTACTTGCCGCGCTCGCGCAGCGGGATGACGTCCGCGATCAGCGCCATCGCCGTGACCATGAGACCGCCGGCGCCGACGCCCTGCATCGCCCGCCAGACGATGAGCAGCGTCATGTTCGTGGCGAGGCCGCACAGGAACGAGCCCGTGATGAAGACGATCGCCGACACCTGGAAGACGACCTTGCGGCCGAACAGGTCGCCGAACTTGCCGACCAGGACCGTGGCGACCGTCTCCGCGAGGAGATACGAGGTGACCACCCACGACATGTGCTCCGCGCCGCCCAGGTCCGAGACGATCGTCGGCAGGGCCGTGCCCACGATCGTCTGGTCCAGGGCCGCGAGCAGCATGCCGAGCATGATCGTCACGAAGACGACGTTCCGGCGACGCTTGTCCAGTACCGGTGGGGCCGGGGTGGCGGTTTCAGCCGTGGTGGTGGTCACTCTCGCAGGGTCACATCAAGGGATGGGGGCCGCATGCGGGTGGGGTCCGGACCGGTGACGCCCCGCTCGGGCCGCCCTACCGGGCGAGCCGGGGCGCGCAGGACGCCGCGTCCACGGGACGCCCCTCGCGCTCCACCCGGTCGGCCAGGGACCGCGCCCAGGCCGTCACCGCCGGCACGTCCAGACCGGCGGGCGCCCGCCCCGGCCAGGCGTCCACCGCGTCCGCGCCCCTGCGCAGCAGCCGGGCCCCGCCCGTCGCGTTGCCGCGCGCCGCGTGCGTCAGCCCCACGGCCGCCTGGGCGAGCCCGCGCCACAGCTCACGCTGCTCCCGGGGCGCCGACTTCCACGCGTCCTCGAAGACCTCGTGCGCGTGGAAGGGCCGCCCGGCGTCGAGCAGCGCCTGCGCCTCGGCGACGGTCTCCCCGGCCGTACGCACCACCCCCCCCTCCGGCTGCCGGGCGACACCGGCGGCGCCGTAGGGGAGCGGGCGTCCCAGACCGTCGCGGGGCCGGGCGTTGCGGGCGCGGCCCTCGTCGTCGCGGTCCCGGCCTGCGCTGCGATCGGTGCTCATCCCCCGATTCTCGCCCACCGCGCGCGGAGACCCCGGAACCCGTTTCAAACCACCCCTGAGCTTGGGGTATGGTTCTTCCTGTCGCCGCCGAAGGGGCCCGGAAACAGCGGGTCGCAAGGCGATCGACATCGGGACGTGGCGCAGCTTGGTAGCGCACTTGACTGGGGGTCAAGGGGTCGCAGGTTCAAATCCTGTCGTCCCGACTGGAGACAGTCGCAGATCAGGGCCGGTTTCGGAGACATCCGAAACCGGCCCTTGATCATTTTTGGGGACCAGCTGGGGACCCGCGCCCTCGACCGGGGCGGGGTGCCAGGTCAGTCGGTACCCTCCGCCGCCGACCCGGTCGGCTCGGGCGAGGCCAGTTCGCCCTGGCACGTGGCGCGGCCGTACTTTCCGTAGGCGGTCGCGGTCTGAACATGCGCGCCACGTACGGCCAGTTGGCAACTGGCCCGGCCCCCCCTTCCCGTCCAGGGCGACGGTCACGACGGGCGGCTTGCCGAGCGGCACCCGCACGGTCTTGCGCCACGGCAGTTCGGCGCCGTGCACCGTGACCGCCTTCCCGGACTCGTCCCGCGCCTGGTAGGTGAGGTCGGCCGTGCCCTCGCCCGTCACCTCGTACGTCACCGACGCGGTGGGCACGTGCCGCTGCGGGGTCTCGGGCGTGTCGAGGACCTCGTAGGCGACCAGTCCCGCGCAGGCGGCGAGCAGCGCGACGGCTGCGGTGACGCCGCGCCGGTCGACGCGTGGGCTCTTCGGGGAGGGCGACTCGGCGGCGGTCGGTCCGGCTGCCGCAGGCTCGGTGGCCATCGGTTCTTCGGGGTCTGACATGGAAAGAGGCCCGGCTTTCGTGAGGTGCGCAGCCCCGGCCTGAACCGCTTCACCAGCCGGGACATGTACACCGGCGCGCTGGCCGACATGAACCTCGGCGCGGACCCGTTCACCGGCAACCGCTACGCCTTCGGCGGCGGCAACCCGGTGAGCAACGTCGAGCTGGACGGCCACTTCTTCGGCATCGACGACGCCATCGAGGGCGTGGGAGCGCTCGTCGTGGTCGCCGCCGTGGTGACCTACGCGGTCGCGACCGACAAGGACGTGTCGGACTCCCTCGACTCGGCATTCGACTCGATCGTGTCGGGCATCGGCGACCTCTTCAGCGACGACGACGAGGCGGGCGACCCCGAGCCGGAGCCGACCCCCGGGCCGCGCCCCGGTCCCCTTCCGGGCGGCGACTCGGGCACGGACAACAAGAAGCGGTGCGAGGACGACCCCAAGTCGGCACGGTTCCAGTACCAGCCGCTGGACGGTGAGGGCCGCGCTCAGGGAGCCACGGCGCTGCTCTGCCCGACGGACCTCAAGCCCCCGCTCGCCGACCGGGACGACGGCGGCTCGGTGAACGTGTACGGGTTCCCGGAGCCCGAGCAGAACACGCCGCGCTCGGGCAGGGGCAACATCTTCGACCGCACGCACATCGTCGGTGACAAGGTGAGCGGCGACTGGGTGGACGAGAACCTGTTCACCGGGTTCAAGCGCATGAACCGCAGTGGCATGCGGCGCTGCGAGATCAAGATGGAGAAGCAGCTCGCGGCCGGAAAGTGGGTCATGTACACAGGGAAGGTCAACTACAGCCACACCACGGGCTATGCGGACAGCATCACCATGTCGGCCTACACCGAGGACGGACCGCTGTTCAGCAATGTAGTGGTGCAGAACAGCACGGATTGGCAGACGACATGTTGAGGCTCGAAGAGCTGGAGGCGGCGCTTCCCGTGATGACGCGGTGGCGGGTGGCCGCAGGACGCGGTGTGGACTGGGCTGCCCTGGAGGCAACCCTCGGTACGGCGCTGCCCTCCGACTTCCGCTCCCTGGCGGAGGCGTATCCGGCCCTCGTCGTCGGCGACTTCCTGAGCGTGTCCGTTCCGCGCCCCGGCGCCGAGGAGTCCTGGGCGTCCGAGGCCAGGGACGACGAGATCCTTCAGGACCTGTACGAGATGGAGGACATGGAGGACTACGTGCCCTTCCCCCAGCCGGGAGGCCTGATCTCCTGGGCGGAGTCCCACAGCGGCGACGCCTTCTACTGGAGGACGAGCCCCGCGGACCCGGACGCGTGGCCAGTGGTCGTCCGCACGGACAACGGGGACTGGATCGAGTTCCCCGTCGGCGCCGTCGGGTTCCTGGCCGGCGTGTACGGGCACACGATCGACGTGCCGGGCATGCCGGGGAGCTTCCCCGGTGACGGTCCGCAGGTGCTGGGCCTGAGCGACAGCGTCGACTGACGCTGACACTCGCCGCATGGGCAGAGGGCGCCCCCAGGATTCCTGGGGGCGCCCTCGTGTTCGAGCGCCTGGCACACGCCGGAGGGATCAGGCCCGGGCGGGAGCCTGGTCGGCGTCGGCCTGCTGTCCGTCGGCGACTTCCTCGCTGTCGGGCTTGCGCAGGGCCGGAATGAGGGTCGCGACGGCGGCGGACACGAGGGCCACACCGCAGCCGATCATCAGGCCGGTCCGGAAACCGTTCTCGGAGGCGAAGGTGAAGCCGCCCATGCTGATGGTCATCTGGGCCAGCACGACGCCGATCACGGCGGAGCCGATCGTGGTGCCGAGCGAGCGCATCAGGGTGTTGAAGCCATTGGCGGCGGCCGTCTCGGAGAGCGGCACCGAGCTCATGATGAGGGCGGGCATGGAGCCGTACGCCAGAGCGACACCGCTGTTGATCACGATACCGGCGAGCATGATGCCCCACGCCGTGCCCATGAGCGGGAGGGCCACGCCGTAGCCGACGGCGATCACGAGGGCGCCGCAGATGAGGGCCGTCTTCGGGCCGCGCGCGTTGATCAGCTTTCCGCCGAGCGGAGAGATCAGCATCATCATGATGCCGCCGGGAGCGATCCACAGACCGGCGGCGAGCATCGACTGCCCGAGGCCGTAGCCGGTGGCCTTCGGGAACTGCAGCAGCTGAGGCGCGATCAGCATGAAGGAGTACATGCCGACGCCGATGAGGATCGACGCGGCGTTGGTGAACAGCACCCGGGGCCGGGCCGTGGTGCGCAGATCGACGAGCGGGTCACGGGTGCGCAGCTCGTAGAAGCCCCAGACCAGCAGGGCCACGACGGCGACGGCGAACAGGCCCAGCGTGGTGCCCGAGGTCCAGCCCCAGTCGGCTCCCTTGGAGATGGCGAGCAGCAGGGAGACCAGGCCGATGGCGAGGCCGACGGCGCCGGGCGCGTCGAACCGCTGCCCCTTCGCGCCCGCCGGGACGTCCGGCACGATGGCGAAGATCATCGCGCTGACGGCCAGGGCCAGCACGGCCGAACCCCAGAACAGCACGCGCCAGTTCGCGTACTGGGCGACCGCGGCCGCGATCGGCAGCCCGATGGCGCCGCCGATGCCCATGGAGGCGCTGACCAGGGCGATGGACCCACTGAGCTTCTCGGTCGGCACGACATCACGCAGCAGCGCGATGCCGAGCGGCACCATGCCCATCCCCATGCCCTGCAGACCACGACCGACGATCATCGGCACGAGCGACGAGGAGAGCGCGCACACCACGGATCCCGCGACGAGCGGGACGGCGCAGATCAGCATCATGCGGCGCTTGCCCAGGAGGTCGCCGAGGCGACCGGAGACCGGCACGCACACACCCGACACCAGCAGGGTCACCGTGACGACCCACGCCGCGTTCGAGGACGACGTGTCCAGGATCTGTGGCAGCTCGGCGATGAGCGGCGTCACCAGCGTCTGCATGATCGCGGCCACGGTTCCGGCGAGCGCGAGGGTGGCGACGACAGCGCCTGATCTGCTGCTCGTCTCGGGGGCGTCCATACGGGCTCCTTCATCTCTTCAACACGTGAATCCGTTCACCACGTGCAGCGGTGTGCATAGTACACGCGACATGTATCGTGCATATCTCATGCAGAGGGCACATGCGGGGCGGTGAGGCGGGCTCGGGCGGAGGGGGCTGGTCGTGGCGCCCTGCGATACCGTCGGACCTGGGAGGACGCACGTACATGGACAAGCCCTCGCAGCTGGTCGAGTTCGAGCACATGGTGCTGGGCCGACATCAGCTCGGCAATGACAAGCGCCGTCGGCAGGCGGACCGTCTCGAACGCAGCGCCTACATCGTGCTCAGCCGGATCCGGGTGCAGGGGCCGATGTCGATCGGCCAGCTCAGCGAGGCGTTCGTGCTCGACGCCTCGACCGTCAACCGCCAGACGGCGCAAGCGGTGCGGGCCGGGCTGCTGGAGCGGATCCCCGACCCCGACGGGGGCATGGCCCGCAAGTTCCGGCTGACCGAGGAGGGTGTGCGGCGGCTGGACGCGGAGCGCAAGGTGCACGTGGAGGAGCTGGACCGGGTCTTCGAGGACTGGCCGGCCGAGGACGTGATGGCCTTCGCGCGGAATCTCCAGCGCTTCAACACGAGCATCGAGAGGCTCAGCGGCCAGCCCTGGCCCCGGTCCTGACCGCTCGCGCGGTCCGCCGGTGTTCCTGTGGTCCGGGCCCTTGCCCCCGCGTGGATCAGCACTCTATTTTACTCCAAAGTAAGTTTACTTATGAGTAAGGAGCTTGCTGTGGGGGCCTATCGCACTGTCATGGTCGGGACGGACGGCTCGGAGTCGTCCTACGCGGCGGTCGAGGGGGCGGCCAGGCTGGCCGCCGTCTGCGAGGCGGAACTTCTCGTCGTCTGCGCGTACCTGCCCATGCAGGGGACAGAACTCGCCCGTGCCCAGGACCAGTTGGGGGCGGACGGATATCAGGTGGTCGGCTCGGCGCCCGCCGAGGAGACCCTGCGCACCGCGCGGGAGCGGGCCCGTGCGAGCGGCGCGGCGGACGTGCGGTCCCTCGCCGTGGAGGGGGAGCCCGTCGCCGTCCTCGTGCACACCGCGCAGGAGAACGCCGCCGACATCGTGGTGGTCGGCAACCGGGGCCTGCGCTCGCTCGCCGGGCGCCTCCTGGGCTCCGTACCCGCGGACATCGCCCGCAAGGCCGGCCTGGACGTGCTGATCGTGCACACCACATGAGCGCGGACCGGCCCGCATCCGGGGAACCGGTCCCCGCGGACGACGCCGAGGCGCTGCGCCGGACCATCGAGGAGGTGCTGCTCGGCGGCGGCCGCCACTGGACGCGGCACGACGTCGTGGAGCGGACCGGGGTGGGCCCGGAACGCACCGCGCGGATCTGGCGGGCGCTCGGCTTCCCGCTGGTCGACGACGACGTACGGGCGTTCACCGACGGGGACGTCGACGCGCTGCGCGCGGGGGAGCGGCTGATCGCGGCCGGGATCATCACCGAGGAGAGCGAGGCGATGATGGCCCGCGCTCTCGGCCACCACCTCTCCCGGCTCGCCGAATGGCAGGTCCACACGCTGTGGGCGTGGCTGAACCGGGGCCGGGAGACGCCGCTGACCCCCGCGGAACTGGCGAGCAGCGCCACGGCCCTGCTGTCCGAGATGGAACTGCTCCAACAGCACGTGTGGCGGCGGCACTTCGCGGCCGGCGCCGGGCAGGTGATCGCGACCGAGCAGGCGGGCGCCTCCCGGAAGGAGACGCCGGGAGCCGCGCTCCCGCCCGACGGGGCGGTTCCGCCGGGCGAGGGCCTGCACGTGCAGGACATGGCCGTCGGCTTCACCGACATGGTCGGCTACACACGGATGACGCGCGGCCTCGACAGCACCGAACTCGTCAAGGTCCTCGACCTGTTCGAGAGCCTGGCCTGGGACGTGGTCGCCGAGGGCCGGGGCCGGGTGGTGAAGACCATCGGCGACGAGGTCCTCTTCGTCTGCGAGTCGGCGGTCACCGCGGCGGACATCGCCCTGGAGCTGACGGCCCGGGCGCAGGCGGAGCCACGCCTCCCGCACGTACGCACCGGCCTGGCCCACGGCCCCGTCCTCGGCCGCTTCGGCGACGTCTACGGAGCCGCCGTCAACATAGCGGCCCGCCTGACCGCGGTGGCCCGCCCCGACACGGTGCTCGTGAACACCGCGCTGGCCGGGGAACTCTCCGGCCAGGACGCGTACGAACTGAAGGTCCTCCGCCCGGTGTCGGTACGCGGCTACAGCCGCCTGCGCCCGGTACTGCTCCGCCCGGCGGCCGCTCCGCGCGGCCGGAGCCGCTGACGCGGGCCCGGAACCCCTGCGGACGGCGGGGCGATGCCGAGGTGCGGTGATTCTTCCCTGATTCCTACCCAACGGACCCGGCCGCTGCGCGAGGATCTACCGGTGAGGGCCCGCCCGGGCGCACCCGACATCCCCCGTGAGGAAGACTGAGTTGAGCACAATCGGAATCGGTCAGGCCGTCGTACTCGGAGTGGTCGAGGGTGTGACCGAGTTCCTGCCCGTGTCGTCCACCGGCCATCTGAAGATCGCCGAAGGGCTGATGGACATCCCGGTCGACGACAAGGCGGTCGTCGCCTTCACCGCGGTCATCCAGGTCGGCGCCATCGCCGCCGTCCTCGTCTACTTCTTCCGCGACATCCTGCGCTTCGTCACCGCTTGGGGACGCGGCCTGGCCGACCGCTCCCAGCGCACCAGCCACGACTACAAGTTCACCTGGTGGGTCATCTACGCGACCATTCCGATCGTCGTCGTCGGACTGGCGGCGAAACCCCTCATCGAAGGGCCGCTGGCCTCGCTGTGGGTCGTCGCGGGCTCACTGATCGTCGGCAGCGGTGTCATGTGGGTCGCCGACCAGATGGGCCGCCACAAGCGCGGCGAGGCCGACACCACCTTCAAGGACGCCATGCTGGTCGGCTGCTCGCAGATCCTCGCCCTCCTCTTCCCCGGCTTCTCCCGCTCCGGCGCGACCATGTCGACGGCGCTGCTCCTCGACCTGGACCGGGTCGCGGCCACCCGGCTCTCCTTCTTCCTCGGCCTTCCCGCCCTGACCGGCGCCGGGCTGTACGAACTCAAGGACGCGGTGGGCGGCGGGGTGGACGCCGCGCCGCTGATCGTCGGCACCGTGGTGTCCTTCGTCGTCGCCTACGCGTCCATCGCCTGGCTGCTCAAGTTCGTCGCCAAGCACTCCTTCAACGCGTTCGTCATCTACCGGATCGTGGTCGGGGCGCTCGTGTTCGCGCTGCTCGGCGCGGGCGTGCTCAACGCCTGACCGGCGGTTCGGCCCGCCGGTCACCGCCTCGCGATCACTCCACGTCCTGGTCCACGACCGCGTAGCCGGGCACGGAGGGCCAGCGGACGGTCAGCACCACCGACTCCTCCTCCGCGATCCACGAGTGATCCACTCCGTGTCCCCACACGACGTAGTCACCCTGCTCCTCCAGCAGGACACTGCGGCCGGGGAGTTCGACGCGGAAGCGGCCGCTGATGAGGACCAGGAGGGCGGTGCGCTCCTCGCCGCGCACCCATTGCCGCCGCTCGTCGCCGCGCGGATGGACGCCCCATTTGATCTCCACGTCCTCGCTGTGGCGCGGATCTCCGGCGTCCTTGAAGTGTCCGAGGAGCCAGCCCCGGTCCAGTGCCGCGTCCTTGCCCGCGTTGCCCACATACACGCTGTCGCTCACGAGCCGGACGCTAGCAGCTCCGCCGCGGCGGCGACGAGGAAGCAGAGCCACTGCACGGGGTCCGGGCGCAGCGGCTCTGCGCTCGATCCTCTCGGATCGCCGGGGCCGGACGCGGACGCTTCCCGGGTGCGGTTGCGCTCAGCGGCTGACGGCCTCGCTCCGCGGACATCGCGGGCACCGGCGCGCCGGATCCGGGGCAGGGGAAGAGTGGGGGAGGGGCGGGGCGGCCGGAGTCGAACCGGCGTCCTCGCGGTTCTGGAGACCGCGCGCGTCAACCACCTGCGCTACGCCCCGCCTTGAGGTGGAGCCTAGCCCGTGACGGCCCTGACGTCAGCGGCACAGCCGCACGGCTGCCGCCCCCTCGCACGTCCGGTCCGCGCTGCTCGACCAGCCGGCTCGCGATCACGCACGACGAACCGTTCGCCGGACGGCGCCGGGGTTCAGACCACGCCGTCCGCCCTCAGGCGCGCGATCTCCGCGGGCGTACGGCCCTGGGCGGCCAGGATGCGTTCGGTGTGAGCGCCCAGCGCGGGCACCGGATCCATCCGCGCGTCGACGCCCGCCAGATCCGCCGGCGGACGCAGGGCCCGCACGACACCGCCCGGAGTGCCGACGTCCACCCAGCGGTCCCGCTCCGCGAGAACCGGATGACCGACGAACTCCGCGACGTCGTTCACCCCCGTGTTCGCGATGCCCGCCTCGTCCAGGGCCTTGGCCACGTCGTCGCTGCCGGAGCGGCCGAAGCGCGCCGCGACGATCGCGTTCAGCTCCTCACGGTGGGCCACCCGGTCCGAACCGGTGGTGAACCGCGGATCACCGGCCAACTCGGGCTGTTCCAGGAAGCGTTCGCACAGCGCGACCCACTCCCGCTCGTTCTGGACGGAGAAGAGCACCTGCTTGCCGTCGGCCGCGGTGAAGGCGCCGTACGGGGCGATGGTGGCGTGCTGCGTGCCGATGCGCGGCGGCTGCGTCCCTCCGTACCGGGTGTAGTACGCGGGCTGGCTCACCCACTCCGCGAGCGCCTCGAACAGGGACACCTCCACGGCGCGCGCCACACCCGTGGTGGCCCGGGTGAACAGCGCGGTCAGGATCCCGGTGTACGCGTACATGCCGGCGGCGATGTCGGCGACCGACACCCCCGCCCGGGCGGTCTCCTCCCGGGTGCCGGTCAGCGAGACGAGGCCGGTCTGGCACTGCACCAGCAGGTCGTACGCCTTGCGGTCGGCCCACGGGCCCGAGGTGCCCCAGCCCGAGACCGTGCAGGCGATCAGCGACGGGTGGCGCTCGGCCAGAGTCGGCGCGTCGAGGCCGAGCCGGGCGGCCGCGCCGGGGCCGAGGTTCTGGACGAAGACGTCCGCGCCGGACAGGAGTTCGTCGAGGATCGCCCGCCCCTCGGCGGACTTCACGTCCAGCGTCAGCGACTCCTTGGACCGGTTGAGCCACACGAAGTAGCTGGACTCCCCGTGGACCGTCGTGTCGTAGTGCCGGGCGAAGTCGCCGCCGTCCGGGCGCTCGATCTTGATCACGCGGGCGCCCAGATCGGCCAGCTGGCGGGTGGCGAACGGCGCCGCCACGGCCTGCTCGATGCTGACGACGGTGATGCCCGCGAGCGGCAGCGCGGCGGCACGGTCGGTCGGTTCGGTCATACGAGGCCTCCAGGTCGGTGTGGGGCGGGCGGCAGGGCTGTTCGGAAGTCCCGGCCCCACGGGCAGGAGCAGCGCCGCGGGGCATGCCGTCGGGGCATGGAGGCATCACGGCTCTCTCTTGTTCGTGACGGCTCATCACCGCACATGATGAGGGCGCCCTCCACCGCCCGGCCACTACCATCTGCCCCACGCACCGGCGTCGACGGAGAGGTGGTCCATGGCCAGGGAATTCGCGCTGCTGGGAGTGCCGTCCTGCGCGGGAACGCACGGGCCTGGCCAGGAGAAGGCCCCGGCGGCGCTGCGCTCCGCCGGCCTCGTGGACCGGCTGCGGGCGGCCGGGGTGAAGGTGACGGACCACGGCGATCTGCCGGTGGTGCCGTTCAGGACCGATCCCGCCCGCCGGGACCGGCAGAACCTGCCGCTCGTGGTCGACGTGGCCCGCGCCGTGGCCGACCGGGTCGGGGCGATCCTCGACTCGGGCGCGGTGCCGCTGGTCGTGGGCGGCGACTGCACGATCACCCTGGGCGTGCTCGCCGCCCACGTCGCCCGCCGCCCCGACACGGGACTGCTCTACTTCGACGGGGACCTCGACCTCTCGGTGCCCGCGACCAGCAGGTCCGGGATCCTCGACACGATGGTCCTGTCCCATCTGCTGGGCGACGGCGCCCCCGAACTCCGGGACGTGGGGCCGCGCACCCCGCTGATGCCGGTCTCCGCGATCGCGGCGTTCGGCTACGAGCCCGCGGAGCTGGGTCCGGCAGGCCGGGAGCGGCTGGCCTCGTACGGTCTGCGGGCCGTGTCCTGCACCGAGATCACCGCGCCGGGCACCGACCCGGTCGCCGAGGCGCGCGCGTGCTGGCGCGCCCTCGCCTCCGATCGCGACCGGTTCGTCCTCCACTTCGACGTCGACGTGATCGACTCGGTGGACTTCCCGCTGGCCGACTTCCCGCACTTCAACGAGGGGCTGCCGGTCGAGACCGCGTTCGACTGCCTCGCCGAGTTCGGCTCCGCGCCGCCACTCGCGGCGCTGGTGGTCACGGAGGTCAATCCCCACCGCGACCCTACGGGGGAGATGGTGGACGCGCTGGTCAGCGCCCTGGTGCGGGCGCTCGCTCCGCGTCCGGCGTGACACCCGGGCCCGTCAGCGGCAGCCGCGTCCCGGGGCGCTCGGGGGTGCGCCGGGCGACCTCGACGAACCCCTCTCCGCTCAGCACGCCGACCAGGCCGTGAGAGGCGGAGCCGACGGTCACCGGCCCCAGCACCTCGTCCACGGGATACGCCTCCGGGGCCGATGCGCCGCGGCCCGCGCAGGGGCCACGGCCGCCCGCACCAGGTCGCGCGAGACACCGCTCGGTCACCGCGGCGAGGCTCCGTCGTCCTCGCCGAAGCCGCGGAAGGTTCCCGACGCGTCGGCGCTGTCGGCGAACTCCGCGAAGTCCATGTTCCACAGACAGAGGTTGGCCGAGACATCGGGGAACCAGCGTGCGGGGACCCTGAACGTCCGTCCGGGCTCGTCCGAGAGGTCCACGGCCACGAGCGGACGCTCGGGGTCCGTCATCGTGGCCGCGTCCGCCAGGAACGTGTAATGGATCCGCTCGTCGGCGCCCGCGGCGGCGTCCTCGGCCACCAGGGCCCGGATCTCCACGCCGTCGAAGCGACCCTCGCTCGCGTACGTGGCCATGCAGTACTCGTGCGTCCCGTCGAGCTCGGCGCGGAACGCGTCCCAGGCCGCCTCGTCACCGAAGGCGGTACGCAGGACCAGTGACGTCAGGTCGTCGGGCTGAGGCAGCGGCATGGCGTGATGGTCTCACCCGGCACCGACAACGGCGGGCGTCCGTGGCCCGGCGTGCCGCGTGGGGCGATGGACCGGCCGAGCGGGTCCCAAACATCCGTCGGGCGCGATCATCGGATCGAGTTAATGTCACCCGGTTCTCCTGGATCCGCCCGCTCGGACGCCTTTACCGTTCACGTGCAATCCGGATCAACCGGCCACAACTCCCCTCTGTACGAGGGCACTTACCTCTGAACCTGGAGAGCTTCCCGTTGACTGTTGACTCGGCCCCGGAGGCCCGCACGGAGCCGCCACGGCAATCCAGTCTGGGCACGGCGGCTGCCCGCAATCTCTCCACCACGACCAAGTCGGCCCCGCAGATGCAGGAGATCAGCTCCCGCTGGCTGCTGCGGATGCTGCCCTGGGTGGAGACCACGGGCGGCACCTACCGGGTGAACCGCCGCCTGACCTACACCGTCGGAGACGGCAGCGTCGAGTTCGTCCAGGACGGCTCCCGCGTCCGCGTCATCCCGCGCGAACTCGGTGAACTGGCGCCGCTGCGGGGCTTCGACGACGTGGACGTGCTGACCGCCCTCGCCGATCGGTGCGTGCAACGCGACTTCCGGGCCGGCGAGACGCTGGTCGAGCGCGGAACGCCGGCCGACCGGCTCCACCTCATCGCCCACGGCCGTGTCGGCCAGCTCGCCGAAGGGGAGTTCGGCGCCGACGTCACCCTCGACGTCCTCGCCGACGGCGACCGCTTCGGGGACGAGGCCCTGCTGGACGAGGACGCCCAGTGGCAGCAGACCGCGGTCGCCGAGACCTCCGGCACCCTGCTCACCCTGTCGCGCGCCGACTTCGCCTCCGTACTGGCCGGCGCACCGGGCCTGCGGGACCACGTGGACGCCTTCCGGTCACGGTCGCGGCAGCGGCAGAACCACCGCGGCGAGGCGGAGATCGCGATGTCGGCGGGCCACCACGGCGAGCACCACCTGCCGGGCGCCTTCGTCGACTACGAGGCACGGCCGCGCGAGTACGAACTCTCGGTCGCCCAGACCATCCTGCGCGTCCACACCCGGGTCGCCGACCTCTACAACCAGCCGATGAACCAGACCGAGGAGCAGCTCCGGCTCACCATCGAGGCGCTGCGGGAGCGCCAGGAGCACGAGCTCATCAACAACCGCGAGTTCGGGCTGCTGCACAACGCCGACTTCAAACAGCGCATCCAGACGCACGCGGGCCCGCCGACGCCCGACGACCTCGACTCCCTGCTCACCCGCCGGCGCGGATCGAAGTTCTACCTCGCCCACCCCCGCACGATCGCGGCGATCGGCCGCGAGTTCAACGCGCGCGGGCTCTACCCGGAGAACACGGAGCTGCACGGCGAGCAGGTCATGACCTGGCGCGGCGTCCCGATCCTGCCCTGCGACAAGATCCCCGTCACCAAGGAACGCACCAGCTCGATCCTCATCATGCGTACCGGTGAGGAGGACCAGGGAGTCATCGGACTGCGGCAGACCGGACTGCCCGACGAGTACGAACCAGGGCTCTCCGTCCGCTTCATGGGCGTCGACGAAAAGGCGATCACCTCGTACCTCGTCAGCACCTACTACTCGGCCGCCATCCTCGTGCCGGACGCGGTCGGCGTCCTGGAGAACGTGCAGATCTCCCGCTGGCCCAGGTAGCTGGCCCAGGTAGCGGCACGCCGCCCGCCGCCCCGGAAAGCAAGGAGCCCCAAGGAGTCATGGATGCCCCCGCCTGAGCCGGTCCCTCCGCAATCGGGCCTGCCGGAAGCCGCCGCCCGCTACGGGGCGCAGGTCCTGGCCGACGCCACGGCCCGCGCGCGCGACATCAGCGCGGCCTTCGGCGGCCTGCCGTCCCCTCCCGCCCCGCCGTCCCCTCCCGACGCACCGGCCCCGCCCGGTTCCGTACCCGCCGAAGTCCCGCTGCCGGACGCCGGCCTGGCGCGGATCCTGAGCGGACCCAGCGGCATCGGCACGGCCGGTCTGCGCCTGAGCCTCCCCGAGGAGGCCCCGGCGTCGACGCCGGCCGCCGCGACGGGCACCCCGATCCCCGGCCTGTACCACCACCCGATCCCCGAGCCCGATCCCGTACGGGTCGCCGAGGTCAGCCGCAGGATCAAGGACTGGGCGCTGGACGAGGTCTCCCTCTACCCCGAGGACTGGGCCGAGGAGTTCGACGGCTTCTCCGTGGGCAGCTACATGGTCGGCTGCCACCCCGACGCGCCCGGCATCGACCACCTGATGATCGCCACCCGCCTGATGGTCGCCGAGAACGCGGTGGACGACTGCTACTGCGAGGACCACGGCGGCTCGCCCGTCGGACTCGGCGAACGCCTGCTCCTCGCGCACACCGCCCTCGACCCCCTGTACACGACGAGCGAGTACCAGCCGGACTGGGCGAAGTCGCTGCACTCGGACGCCCCGCGCCGGGCGTACCGCTCCGCCATGGAGTACTTCGTCCAGGTGGGCAGCGCCTCCCAGGCCGACCGGTACCGGCACGACATGGCCCGGCTGCACCTCGGCTACCTCGCCGAGGCCGCCTGGGCCCAGGAGGAGCGGGTGCCGGAGGTGTGGGAGTACCTGGCGATGCGCCAGTTCAACAACTTCCGCCCCTGCCCCACCATCACCGACACCGTCGGCGGCTACGAACTGCCCGCGGACCTGCACGCCCGACCGGACATGCAGAAGGTCATCGCCCTCGCCGGCAACGCGACGACCATCGTCAACGACCTCTACTCCTACATGAAGGAACTCGACGCTCCAGGCACGCACTTGAACCTGCCGGTCGTGATCGCGGAACGGGAAGGCCTCTCCGACCGGGACGCCTACCTGAAGTCGGTCGAGGTCCACAACGACCTCATGCACGACTTCGAGTCCGCGGCCGCGGCCCTGGCCGCCGAGCTGCCCCTGCCGAGCGTCCAGCGCTTCCTGCGCGGCGTCGCCGCGTGGGTCGACGGCAACCACCACTGGCACCAGAACAACACCTACCGCTACAGCCTGCCCGACTTCTGGTAAGAGATTGGACCCATCTGTGCTCAGCACCGAACTCACCGTCCCCTCCAACGGCCGCACCCTCCAGGTCCCCAAGCCGGCCACGCCCTACCAGGGGGACATCGCCCGCTACTGGGACGGCGAGGCCCGTCCCGTGAACCTGCGGCTCGGTGACGTCGACGGTCTCTACCACCACCACTACGGCATCGGAGACGTCGACCACTCGGCCCTCGGCGCCGACGGCGACGAGCAGAAGCTCATCGCGGAACTCCACCGCCTGGAGTCGGCCCAGGCCGACCTCCTGCTGAAGCACCTCGGCGACATCGGCCCCGACGACACCCTGATGGACGCCGGCTGCGGGCGCGGCGGCTCGATGGTGATGGCCAACCAGCGCTTCGGCTGCTCGGTCGAAGGCGTCACCCTCTCGGCCAAGCAGGCCGAGTTCGCCAACGGCCGCGCCGCCGAACTCGGCATCCAGGACCGGGTGCGCGCCCGCGTCTGCAACATGCTCTCCACCCCCTTCGACACCGGACAGATGGCCGCCTCGTGGAACAACGAGTCGAGCATGTACGTCGACCTGCACGACCTCTTCGCGGAGCACTCCCGCGTCCTGAAGGTCGGCGGCCGCTACGTCACCATCACCGGCTGCTGGAACCCGCGCTACGGCCAGCCCTCCAAGTGGGTCTCCCAGATCAACGCCCACTTCGAGTGCAACATCCACTCGCGCCGTGAGTACCTGCGCGCCATGGCCGACAACCGCCTGGTCCCGCAGGCCGTCATCGACCTCACCCCCGACACCCTGCCCTACTGGAAGCTGCGCGCCACCTCGTCGCTGGTGACGGGGATCGAGGAGGCGTTCATCAAGTCCTACGAGGACGGTTCCTTCCAGTACGTCCTGATCGCGGCCGACCGGGTCTGACCCGCGCACCCGCCCACCGGAGGGCCCGAACGAACCGTTCGGGCCCTCCCCGCACGGAGCCCGGCCAGCTGTTGCACAATCGGCTGATGGCCGTCTCCGTACCCGACCTCGTGGCTCAGCCCGCGCTCCGGCTCACCGCGCTGACCAGCCACTGTGCCGACCCCGAGCGGCGGATCCGCTGGGTCTCCACCACGGAGCTGCCCGACCCGCTGCCGTTCCTGCGCGGCGGCGAGCTGGTGATGACCACCGGCCTCCTCGAGCGGGACGAGGAGGAGTGGATCGGACTGCTCGGGCGGCTCGCCGAGCTGCCCGTCGCCGCGTTGTGCGTCGGGACGGGGCTCGTGCACGAGGCGGTGCCCGAGGTCGTCGTCGAGACCGCCGAGCGGGCCGGCCTCGCGCTGGTGCGGTCGCCGGTCGAGGTGCCGTTCGCACAGATCAGCCACTGGGTCGCCGAGCAGACGTTCGCCGAGCAGTACGACGCCGTGCGCGCCGCCGCCGCGGTGCAGGACGAGCTGATGCGGGAGCTGCTGTCCGGACACGGGCTGCGCGGGCTGCTGCGCCGGCTGTACCGGCAGCTCGGCGCGGGCCCGGTCGCCGTGGTGGAGCCGGACGGCAGCGTTCTCGCCCGCCACCCCGCCTCCGCCGCCTGGCCGGGCGAGGGCCCCGGCACGGCCGTGCCGATCGAGGTCGACGGGGTGCCGGTCGCCCTGCTCTGCACCCGCCGGGCCACCCCGCGCAGCGACGTGCTGTCGTTCGCGACGAGCATCCTCGGCCTGGAAGTGGCCCGCCACCAGGCCGTGCTGACCGGCCGCAGGGAACTGCTCGGCCAGCTCCTCGAGGACGTGCTGCACCGCACCATCCCGGACGCCGACGCCCGCCGCCGCCTCGCCGCCCACCACCTGGCCGTCGACGGGCCGCACGCGGTCGTGGTCGCCCGCGTCGACGGCGACCCCGCCCGGCTGCGCAGCCTGCCCTGGACCCTCGGCCCGCTCCTGGAACGCGAGGGCGACCGGCTGCCCACCGCGCTCATCGACGACACGGTGACCGTCGTCGTACCGGACGGCGCCGACGCCGAGGCGGCCGCCCGCACCGTCGCCGGCCACCTGATCCTGCTGGACCCGAAGGTCCGCGTCGGCGTCGGCGAACCCCGCCGCGGGGTGAGCGGGCTGCGGCTCGGCTACTTCGAGGCCCGCCAGGCCGCCGGGACGGGGCCCGGCGTGCACCGGGCCGCGCCGCTCAGCCTCGCCGGCCTGCTCCTGGGCAACCTGGACCTGCCGCTGCGCGAACTCGGAACCGGCGTCCTCGCCCCGCTCCTGCGGCACGACGAGGCCCAGCACGCCGACCTCCTCACCACCCTGCGGACCTACCTCGCCCACGACTGCGCCTCCGCCGCCACCGCCGCGGCGCTCACCCTGCACCGCAACAGCCTGCGCTACCGGCTCCAGCTGATCGAACAGCTCACCGGCCGCGACCTCGACCGGCTGACCGACCGGCTCGAACTGTGGCTGGCCCTGACCGCACTCGACGCGGACCCGGCGGCGGACTGACCCCGGGGTCAGCGCAGCAGCTTGCGCGACACCACGATCCGCTGGATCTGGTTCGTGCCCTCGTAGATCTGGGTGATCTTCGCGTCGCGCATCATCCGCTCGGCCGGGAAGTCCTTGGTGTAGCCGTAGCCGCCGAGCAGCTGCACCGCGTCGGTCGTGACCGACATCGCGGTGTCGGAGGCCAGACACTTGGCGGCCGCGCCGAAGTACGTCAGATCGTCGGCGTTCACGCTGCTGCGCGCGGCGGCCGCGTACACCATCTGCCGGGCCGACTCCACCTTCATCGCCATGTCGGCCAGCATGAACTGCACCCCCTGGAAGTCCGCGAGGGCCTGCCCGAACTGGCGCCGCTCGCGCACATAGCCGGTCGCCAGATCGAGGGCGCCCTGCGCGATGCCCAGCGCCTGCGCGCCGACCGAGACCCGAGTGTGGTCCAGGGTGCCCAGCGCGAGGCGCAGCCCCTTGCCGCGCTCGCCGAGCAGCCGGTCGCCGGGGATCCGGCAGCCGTCGAAGTACACCTCGCGGGTGACCGAGCCCTTCAGCCCCATCTTCCGCTCCGGCTCGCCGTACGAGATCCCGGCGTCGTCCGCGTGCACGACGAACGCCGAGATGCCGCGCGAGCCCGCCTCCGGGTCGGTGACCGCGAACACGATCAGGTACTTGGCGACGCCCGCCGAGGTGATCCACGTCTTCACCCCGTCCAGCACCCAGCCGTCCCCGTCGGCGGCGGCCCGGCAGCGCATCGCGCCGACGTCACTGCCCGCCTCCCGCTCACTGATCGCGTACGCCATCAGCGCCTCACCCGAGGCGACCTCCGGCAGATAGCGGCCGCGCTGCTCCGGCGTACCGGCCAGCAGCAGCGGAGTGACACCCAGCTTGTTGGACGTCTGGACGGTCGACGAGGACGCGCAGGCCCGCGCCACCTCCTCCACGGCGACAGCCGCCGCGATCGCGTCCATCCCGTCGCCCCCGAACTCCTCCGGGACACCGGGGGCGTGCAGCCCCGCGGCGACGAGGCGCCGGTAGTTGTCGTGCGGGAACTCGGCCCGCTCGTCGGTCTCCGCCGCCCGGGGAGCCAGCTCCTTCTCGGCGAAGGCACGGGCCGCGGCGCGGAACTCGTCGTACATCGGGGGCAGCAGGAACGGCGTCATGCCGGGCTCCTTCGTGTGGAACGGGGGTGGGCGGGATCCATTGCCGCGCACCGCGCCGCCCCGCGCCAAGGTGCGCGCGCACGACGATCGGCCCCCGTTTCGTGCACGTGCACATCGACGCCCCGGACCGTGCCCGCATACGTTCCGGTTGCCGCGGGTCCTCACCACCGCGGCCCCACGAACGGAAAGGCGCAACGCGATGACTGTCTTCCAGGGCCTGCGGGTGCTCGACCTCAGCCGGGTGCTGGCCGGCCCGTACTGCACCTCGCTCCTTGCCGACCTCGGCGCCGACGTCGTCAAGGTCGAACCGCCGGCCGGCGACGACGCCCGCCACCTCGGCCCCTTCCGGGACGGCGAGAGCGTCTACTTCGCCCAGCTCAACCGGGGCAAGCGCAGCATCGTGCTCGACCTGAAGAACCCCGACGACCACGCCCTCCTGCTGCGGCTCGCCGCACAGGCCGACGTCCTCGTCGAGAACTACCGGCCCGGCGTCGCCGAACGCCTCGGCATCGACCACGCCACGCTCGCCGCCGTCAACCCGCGGCTGGTCTACGCGAGCATCTCCGGCTTCGGCCAGAGCGGGCCGATGCGCGCCTACCCCGCGTACGACCTGATCGTGCAGGCCATGTCTGGCCTGATGGCCGGCACCGGCACCCCCGACGGGCCGCCGACCCGGGTGGGGGAGTCCGTCGGCGATCTGATCGCCGGTCTGTTCGCCTCCTGGGCGGTCGGCGCCGCGCTCTTCGACCGGGAGCGCACCGGCCACGGCCGGCACGTCGACGTGGCCATGCTCGACTCGCTGGTCTCGTTGCAGGTGACCGCGATGAGCCTGCTCACCGCGACCGGCGGCCTGCCCGGCCGGGTCGGCAACCGGCACCCGGTCTCCACCCCGTTCGACACCTACCGCACCGCCGACGGGCTGCTCGCCGTCGCCGTCGCCGGAGAAGGCGTGTTCGCCCGGTTCGCGCGGCTCGTGGGCCGCCCCGACCTGCCCGCGGACCCCCGCTTCCACGACGACACCGCCCGCACCCGCAACAGGGACGAGGTGCGCCGGATCACCGAGGAGTGGTCGGGCGGGCTCACCACCGAGGAGGCGCTGAAGCTGGCCCGGGCCGAGGGCGTCCCGGCCGCACCCATCCAGGACCTCGCCCAGGCGATCGACAGCGAGCAGATCCAACAGCGCGGCCTGGTCGGCGAGTTCGACCACCCCGTCCTCGGCCGCACCCCCTACCTCCGCCAGCCCGCCCACTTCGGCGCCCTCGGCCAGGAGGCGGACCCGGACGCCAGGACTCCGGACGCGACGGCCCCGAGCCCGGCCCTCGGCGCGCACACCGGCCAGGTCGTGGCCGAATGGCTCGGCGCGAACGGTGCCTGAACGCCGTTGACTGGGGCGGAAAGGCCGTGGAACGGTGAAACCGCGTTCCCCCTCCTGCCTGCCCCAGGCCCGCGCGATCACGGGCCGACAAGAGACTTGGAAGCGGATCACCGTGACGCTCGGAAACCCTCACACCCCCCAGGCCGCCGACCGCGGCCTCACCCCGGCGCGCATCGAGATGTACGAGAAGGAGTTCGCCTCCCGGCCGGCGAACCGCCTGATGCAGAACGCCGTGACCCAGACACCGGTGGACGACATCGCCCTGGACCGGCGGATCGTGACCGCCGCCGACCACTCGGTCTCCCACCACCTGGACGACTGGAAGGTCACCGACCAGAAGCGGAGCGGCCGCTGTTGGATGTTCGCCGGGCTCAACCTGCTGCGGGTCGGCGCCGCCCGTGAACTCGGCGTGAAGGACTTCGAGTTCTCCCAGAACTACGTGCTGTGGTGGGACAAGTTCGAGCGGGCGAACTACTTCCTGGAGTCCATGATCGAGACGTCCGGCGCCGACGTCGACGACCGGACCGTGGCCCACCTGCTCGGCGACCCCATCAGCGACGGCGGGCAGTGGAACATGTTCGTGGCGCTGGTCGCCAAACACGGACTCGTACCGAAGACGGCCATGCCCGAGACGGAGAGTTCGTCCGCCACCGGGCCGATGAACCGGGCCCTGAAGAGCCTGCTGCGGCGCGGCGCCCGTGACCTGCGACGGCTGGCGGCCGACGGGGCCGAGGCGCAGCGCGAGCACAAGGCCGAGGTGCTCGCCGCCGTGCACCGCGTGCTCAGCATCCACCTCGGCACGCCCCCGCAGAAGTTCCTGTGGCAGTGGCGCGACAAGGACCAGGAGTTCCACCGCGAAGGCTGGCTGACCCCGGCCGAGTTCGCCGCCGCGTACGTCCGCATACCCCTCGACGAGTACGTGTGCCTCGTGCACGACCCGCGCGAGTCGAGCCCGGCCGGCCGGACCTTCACCGTCGAGCACCTCGGGAACATCGTCGAGGCGCCGCCCGTGGTCTATCTGAACGTGGAGATGGACCTCCTCAAGCGGCTCACCATGGACGCCGTCGTGGGCGGCGAGCCGGTCTGGTTCGGCTGCGACGTCGGCCGGATGATGCGCGCCGACATCGGGCTCTGGGACGCGAGGCTGTACGACTACGAGGCCGTCTACGACGCGCCGTTCGCGATGGACAAGGCGGAACGGCTGCTCCACCACGAGACGCAGATGACGCACGCCATGCTCTTCACCGGCGTCGACGTGGTGGACGGCGCGCCGCGCCGCTGGCGGGTCGAGAACAGCTGGGGCGGCGAGAAGGCCGACAGCGGCTTCTGGACGATGAACGACTCCTGGTTCGGCGAGCACGTCTTCGAGGTCGCCGTGCGCCGCTCCGCGCTGCCGCCGGAGCTGGCCGAGGCCCTGGCCGGGCCGCCGATCGTCCTCCCGGCCTGGGACCCGATGGGCGCGCTCGCCCGGTGACGCCGAGCGTCCGGCGCCCTCAGCCCCCGGGCGCCGGACGCAGTCGCACCGGCACGGTGACATGCCCGTTGCTGATCAGCGTGGGCATCGGGGTCAGGTCCTCCACGGGCACGGCGAGCCGCACGTCCGGGAAGCGCGCGAAGAGCTCGCGCAGCGCCGTCGTGACCTCCAGGCGGGCGAGCGGGGCGCCGAGGCAGTAGTGGACGCCGTACCCGAACGCCAGATGTTCCTTGCCGACGCGCGTGGCGTCGAAGCGGTCCGCGCTGTCCCCGTGCCAGTCCGGATGCCGGTTGGCGGCGGCGTACGAGGCGAGGATCGCCTCACCGGCCCGGATGGTCCGGCCGTCGGGCAGCGGGATGTCCCGGAGCGCGCAGCGCAGCGGCAGATGCTTGACGGCCGACTCGTGGCGCAGCGTCTCCTCGACGACGTCCGCCCACGAGCAGCGGCCCTCGCGGACGTGGGCCCGCTGCTCCGGGTCGCTCAGCAGTGAACAGACGGCCTGGTCGATGACGTTGACGGTCGTCTCGTAGCCGGCGCTGATCATCAGCAGCAGGGTGTCGCGCAGTTCGGCGTCGGTCAGGGTGCCGCCGTCGCCCTCGTCGTCGCGGGCGGCGATGAGCAGGGAGGTCATGTCGTCGCCCGGCCGCTCCCGCTTGGCGGCGATCAGCTCGGCCAGCAGCTGGTAGACCGCGGCCGTGTTCTTCGCCGCCTCGTCGGTGGAGAGCGTGGTGGCGAACACCCCGTCCACCAGCGTGCGGAACTCGGCCGCCTGGCTTGCGGGCACGCCCATCAGCCGGCCGACGACGGCGATCGGCAGCGGCGTCGCCAGGTGCTCGCGCAGATCGACGACCTCACCGGCCGGTACGGCTTCGAGGCGGTCGAGCAGTCCGGCGACCAGGGCCTCGACGTCCGCCGTCAGGGCGGTGATCCGGCGGGCCGAGAAGGCGGGCGCGATCATCCGGCGCAGGCGGCGGTGGTCGCTCCCGTAGGCGGTGAACATGTTGTCGACGGCCACCCAGAGCGCGAGCGGCCAGGTCGCGACGGTCTCGGCGAAGGCCGGCCAGTGCGCCCGGGTGTCCTTGGAGACGTGCGGGCTGGTCAGCAGTCGTTTGAGGAGACCGGGGTCGGTCACGGACCAGGCGCTCACCCCGAGGATGTCGACGCGGGTGGCGGGACCGCGGGCGCGCAGGGCCCGCTCCTCGGCGTGATGGTCCGCGGCCTGCGGGTCGAGGACGAGTATCTGTTCACGCAGTGGCTCAGGTAACTGCTCATGTTTCTGGGGTTGTTGACGTTTTGACTGATTCGACTGATCGGCACCCATATGGTCAGCATGCCGTACCGGCGGCGGCGCGCCAAAGTCGCCTGGTGCGGGGCCTGGTGGGGGAGCGTTCCAGGGCCCCGGCTCAGAAGGGTTCGTCGTCGGCGAGTTCCACGACCGTGCGCACTCCGGTCGCCTGGGCCGTCACCCCGGCCTCGCAGGCGGCCGCCGCCGCGTACCCGTCCCAGGACGACGGGCCGACCACCCGGCCCGCCAGCGTCGCGTCGACCCAGGCCTGCACCTCGCGGTCGTAGGCGGCCCGGAAACGGGTGAGGTAGTCCTGCGGGATGGCGCCGCCCCAGCGGCCCGCCGCCTGGACGACCATCGCGTGGCCGTCGCCGATCCGCGCGGTGCCGTGCTCGCAGACCGCCTCGCACTGGACCTGGTCGCCGAAGCCCGCGTTGCGGTACAGCTCCACGTCGGCGACCGCCCCGCCCGTCGTCTCCAGGATCACCAGCTGCGGATCGGGCACGCCGTTCATCGACGTGGGCAGGGGAGCGGGCTTGACGACCTGTACGGCGGCGATCTCGTGGCCGGTGAGCCAGCGGGTGACGTCCATCTCGTGGGCCGCCGAGTCGGTGATCATCATGCGTTCGGTGAAGTGGCCGGGGGTGGCGGTGTTGCGGTGCCGCTGGTGCAGCATCAGCGGGCGGCCGAGCCCGCCGGCGTCGAGCGCCGCCTTCAACTGCTGGTACTCCGCGTCGAACCGGCGCATGAAGCCGACCTGGATCCGGCGGCGCCCGAGACGCCGCTCCGCCTCGACGATCCGGTACGCGCTCGCGGCGTCCGGCGTCAGCGGCTTCTCGCACAGGACGGGAAGGCCGAGGGCGAGCGCCCGCAGCAGCGCCTCCTCGTGCGCCGGCCCGGGGGACGCGATGAGCACCGCGTCCACGCCGGGCGCCGCCAGCGCGGCGGCCGCGTCGGCGTGCGCGGTGCAGCCGTCGAGGTCCGCGGCCAGCTTCCGCGCGCGCTCGACCTCGATGTCGGCGACGGCCACGACCCGCGCCCCGCTGATCGCCGTGTCGATCCGGCGGACGTGATCGGCACCCATCTTCCCGGTCCCGACGACGGCTACTCCCAGGGGCACGGCGGTCTCCTTCGGTCATGGCCCCGGACGGCTCCGGCCGGCGCCCTCGTGTCCCGCTGTTCCTACCCGAAGCCGCCGCGCGGGGCGAGGGCGCGGCGGCACCGGTTCAGCGTGCCGCGTCCCGTGACCGCAGCAGCGGCTTGACCACCTTGCCGCCCGCGTTCCGGGGCAGTTCGCCGAGGACGACCAGGTCCTTGGGCCGCTTGAAGGAGGCGAGCCGCCCGTCGAGGAACTCCGTCAGGCCGGCCAGCGACAGCTCGGCCCCGGGCGCCACGGTCACGTAGGCGACCGGCACCTGGCCCCAGCGCTCGTCGGGCCGGCCGATGACCGCGACCTCGCGCACGGCCGGGTGCGCGGCGACGGCGTTCTCCAGCTCGGCGCAGTAGATGTTCTCGCCGCCGCTGATGATCATGTCCTTCTTGCGGTCGACCACCCGGACGAAACCCTCCTCGTCCTGCGTGACGAGGTCACCGGAGTGGAACCAGCCGCCGTCGAACGCCTCGGCCGTCTCCCGCGGCCTGTTCCAGTACCCCCGCGTCACGGAGGGCCCGCGGTAGACGATCTCGCCGATCTCACCGGCCGGTACGTCGTTCATGTCGGCGTCGACGATGCGGTACTGGATGCTCGGGATCGGTCGGCCGACCGAGCCCAGCTTGCGCAGCGAGTCCTCCCCGCGCAGCACACAGGTGATCGGCGAGGTCTCGGTCTGGCCGAACACGGCCACGTTGAGCGCGCCGGGGAACTTCTCGGCCATCGCGCGCAGCGTCGCGTCGCTCGCGGGGGCGGCGCCCCAGCTGATGATCCGCAGCTTCAGGTCCCGCTTCTCGATGCCGGGCTGGGCGCAGAGCAGGTCCCACTGCTGCGGAACGTTGAACACGACCGTGGCGCCCTCGCGTTCATAGGCGTCCAGCACCTCCTGCGGGTCGAAGGCGCCCAGCGGATGGATCACGACCGTGCTGCCCACCACGAAGTTCGCCACCATCGAGCCCAGGCCCGCGATGTGGAAGAAGGGAGCCGTCAGGAAGCCGATGTCGGAGTCGTCGAAGATCTCCATCGCGCGGATGCAGGTGAGCGCCTGCACCTGCATGTTGCGGTGGGAGAGCAGCACGCCCTTCGGGCGGCCGGTGGTGCCCGAGGTGTACATGATCAGCGCGGTCGAGTCCTCGCTGATGTCGGGCAGTTCCATCGGCTCGTGGGCGGCGAGAAGGTCCTCGTACGGGAGACGGCCGCGGGCGAGGGCGTCGTCCGGGGCGTCACCGATGACGACGACCGTGCCGATCGACGCGGCGTTCGGCGCGGCGTCGAACAGCGGCAGCAGCCGTGCGTCGACGACGGCCGCCGCGGGCGTGCAGTCGGCGAGGATGTCGTCGAGCTCCGGCGGCGCCAGCCGGAAACTCAGCGGGACGGCCATGGCGCCGAGGCTGTTCGCCGCGAACACGCTCTCCACGAACCACGGATGGTTCAGCGTGAGCAGGACCACGCGGTCGCCCTCGGTGACTCCCCGGCCGGCGAGCGCGGCGGCCAGCCGCAGCGACCGCCCGGAGAGCTCGGCCCAGGTCGTCGTCCGTCCGAGGTGGCGCAGCGCGGGCTTGTCGGGGCGCATCATCGCGTGCGTGGCCGCCTGGGACATCCAGTGGTGCCGGAAGGACCAGGCGGGAGCCGTGTCGGTCGGCATGGGGCGACTCCTCGGGGTCGTGGCGATCGGGTGGCCGCTGCCGCATTGTGCCCGTCAACACAGCCCGCGGAGAAGGCTCGTGAAGCATTTTGTTAATGGGGAATCACATCAGGCCGAGGTATCCCGGGGTGTGATTGACTGAGCCCCATGACCTCGTATCCGCTGTCCTCCGGCCGGTCATGACCGTCGGGTCGCCCTCGGCCACCCGGCCCCGCAACCGCAGGCAGCTCATCGTCGACGCGGCCGGCCGGCTCTTCAGCGAGCGCGGTTTCCACGCGGCGTCCATGGAGGAGATCGCCGCCCGCGTCGGCATCACCGCCGCCGCCCTGTACCGGCACTTCCCCAACAAGTACGCGCTGTTCGCCGAGTGCGCGCACACCATGGCGGACCGGCTCGTCGTCGCGCTCGACGCACTGCCGCCGGAGGCGGAACCGGCGGACGTGTTCACCGCCCTGGTCCGGGTCACCGTCGCGCACCGCGCCTCGGGCGGGGTGTACCGCTGGGAGGCCCGGTACCTCAACCGCGAGGACCGCCGCCTCCTGCGGTCCACGTTCGCACACGTCGTCGCGCGGGTCTCCGAGACGGTCCGGCACGAACATCCGCTGCCCGACGAGCAGTTGCGGGTGGTGGCGGCGCTCGGCGCCATCGGGTCCCTCACCATGCACCACACCTCCATCGCGCAGCGCCGGGTCGAGGAACTGCTGCTGGACTGCGCCCTGCGCGTGGTCGCGACCGACCCCGCGGCGGATCCCGGGAGCGGGCGCCCCGTCGAGCTGCCCGCCCTGCCGGTACCGCGCTCACGGCGCGGAGAGATCCTCGCGGCGGCCGTCCCGCTGTTCGCCCGCGACGGGTTCACCGCCGTCACGAACGGCCAGATCGCCCGTGCGGTCGGCCTCGCCCCTTCGGCGCTCTACCGCCACTACCCGGGCAAGGTCGACATCCTCGCCGCCGCGTGCCTGCAAGCCGCGGGGCTGCTGGCGCAGGCCGTGGACCGCAGCCTGCACGGGGTGACCGATCCGCGCGAGGCCGTCGGCCTGCTCGCGGCGACGTACGTCGCCTACAGCTTCGAGCACACCGCGCTCACCAGCGTCGCCGAGGCGGAGTTCGCCGGTCTCCCGGCCGACCTCCAGCGCCCCCTGGTGCAGGCGCAGCGCGAGCACATCGCCGTGTGGGAGCAGCAGTTGCGCCTGGCCCGCCCGGAACTGGACCCGCGCCAGGCCCGGGTCCTCGTGCACGCCGGGTTCGGCGTGGTGGTCGAGGCGGGCCGCAGCCTGCGCTGGCGGGACGGCCCCGGCCGGCGCGCCGCCGTGACCGCACTCGTCGTCGGCGCGCTGGGCCTCTGAGGCCGGACCGGGCCCGCACCCGGCCCGGCGGGTCTCAGGACGGCCGGTTGCCCGTCGGGATCACGATGGGGGTGGTCGTGCCCGAGGCGCCGTTGTTCAGGAACGCCATGGCCAGCGCGCGCACGAACTGGTCGAACACGTAGAAGGCGGCGGGCGCCACGGGCGACAGCCCCTCGCGGAACAGGATGAAGGCCGGCCACACGGTGCGGATCAGCGCGGCCGAGGCGTAGTCGCGCTTCAGGCCCAGCCAGTCGCCGATCTCGTCGCTGAGGACGTAGCGCACGAACTCGTTGAGGAATCCGCGCGTGACGCCCAGGTCGACCTGGGCGGTCAGCCCGAGCAGGTCCTCGGCCAGTTCGACGCCCTCGGTCGTCGGGGAGAGGATCGGGGTCAGCACCTGCCCCGACTGCGCCTCCGCGTCGGCCCACGTCTTCGGGATGTACTGGTCCTGCACGCCGAGCAGATGCAGCGCGACCTGCCAGCTGTGCAGGAAGGCCTCCTGGTCCGCCGTGGAGAACGGGACCTTCCACTGGAGCAGCTTCCGGCGCACGTACGTGCCGAGGCTGTGGAAGGTGACCAGGATGTCCGCGTTGCTGATCGGGATCCTCTGGTCCGCGCCCGCGCTCCAGTGCGGCGACCGCGGCAGCAGATGGCGCACCCCGGCGTGCACCAGGCGGGTCTTGTTCGCCGTCACGATGAACTGGCCCGTCGGCTCGAACCCCTTGAGCTGCGCCAGGTCGTAGCCGAACGTGAACGTCTTGGCCGCGCGGTCCTTCATGTTCGCGCCGCCCGCCGACCAGTAGACGCTCCTGGCCTCGCGCGGGATCACCGTGCTCATGATGCCGCTGCCCAGGCCGTACAGCAGGAAGAGGTACGTGTCCTTGCGCCGGTTGAAGTCGGCGGCGCGGGCCAGTTTCGCGGGATCCGCCCAGGAGGGCAGCCGGTTGACCCGCTGGAGGTAGGCGGTGAGATCGGCGGGCAGGCCGCCGGGCAGCGGGTCGCCGTTGTTCACCCACGACGCCATCGCGCTGTTGACCGCGGGCACCCAGCCGCTGTCGATGAGCGAGGCCAGCAGCCGGTCCACCTCGTCGTCCCACACGTACTCGGGATCGGTGCCCGTCCCGCTGCCGGCGACCGAACCCGCCGGGGACCACGCCCAGGCGCCGGTGGTGCCCGTCGCGCTCACGAGGCCCAGCGCGGCCCCGAGCGACAGGACTCTTCTGCGGCTGAGATTGTCCATTCACTTGCTCGCTTTCCTGGTAGGGCGTGCGGCTCATCTCGCCTTGAAATGCTCGGAGTTGGCGCTGTCGGCCAAGCTCGGGAGCTTGTTCCAGGATGTGATTTCTGATTAACATAGCGAGGCGTGCCGAGGTCGACAAGGGCTGCGGCGCGAGCGAGGGGCAGGGGCCGTCGCCGGCTCGGATCACGACCGAGGAGCGCGCATGACCACGGAGCAGCACGAGATCCCGGCACCCGACGGCCTGCCGCCCGACGGCCCGGCCCCGATGACCGCCCGGCCGCCGTGGGTGACGGACGAGCTGATCGCGCGGTGGTGCGGGTGGGTGAGCCGGGACGCGGCGGCGCCCGGCGGCGCGGAGCCGGTGACCGCTCTCGCGCCGTTCGACCTCACGCCGATCGCGGCCGTCCCCGCCTGCACCCCGCACGACGTCGAGGAGGCCGTGGCCACGGCCCGGGCCGCCCGGCCGCAGTGGGCACGGTCGGCACCGGCACGCCGCCGCGATGTCGTCCTCGCCTTCCACGACCTGCTGCTGCGCCACCAGGACCAGGTGCTGGACCTGATCCAGTGGGAGACCGGCAAGGCGCGCTACCACGCCTGGCAGGAGGTGGCACAGGTCGCGGCGATCGCCCGGCACTACGCGCGGCGCGCCCGGCACTACCTGGCCCCGCGCCGGGTGCGCGGCATGGTGCCCGGCCTGACGAAGGTCAGGGAGATGCGCGTACCGAAGGGCGTCGTCGGCATCGTCTCCCCCTGGAACTACCCCCTCTACCTGGGCGTCGGCGATGTGCTGCCCGCCCTCCTGGCCGGGAACGCCGTGGTCTCCAAGGCCGACGAGCAGACCGCGCTGACCCTGCTGTGGACCCGCGACCTGATGGCCCGTGCCGGGCTGCCCGCCGGGCTGTGGCGGATCGTCGCCGGGCCCGGGGCCGCCGTGGGCACCGCGCTGACCGACGCCGTGGACTTCGTCTGCTTCACCGGCTCGACCGCCACCGGCCGCACGGTCGCGGAGCGGGCCGCGCGACGGCTGGTCGGGGCGTCGCTCGAACTCGGCGGAAAGAACCCGCTGATCGTCCGGGCCGACGCCGACCTCACCGCCGCCGCGGCCGGCACGGTGGCGGCGGCCTTCGCCAACACCGGACAGATGTGCATCCACGTCGAACGCGTCTACGCGCACGAGAGGATCTACGACGCCTTCCGCGCCGAACTCGTCGAGGCGACAGGGAAGTTGCGGCTCGGGGCGGGGCGGGACTACGCGGCCGACGTCGGGTCACTGACGTCCGCGGCCCGGCTCGCGGCGGTCACGGCCCAGGTCGAGGAGGCGGTGGCGAAGGGGGCGACCGTGCTGACGGGCGGCCGGGCCCGCCCCGACATCGGCCCGCTCTTCTACGAGCCGACCGTCCTCGAAGGGGTCACCCACGAGATGTCCGTGTGCGGGCAGGAGACCTTCGGCCCGGTGGTCTCCCTCTACGCCGTCGGCTCGGACAGCGAGGCCGTGGGCCTCGCCAACCAGGGGAGCTACGGGCTCTCGGCGTCGATCTGGTCCAAGGACACCCGCGAGGCCGCACGGATGGCGGCGGAGATCCGCGCCGGTTCGGTCAACATCAACGACGGCGCCGCCGCCGCGGCCGGCAGCGTCGAGGCCGGGATGGGCGGCATGGGTGACAGCGGCCTCGGCCGCCGCCACGGCGCCGAGGGGATCCGCAAGTACACCGAGACCCAGACCGTCGCCACTCAGCGGCTCCTGCCGCTCGGACCGCCGAGGCCCGGGGAGGACGCCGTGCGGGCCTTCGTCCGCCGCACCAACGGACAACTGTCCCTGCTGCGCAGGCTCGGTGTGCGATGAGCGGCGGCACGCCCGAACCTCGTCCCGCCACCCGTACGAGCCCGGTCCGGAACGGAGACACGATGGCCAGCCCTGTGATCGGAGAGCGCACGCTCTACGAGGACGACCACGAACTGCTGCGGGAGACGGTCCGCGCGTTCGCCGACAAGCACGCCGCCCCGCACGCCGAGCGCTGGCGGGAGGCGGGCAGGGTCGACCGGGACCTCTTCGAGGAGGCCGCCCGGGCCGGCCTCCTCGGCTTCAACATCCCCGAGGAGTACGGCGGCGGCGGGATCACCGACTTCCGCTTCAACGCGGTCATCGGCGAGGAGTTCTCCCGCCATCCGGCCTCCGACGGCCTCGCCGGGGTGGGGCTCTCCAACGACATCGTCGTGCCCTACTTCACCGGCCTCACCGACGACGCGCAGAAGGCCCGCTGGCTGCCCGGCATCGCGGCCGGCCGGCTCGTCGTCGCCGTCGCGATGACCGAGCCCGGCACCGGCAGCGACCTGGCCGGCATCGCCACCACCGCCGTCCGCGACGGCGACGACTACCTCGTCAACGGCAGCAAGGTCTTCATCTCCAACGGCCAGAACGCCGACCTCGTGGTGACCGCCGTGCGCACCGGACCGGACCGCCACGGCGGCCTCAGCCTGCTCGTCGTCGAGGCGGACAGCCCCGGCTTCACCCGCGGCCGCAACCTGCGCAAGGTCGGCCTGCACGCCCAGGACACCAGCGAACTGTTCTTCCAGGACGTCCGCGTCCCGGCCACGAACCTCCTCGGCGCCGAGGGCTCCGGCTTCCGGGCCCTGATGCGCAACCTGCCCCAGGAACGGATCTCGATCGCCGCCAACGCCATGGCGTCCGTCGAGGGCGTCCTGGAGCGGACCGTCGCGTACGTGCGGGAGCGCAAGGCGTTCGGCCGGAGCGTCGGCTCCTTCCAGAACACCCGCTTCCAGCTCGCCGACATGGTCACCACCGCCCGCGTGGGCCGCACCTACATCGACGACCTGCTCGCCCGGCACTCCCGCGGCGCCCTGAGCGCCGTCGACGCCGCCGCCGCGAAGTTCTGGGCCACGGAAGCCTACGTCGACATCGTCGGACGCTGCCTCCAACTGCACGGCGCCTACGGCTACATGCTCGAATACCCCATCGCCCACGACTACCTCGACTCGCGCATCACCACCATCTACGGCGGCACCACGGAGATCATGAAGGAGATCGTCGCCCGGGACCTGGGCCTGTAGACCGTACGCGGAGTGCGTCTCCGCTCAGGCCGGCCGGCAGACCGAGCGCTGCCGGCCGAGGCCGGTGATCTCCATCTCCATCACATCGCCGTCGCCCAGGTAGGGGAAGCGACCCGACAGGGCCACGCCCTGCGGTGTGCCGGTGTTGATGACGTCGCCGGGCTCCAGGACCAGGTACTGCGACAGGTGGTGCACGATCTCGCCGACCGAGAAGATCATGTCGGCGGTCACCGAGTCCTGCCGCGGCTCCCCGTTGACCCACGACCGCAGCCGCAGCCCCTGCGGGTCGCCCGCCTCGTCCGCCGTCACCAGGACCGGACCGAGCGGGTTGAACGTGGCGCAGCTCTTGCCCTTGGACCACTGGCCGCCCGACACCTCCAGCTGGAAGGCCCGCTCGGAGACGTCGTTGCTGACCGCGTACCCGGCGACGTGCCCGAGCGCCTCCTCGGGCGAGTCGAGATAGGCGGCGCGGCGGCCGATGACGACCGCCAGCTCGACCTCCCAGTCGGTCTTCTCGCCGCCGCGCGGGATCAGCACGTCGTCGTACGGGCCGACCACCGTGTTCGGCGACTTGTAGAAGAGGATCGGCCGCTCGGGCGGCTCGGCGCCCGACTCGGCGGCGTGCGCCGCGTAGTTCTGGCCGATGCACAGCACCGCCGAGGGCCGGGCCACGGGCGGGCCCACGCGCTGACCGGTGAGGTCGACCTCGGGCAGGTCCGCCGCCGGCGGTACGAGCCCGGGACGCTCCGCGAGCGCCGCGAGGAACGTGCCGTCGATGTCGTCGGTCACCGACGACAGATCGTGGTGGCGGCCGTCGGGGGCGGCGAGGACGGGCCGTTCGCGGCCCGGCCGGCCGACGCGCATGAGACGCATGAGGGATCAGTTCTCCAACTGGGTTCGTTTTGAGCGGGTGTTGTCGTGGGTGTGCGGTTCAGTGCAGCCGTGCCAGCGCCTCCGGCCCCACCGCGGTGAGCGGGGGCAGTCCGTCGAGCAGCCGTACGATCTCGGTCACGGCGCTCGCGCCGAGCCGATGCCGGCACTCCACGGTGCCCGCGGCGGTGTGCGGGGTGAGCAGGACGTTCGGCAGGGCGCGGAAGGGGTGCCCGACCGGCAGTGGCTCCGCGTCGAAGACGTCGACGGCGGCGTCGATCCGGCCGGTGCGCAGTTCGGCGGCGAGCGCGGACTCGTCGACGAGCCAGGAGCGGGCCGTGTTCACCAGACCGGCCCCGTCGGGCAGCAGCGCGAGCCGCCCCGCGTCGAGCAGGTGCCGGGTCTCCGCCGTCGCCGGGGCGTGCACGGCGACGATCCTGCTGCTGCTCAACAGCTCGTCCAGAGGCAGCAGTTGTACGCCGAGCCGGTCCGCGTCGGAGGGCGACAGGTAGGGGTCGGTGACCGAGACCTGTGCGCCCAGTGCCTGCGCGAGGGTGATGTAGGCCCGGCCCGTGCGGGACGCGCCGATCACCCCGATCGCGCTGCCGTGGATCTCGTGCCGGGGCGGCGCCTCACCGGCGCTCTCCCAGGAGGCACCGGTGCGCAGCGCGTGGTCGAAGCGGTGCGTGCGGTGCAGCAGGGCGAGCGTGAACGTGAGGGCGACCTCGGCGACGGGCCGCGCCATCTCGTCCCCGGCCTGCGTGACCCGCACCCCGCGCCGGAACACCTCCTCGGAGACGTAGGGGGCGACGGCCGAACCGGTGTGCGCCACCAGCTCCAAATCGGGCGCACGGGTGAGCAGTTCGGCCTCGATCCGCGGCGTTCCCCAGGACGTGATCAGCGCGCGGGCTTCCGGCAGGGCCGCGGCCAGCGCCGCCCGGTCGGTGTGCGCGTCGAGGACCGTGAGGTCCGCCGCCGCGTCGAGGCGCCGCCAGGTCTCGACGGTGAAGAACGCGTCCCGCAGCCCCGGCGGCACGCTCACCACGACCCTCGGCCGCTCAGCGGAGCCAGTCATCCAGGTGCTCCTTCACGAACGCGTCGTCCGTCAGCCACGGGTACGCGGCCGCCACCCGGGTCAGCTCCTCGGCCTGCCCGGGCGACAGGGTCTCGTCGGGGTCCAGACACCAGGTTCCCGCCAACAGGCCCTGTCGGCGGAGGACTTCGTGGACTCCGGCGATGCAGCCGCGGAAGGCGCCCCGCACGTCGAACACGGCCTGGTTGGCGTCGGTCAGCTCGGGGCGGCGGGTCAGACAGCGCAGCAGCGCCTCGTGGTCGCCGGTCCGCGCCGCGCGCACGTCCTCCAGGAGCGTCGCCGCCGATCGGGTCCACACCGCCCACTGCCCGAGCAGCCCGCCCGCGAACCAGCGCCGCCCGCCCGCCGTCTCGTACGGCGTGAGGAGGTCACCGATGATGTCGTCGTCGTTGCCCGTGTACAGGGCCACCTCGGACGCCCGGTCGGCGGCGCCCACCGCCCGGATCACGTCGGCCGTGCGATACCGGTCGAAGGGGGCGATCTTCACGGCGGCCGTGGCCGGCAGATCCGCGAACTCCGACCAGAACGACGGCGACAAGTACCTTCCGCCGACGGCCTCCTGGAGGTAGAAGCCGATGACCGGCAGCACCTCGCCGACCGCCCGCGCCCGGTCCAGGAGGCCCTTCTCGTCGGCGCCCGGCACGGCGGGGCTCAGCAGCACCGCGTCGTAGCCGAGCGACGCCGCGAGTTCTGCCTCGGCGACGGCCTGCGCCGTGTACCCGCAGGCCCCGGCGACCTTCACGAAGGGGCGGTCCGCCTCGGCGCGTACGGTCTCGGCGGCCAGTTCGAGGACCGGCTTCAGCAGGCCCACCCGCGGCTCGCGGATCTCGAACTGGGTGGTGTGGACGGCCACCGCGACACCGCCCGCGCCGGACGCCAGGTAGTAGCGGGTCAGCGCCCGCTGGCGCCGTTCGTCGAGCCTGCGGTCGGCGTCGAGGGCGAGGGGGTGGGCGGGGATGACGGTGCCCCGGGAGAGCACTTCGAGCGCGGTCATGGTGCGGTTCAGAACCTTCCGTCGCGGACCTGGAACTTGGTGGGCTTGCCGGACAGCGGCAGACCCCGGCGCAGCCAGTCGGCCTGCCAGCCCACCAGCGTGCGCAGCGGCACGTCCGGATAGCCGAACAGGGCGTGGCAGCGGCCGGCGTCGGACAGCAGCGCGGTCGGCGCCTCCGTGCCCGCGAAGGACGGCTCCTTACCGAACTCCGCGGCGAACCAGTGCGCGAGCCGCCGCACCGAGGCCGTCTCCGGGCCGGTCAGGTTCACCGTGAACCCGTCGCCGTCCGTCGCGTGCTTGAGCGAGCGCAGCGCGACCTCGTTGGCGTACCCCTGCCAGACCACGTTGGCGTGCCCGGTCGTCACGTCGACCGGCTCACCGGCCAGCACCCGGGAGGCGATGTCGGCGAGGACGCCGTAGCGCAGGTCCACCGCGTAGTTGAGGCGGATCAGCGCGACGGGCGTGCCCCGGGTGAGCGCGGCGTGGCCGAAGATCCGCTCGCGGCCCAGGCACGACATCGCGTACTCGCCGACCGGCCCGACCGGGTCGTCCTCGGTGCAGCCGGCCGAGCCGACCGGCACCAGCGGATACACGTTTCCGGTGGAGAACGCGGCGATCCGCGCCGTCGGCCAGCGGCGCGCGACGCGGTCCGGCATGGCCGCGTTCACCGCCCAGGCGTGCGAGGGCGCCCCGGCGGAGCCGAACTTGGCGCCCACCATGAAGACGATGTTGCCCGCGTCGGGCAGGGTGCCGAGGTCGGCTTCCGGGTCCATCAGGTCGAAGGCGACCGTGCGGACCCCGTCGGCCTCCAGGGCGCGTGCCGCCTCCGGGTCCGACCAGCGCGACACCGCGTGCACGGCGACATCGGTACGGCCCGCGGCGTCCAGGGCGCGGCGCGCGAGCCGGCACAGGCTGGGGCCCATCTTGCCGCCCGCGCCGAGCACCAGCAGATCGCCGTCGAGCCCGGCGAGGTCCGCGACGAGCGCGGGGGAGGGGGTGGCCAGGCGCTCCTCGAGCGCCGCCTCATCTGTGAACATGGTGGATCTCAACCCTTGATCCCGGACGCCGTGACGCCCTCGGTGAAGTAGCGCTGGCCCACCAGATACGCGGCGAAGATGGGCACGAACGCGATGACGGAACCCGACAGGACGACGTTCAGCGGCACGTTCTGCTGCTGGAGCGAGGCGATGCCGACGGTGAGCGTGCGCATGTCGGTGGACTGGCCGATGACGAGCGGCCACAGGAAGTCGTTCCAGTGCCACAGGAAGACGAACACGCCGAGCGTGGCGAGGATCGGCTTCAGCAGCGGCAGCACGATCCGGCGGAACACCTGCCACTCGCTGCACCCGTCGAGCCGCGCCGCCTCGAACAGCTCGTCGGGCAGCCCCTGGATGAACTGCCGCATCAGGAACACCGCCTGAGCGTTGGCGAGGGTCGGCACGATGAGTCCCCAGTACGTGTCGACGCCGCCCAGCTTCGCGATCATCGCGAAGGTCGGGATCATCGTGACGTGGTACGGGACCATCACCATCGACAGGAACGACCAGAACATGGCCTCGCGGCCGGGGAAGCGCTTCTTGGCGAACGCGTATCCCGCGAGGGAGGCGAGCAGCAGCACGCCGACCACGGAGACGACCGAGTAGACCAGGGTGTTGAGCAGCCAGCGCGGCACGTCCTGGGAGCCGAGCACCGAGTCGTACGCCTCGCCGGTCAGCGGCCACGGCAGCAGGCTGCCGGGGAACTCGACCGCGGCGGACGGCTTCAGGGACAGCACGACCATCGCGTAGAACGGGAAGATCGTGGCGAGCGCGGCGACCGTGAGCAGCACGCCCCGCACGATCCGGCCGCCGAGCGTGCCGCGCAGACCGGCCGGCACGAAGTCCCGCTCGGCCTCCTTGCGCAGGCGCCGCGACGGGCGGACGGGCGGTTCGGGCGCGGGCACCGGGGTCTTCTCGACGGGGGGTGCGGTCATGGTCACTGGTCCTTCCCGATCACGAGCCGCTGGACGACGGCGACGACGAGGGTCAGCACGAACAGGGCGACCCCGATCGCGGAGGCGTAGCCCAGGTCGAAGTACTTGAAGCCCGCGTCGTACAGCTGGAAGACGAGCGTGTAGCTGGCGTTCGCGGGGCCGCCGCCGGTCATCGTGTAGACGGCGTCGAACACCTGGAACGAGGCCGTCGTCTCGATGACGGCGAGGAAGAACAGCGCAGGCCGCAGCTGCGGCAGCACGATGTGCCGGAAGCGCTGCCAGGGGCCCGCGCCGTCGGTCAGCGCGGCCTCCTCCAGCTCCCGCGGGATGTCCTGCATCCGGGCCAGCAGGATCAGCATCCCGTACCCGAAGCGGGACCAGATCC